>JAHDIM010000016.1 GCA_020630805.1 Anaerolineales bacterium
CCTGCGCGAGTGTCGAAAGAAAGGCAGTGTTGTTACTCGACTTGACGGAATCTGCTGCTTGCTGTGAAAGCGTTGGCAAAATTGCTACTGCAACAGCCGTTGAAGTTAGCCCAAGCGGAAACTGCATCAATGT
Organism: Anaerolineales bacterium; assembly: GCA_020630805.1. GTDB lineage: Bacteria > Chloroflexota > Anaerolineae > Anaerolineales > UBA6668 > JAHDIM01. The sequence goes on from JAHDIM010000016.1 coordinate 134, forward strand.
TGTCGCATATCCCATCCACGCGACACTTTGGTCTCCAGTGCCGGTTGCCAATCGGTAAGATAGCGTGCGACTGACAATATCCACAATCAGGCCGAGTAAGATCGGCCAGTACAGGCGCGCTATATTCCGTAAGGCTGGATGACGCCAATCAAAGACTGGGATTAGTCTTGCGTCACGGAGACCAGGTAGTTGCAATATCACCTGTAGCACTGCCCCACTTAGCAAACCAATGGCCATTGCATGAATGCCAAGTGTGCGTGCAAACGCAAAGGTCGCAATCACAATCCCAAGATTGAATATCGCCGAATTGAATGCTGGTAACGTAAAGCGTTTTAGCGCATACAGCAGTGCAGACAAGATGCCTGCCAAATTGAGAAAGACAATTGCTGGGAGCGTGATGCGCAGCAATTGCGTGGTGAGTTGCAGCGTTTCTTCATTCAACCCACCACCGATGATGTACGCAATCTGCGGCGCAAAGACCTCACCAATTAGCGTGAGTACGGTTAGGGCAATCACCCCGATGCTCAGCAGGAAACTGGCAACCCGCCAAAGTTCATCGCGGTTTTCTGGCTTGCTGTATTCGCTGAATACTGGCACTAAGGCCGAACTGACCATGCCCCCGACCAAGAGGTCGAAGAACATCATCGGAACTTTGGTCGCTAAGTCAAACGCGCTGACCAAACCGGTTGCGCCAAAGAAGAACGACTTGACGGTATCTCTGACCAGTCCAAGTACCCGTGACGTAATATTGCCAACTGCCACAATACCCGCAGCACGAGCAATGCGTTGCATTTCGGCCGTCTCTAAACGATCAGGCGGATCTGCCGCAATATAATCATCGGGGGTTTGTGGTTTAGTGGTCATAAAAACGGGCAGATTGTACCCTAGTCTTTGGTCCTGCACCTGTTAGAATCCGCACACTGTGCCATACACGCTGTGCAAACGTTTATTTCCGATTTTTTTACTTAGCGGGCTAAGCATCTTTCTGGTTGCTTGCCAAGCGGCAACCTCCTCTACCCGGATCACGCCCGTTACGCGCACCCTCGAACTGCCGTTTCCTTATGTGTCATGGGAACAAGACCCTCAAGAATTACTACTTTTCAACGAACGTGACCTCACCGTCATGCTGTATAACGTTGACACTGAAAAGCGTCGCGAACTGCCCATTTTAGGGATGCAAAAAGACTCGCGCTTAGTGCGTTCAACGGCCAAAAATCAGTTTGCGTTTACCCGTGAAGACGTGATCTACATCTATGACATGCGGGAAAATGTTGAATACCCCTTCTTAGAAGGGCTCATGCCCGCGTTTTCTAATAATGAAGATCAACTGGCATTTTTCGCTCACAATGGTGAGTTGCTGACTGTGGACCGGAGCGGTGAGGAATGGTCATTTATCAATTTAGCAGGCGTTTTGTGGTGGCAGCAGCCGTGCTGTACCACGTGGCAACCCAATGGGGATATGCTGCTGTTTTTCCTACAGAACCCAGGGGCTACGCGCCAAATCGTTGGTGTCGATACGATTACTCACGAAAAGTTCAACCTTGTCGAAGGTAACCTGATTAGTGCAGCTAGCTGGTCACCAGACGGGAAGTACTTCGTATATCGCGATGGCATCTACGATACGTTGAGCGCCAAAATATTTCATCTGGATCAACGCTGCGTTGTCGCTGAGATTCCAATGGATCATGTTGCACCGCTCAGTTGGTCACCAGATGGCAAGTACATTGTGGTCAAACGCAATGAGTTAGCCATTCAACTGATTGATATTGACGCAACGTTACAGGCGCCGCTAGATGCTTACGCCGCGACTAGTTGCGGACAATAGTTACTGCAAACGGACCAAATCTGCATATGTCTCTCGTTCGCGGATCATAGTGACTTGGTCGCCATTGACCAAGACTTCTGCAGCACGTAAGCGTCCATTGTAATTCGAAGACATCGCAAAGCCATACGCACCAGCCTGCAAGACACATAACAAATCGCCCTGCTCAACTTTCGGCAAGACATACCCTTTTGCTAAGAAATCACCACTTTCACAGATTGGACCAACAACATCGTACAAAACAGTTGCATTGTTTGACTGCTGAACTGGAAGCAAAGGATGCTTCGCTTGATACAACGTCGGTCGCAGTAAATCATTCATCCCGGCGTCTGCAATGGCGAATTGCTTATGCCCATTGTCCTTGACATACGTGATTTCCGTGAGCAATGCCCCTGCTGGGCCAACCAAAGATCGTCCTGGTTCCACTGCTAGTGAAAATCCGGCCTCAGCAATTGGCGCTTTTATCGTATTGATCCAATCGGTCAAAGGAATTGGCTCCTGTCCAGCATAGCTAATGCCGACGCCCCCACCAACATCTACATACTCCAGGGCAATCCCCATTCCGGTCAGTTCACTTGCCAAACCTGCCAAGAATTCAGCAGCCGCAGCAAATGGCTTGAGAGACATAATTTGAGACCCAATGTGACTCGCAATCCCAACAGGGTTGAGCCAAGGTGAGAGCTGGGCCTGCATTAGCAACTGCACTGCTTCCGTTGGCGGCACGCCAAACTTATGCTCTTTTGCGCCTGTGCTAATGTAAGGATGTGTTGGCACATCAATGTCTGGATTGACGCGAACACCAATATTGACAACTCGTTGGTATTCCGCGGCTAGCGTTTCAATTCGCTGCAACTCCGGCACCGACTCCACATGAATTGCGCGAAGACCCGTCTCAATTGCAAAACGCAGTTCAGTCTCCGTTTTCCCAACGCCAGAGTACAGAATATCTTGGGGAGCAAAGCCAGCGTGCAACGCTAAGTACAATTCGCCGCCACTGGTCACATCGGCACCCAAACCGTTTTCTGCAAACAAACGCAAAATTCCAAGTGTTTGGTTGGCTTTTACCGCATAACAAGCGTGCCCACTATTACCAAGCGCTTGACGCAGTTCTGTGACTCGCGCCTGTAATGCTTGCTGGCTATAAACATATAACGGGGTTCCATATGTCTTTACCAGTGCCGCTAGCGAAACATCTTCGCAATGTAATTGCCCCGCTCTATAGTGATATTGCGTAACATCTGTAGGGATCATGTTTAGAAGCTCCAGCCGAAATAGAGCGCAGCAAACCCTACTGCCACGCCTAGAGTGTTCTGTGCCATGTGCATCAAAATAGCAGTCCACACTGAGCCACTGTATTCGTAAACCAGAGCCAGTATGGCACCAATCAGCGCCACACCAATGGCAACTGTGAACTCCACGCCATAGACATGTTCAGTGCCAACGCTAATATGCAAGCTCCCAAATACCAGCGCACTCACAACAACGCCAACGGTAACACCCCACGTGTCCCGCAGCCAGCGATACAAAATACTGCGAAACATTATCTCTTCGCCAATCGGCACTAAAACGCCCAGCACTAACACTGAAACCAATGCCAATGACCAGCTAAAGTCCTCCGGTAAGAACAACTCCATTTGCCACGAATCAAGGCCGCCATACAGCAGTGTTTGCAGGCCCGTCACAACCAAATTGACTAACGGATACAAGACCGCAAAGATAACGGGCAGTATGGCCAGCCACCATAATTTGAACTGTTTGAAGCCGAGCAACTCCCAACTTAGCTTTCCTCTGATGAGCATGGCAATTGGCACGACCAAGACAACGACAAAAAAATTGAGCGATGCCAAGGCGACCACTGCCCAAGTATTGCCAAGTAATGCAGCGCTATCAATTGCGCCATTTCGAATATCGGCCAGTGGTGGCATTTCGCCGGTAGCAGCTAACACCAAGAGAATGACTAAGCTCGAAGCGATGGTCATCACAATCAAAATCGCTGAGGTAATTAGGAGCAGATCCCAAATATCCCACCGTAGTTTAGGCAAAGACGTCTGGTTATTTATGTTTGGAGTTTGCATAAAGACATGACAATAAAAAAGCGACTTACCCGTATTGGCAAGTCGCTTTATGATACTTCGGAAAGCTTAGGGCTTTATAAAGTTAGGCCTTTCGCTCACTGAGCTTGTCAAAGTAACAATGCCGCATTTCGACAGGCTCAATGCTCTCTGACAAGCAAAGGTCCTAAATATGTGTTTCTAAATTAGTGGCGTCGAAACCGTTCGGCAATTTCTTCTGTGCGCTCTTCAACAGCCAGTTTGACATATTCTGAGACGCCTTCCCAAGTGTCTTGGTCAAATAGTTCGCCCACGGCCGTTTCGTCGATTTTGGCACGCACAGTGTGCCAGACATCCTTTGGCGGTCGCATATTGATGCGAGACTGCCAAGGGGTCATATTTTTCTCTAAATTCGACGTAAATGAATTGAGTTCGCCCACCAAGGCTTGCAATTCATTTTGTAAATTCACTTTTCGCGCATCCCAATCGTGCTGGACATGATGCACGCGACAATATTGTCCGTCGTTTACAGCCTTATTGCGGCACTGCGTGCCACGCTTTGTTGTCGCTTCACATTGAATCCGATCTTCCATTACCTACTCCACTTACAAATGACATTAGCGCCACGGTGTTGATCATGCACCAGCGCTGGTCTTAAGTTTATATACGGATAGACACCTATTCAGTTGCAGGAGGCACACTTGTGACTGTAAACGCGACACACTCATCTGATCGCAACGCCATACAATTGACACCCTGGACCACACCTTCTTTTTGTGGGATCTCTGCACCTTGGAACCGAATCAACTTACTTTGGCGAGAGATGATGAATATATCATCTTTGTCACCGGCACGCATTGCCCCGACAAGTCGCTCGGCTTTCAGCGCAACTTTCCCACCAGCACCGGGGGCTTTATTGGCAGCAAACCCAGTCATGAGCCGAATGGTGCCTTTGCCATCTTCAGCTAGCAGCATCACACCTTCTTTCGGCCCACACGGTGTTACTGAGATCACTTTGTCTTCACTCGTGAGCCGCAGCCCCTGAGTGCCAAACGCGGGTACATTGCGTGCCGCAAAACGGATTGCTTTAGCTTCCCGTGTCGCAATGAATAACGATTCATCACCGTTGTTACGACAAGCAGCAGCCGCGGGACCACCTTCGCGCATGTTATACAAGACCATTCCCGGCTGCATTCGGTCGCTGACGAGGTGCTTAGGCAATGAGCGTACAAATCCACGTTCGCTTACGACAGTGAAATATGCTCCCGGTCCTTCGGGGACTAAAGCAACGACGATTTCGTCATCGAGCATTGGCAGCAAGTCGCGCATAGAAGCTCCTCGCGCTCGTACCTCTGCGCTGGCAATTTCAGCAACCGGCAATCGATAGGCCTTTGCTTGAGACGTCACTACAATTAGCGTTGACGCTTCATCCGCGACGGTCAACAGTTTAGGAGGATCATTTTCATCGGTATCAATGTCAAAAATCCCCATGCCAGCGCGTCGCTGGCGACCATATAAATGGCGCGCTGTTCGTTTTGCAACGTCATGCTGCGTCAACGTAATGACCTGCATTGTCGTTGGCGGTTCTGAAGGCTCAAGTGCTGGCGCAGGCGTTGACTTTTTAGATTTTGTGGCACTCGATTCCAAGTATTCGATGTAAGCCAAAATTTGCGGATCAACGTTCGATAAATCTGGTCGTTCCATAGTGCTGCGTAAAGTTGTTGTTGAATTTAGTTTAGCGGACGTCACTTTGTGACTCTTTTTCCATTGTACGACGAAATTACATGCAATTTCCACAACGCCATCTCAACCGTCATGCATATAATGAATGTTGGGAACCACAATTGGGGCGGCGCGTATTAATCTGACCGTTTACTGCTGACTATATGGAATTATCCGAAATTATCCGCTTATTAGGTGACACCCTTGGCGATGTCATCTCTGATCAAGAATCAAAGACTCTGTTTCAAACCGAGGAACGTATTCGCAAGCTTGCTAAGGCCAGACGGGCCGGTGAAGCTGGCGCGTCAACGCGTTTGACCAGCGCCGTTCGCGCACTATCTGCTGAAGACGCGCGCGCTGTATCTGCCGCGTTTGCGTTGTATTTTGATCTCGTCAACTTGGCCGAAGATCATCATCGTATCAAGCGTTTGTCACAGCGTGAAATGGACCAACATCCAGCGCCTGTTGCCGAATCCATTCCGGCCGCAATTGAGCTTTTGAAAGCACGTGGATTGTCTGACGCCAAAATGGCGTATTTATTACGCAGCCTCAATATTGAGCTTGTGCTGACTGCGCACCCCACCGAAGCAAAACGACGGACAATTCTGAGTAAACTCAACCGGATTTTCAATCTGCTTGAAGAGCTCAGCAGTAATCAACTCACACCACGCGAAACAGACCTCGCTAAGCAAGCCCTATTTGCCGAAATTACGGGGGTCTGGATGACCGGGCGACAGCGCGTTGCCAAACCAGAAGTCACCGACGAAGTTCGGACAGGGTTGTTCTTTGTCGACTCCGTGTTTTGGGATGTTATTCCAGACATTTACCGCATCTTAGACGAAAGTCTTGCGCAATCCTATCCGGGGTTACGCGTGTCGCACCCATGGCTGCAAATTGGCTCTTGGATGGGCGGAGATCGGGATGGCAACCCTTTTGTCACGCCTGAAGTTACTGCAGAAACCTTACGGTTGCATCGTGGTCTAGCCGTTGAAAAACATCGCCGTTCCTTGCAAGATCTAGCACGCCGATTGAGTATGGCAACTAGACGTTTAGACCCACCAACCGAGCTTAAAGCATGGTTAGACTCTCGACGCCCCTTTCCTGAACACGTTGCGTTTATGGAAGCGCGTTATCCAAATGAGCAGTTCCGCTTAGCGATTGCTTTACTCGCCCAAGATCTTGTCGAAGCTAGCAAAGTCAGCATGCGCGCAAACCTGCTGTCTGACGATGTCGTCGAAACCAAGGTCAATGCTGAAGAGTTCCGCCGCATCTTGGCTATCATCCATGATGCCTTGCCAAAGCAGATTGCGGAACTACAAGTCAGTCCGATTCAAAAACAATTCGACATTTTTGGTTTGCATTCTGCTAAGTTGGACATGCGCGAAGATTCGAGCGTGGTCAACGAAACCGTGGCAGAGTTATTCCGCGGGTTAGGCATTTGCAACGACTTTATGGCGCTGTCTTCCAGTGAACGCCAGGCGTTGCTGATTGAACAGTTAGAAGGTGAAACTCCCGAAATCGCCCGCAACGCTGGCATTACACCAAATACCACTAAAACCTGGCGTTTATTTGCATTGCTGGCACGCACCCGTGAGCTCTATGGCCGTGAATTAACTGGCCCATTCATCATTTCGATGACGCAAACCGTCGCCGATCTGTTGGCAGTCATGTTGCTGGCGAAATGGAACAACTGTCTTGAAGGACAGCAAATAGTGCCCTTATTTGAGACTATTCAGGACCTCATCAATGCGCCTGAGGTTTTGACGGAGTTGTTCAATTTACCGTTGTATCGGAAGCATTTAGAAAGCTGCAATAACGAACAAATGGTAATGATTGGTTATTCCGACAGCAACAAAGACGGTGGTTTTCTGACTGCAAATTGGGGGCTGTACAAAGCCCAATCTGCAATTGCAGAAGCTTGTTACAGTGAGAACGTCAAACTGACTTTGTTCCACGGTCGCGGTGGCACCATTGCCCGTGGTGGTGGGCCTGCCAATCGCGCCATCCTTGCGCAACCGCCTGGCAGCATTAGCGGACGTTTCCGCGTCACCGAACAAGGTGAAGTGATCAGTGCAAGGTATGCCACACCAAAACTAGCTCGTCGTCATCTTGAACAAATTGTGAATGCAGTGTTGCTGAGTCCAATGTATAACCCGGACACAAATGACATTGAGGCGGTTTGGGCTACCGCAATGGAAGGAATGGCCAGTAAAGCCCGTGAGGTTTATCGCAGTTTAGTGTATGACACACCGAGCTTTATGGAATATTGGCAATACGCCACGCCACTGCTTGAAATCAATCGCCTGCATATTGGGTCCCGCCCTGCCAAGCGTGGTACAGACAGCAAGCTAAAAGTCACCAACATTCGCGCTATTCCATGGGTCTTCTCTTGGATGCAAAGCCGTTACAACCTGCCTAGCTGGTATGGCTTAGGCAGTGGCTTAAACAACAATGTTTCGCTGGACTTGCTACAAGAAATGTATGCCGGTTGGCCTTTCTTCCAAGCAATTCTGGATAATGCCGAACTATCGTTATTGCAAGCCGACATGGGGATTGCCAAGCTATATTCAAGTCTGGTGCCAGACCAAGAAATGGCGCAAGACACATTTGCCCGCATCAAAGCCGAATATGATCTCACCAAAGAGATGGTGTTGAAAATTACTGGTACGGAGCGTCTGATGGATCGTGATCCGGGGCTACAGCGGAGTGTGGAATTACGGAACCCATATGTGGATCCACTGAATTATATTCAAGTGGAGTTGCTGCGTCGTTTGCAGAATATTGAGGATGAAACTAGTGCGAAAGCACTCAAAATCCGCAATGCGATGGTGTTAACCATCAATGGGATTGCAGCAGGGTTGAAAAATACAGGATAAGAAGTAAATAGGTTGAAGTGGATAGTAGTGAAGTTTTTCTCGTTGCTATCCACTCTTCACTCTTCACTCACAACTTTTACGCTGTCTTTGCCAAAGACCACACGCAGCGCAAAATTTGGTAGTGCCAACATCCGTCGCCAGCGCCAAGGTTCTTTTATCAGGCGATGCAACCACTCTAAGCCTAGATTTTGGACCCACTCCGGCGCGCGCGTCGCGACCCCTGCCACAAAATCAAAGCTTCCCCCGACGCCCATCATGACGGGTACTTTCATTTCATTCCGATATTTGTAAATCCATAAGTCTTGTTTTGGCGCACCGTAGGCGACCAACAAGACTTGCACTCTAGACTGTTTGATCAGTTGCACAATCCCTGGGGCATCTTCATCAGAGGGGCTCCCACTCCAAGTGCCCACAACATTGAAACCTGGATAACGGTCTTCCAAAATAGAAGCTGTTTTACCAGCCACACCATCAGCGGCGCCTAATAAAAACACACGCCAATTTTCTTTGGCAGCCCGTTCTGCCAGCTTGTACATCATTGTGGAGCCAGCCACCCGTTCCTGTAGCGTCTGACCTTTCAATTTAGCGCCCCACAGTAACCCTTGGCCGTCTGGCAGGCATAAGTCTGCACTCTGGAGCACATGCATAAACTCTGGCCGCTGATTGGCCTTCATCACAAATTCTGGATTGACAGTACAAATCTGATGGATCTGGCCAGAGGCAATGTAGGCACCAAACAGGTCAAGCGTTTGGTCATAGGTGACGTCATGCACTGGCACATTGAGGATTGAGAGCGTTTTCATTCGACGTAATTTTACTTGTTTAGGCGGAATGTCTGCTCCAATATTTGCAGTGTTTCTTGCGCTGCTTTTTGCCATGTAAATTTTTGCATCTGCTTTTTACCATTTGCCACTAACTGCGCTTGCAACTGAGGTGTACTCAGTAAATGCAAGATGGCTTCAACTAACGCATCTTCATCTTCTGCAGGGAACACCAATGCAGCATCACCAACAACTTCAGGTAAGGACCCGCCATCTGAGCTGATCACAGGCACACCGCTCGCCATGGCCTCCAACGCTGGAAAGCCAAAGCCTTCGAATAGCGAGGGAAATACATAAGCCGTCGCGTTCTGATACAGCGCCGCTAGATCTTCATCACGGACGTAGTCTAGCAATTGAATATGATTTTGCAGCTTCAAGTCATCAATCTGCTGCAAGATAGGTTCGCTTAACCAACCCTGCCGACCGGCAAGCACTAATCGCGGCAAGTCTGGGTGCTGACGCAGGCGGTGGATGGCGTTGATCAGACGGCTCAGGTTCTTACGCGGCTGAATAGTCCCGACATGCAACAAATAACGCGCCGGTAAATTCGGCAAGATTGGCAGGTTGTCTACTGCCTCAAAGGCGCCTGAATCAAACCCCGGATAGACCACACTGATTTTGTTTTTGGGCGTTTTGTAGAACTGTTGCAAGTCTAACTTCGTTGCTTGTGAATCTGCGAGTAAGTGTTGCGCTTTGTCTGCATTGCGGCGCGTTGACCAGTCTAAGTAGCGCTGTTGGCGCTTGGGATGTGCGTCTGGAAAATGCAAATAGCCAAGGTCATGCACCGTCACTACTGATGGGACAGGACAAAAATATGGTCTGACATGCGCTGGAATGAAGATACCTTTGGGCTTATCACGCTGAAGCGCCCGCGCTAGACTAAGGTGCGTCCACAGTCGCGCTGGTGTTTCTACCTTGATGCTGTAATTGTCAGTTGTTGGAAACAAGTCTGGGGCGGGCTGATCTCGAAAGTAGAGCAGCCAGTGATGCGCCGAATCAAGTGCTAGTAACGCACGCGTAAGCTGTAAGGCGTAATTCTCAGTACCAGTACGGCGGGCGACCGTTGTCCGGCTAGCATCAATAGCAATTTGCATGGGGACATTATGCCTTATTTTTGTTGTGCCATGACCCAACGCCGTCTTAAATACAAGGCGGGTTCCTCGCGACCTACGGTCGCCTTAAGGAACCCGCCTCGTGAATAGAAAACGTCTAGTGGTTGAGAATTTGAGAGAGGAACAGCTTGGTGCGTTCTTCTTTCGGGTTTGTAAAGAAGTTTGCTGGCGTATTCTCTTCCACAATTTTGCCTTCGTCGAAGAACAAAATGCGGTCTGCTACAGACTGCGCAAAGCCCATTTCGTGGGTTACCGCCATAATGGTATAGCCTTGGCGGGCCAAGTCTCGCATTACGTCAAGCACTTCCTTAATCATTTCAGGATCAAGCGCCGAGGTTGGTTCGTCGAACAACAGGATCTTTGGTTCCATTGCTAGCGCACGGGCAATCGCCACACGTTGCTGCTGCCCACCAGACAATTGACCAGGATATTTTTGTGCTTGTTCTGGAATACCGACGCGGTCTAGCCAGCGCATGGCAACTTCTTCGGCTTTTTCACGTGACCACTTCCGCACATTGATCGGTGCCAAGGTGACGTTGTCAATTACGGTCAGGTGTGGGAACAAGTTGAACTGTTGGAACACCATCCCCACTTCGCGCCGAATTTCTTGAATGTTGCGAATGTCGTGGGTGAGTTCGGTGCCATCGACAACAATTTGACCTTGTTGGTGTTCTTCCAAACGATTGATACAGCGAATAAACGTTGATTTCCCAGACCCAGATGGTCCCAGAATAACAATCACTTCCCCTTCACGCACTGTCACGTCAATGCCTTTCAATACGTGGAAGTCTCCGTACCATTTGTTGACGTCTTTACATACGACCATTTCTGGTCCGAGTTCTTTTTCTGCTACTGTCATTGAATGTCTCCTCTTTAGGAGCTTTCAGCGATCAGCGTTCAGCAATCAGCTTGGTAATTTCACACCAAGCTGACAGCTGATGGCTGACGGCTGATCGCTAAACTCTATCGTTCTCCAACGCCTAACTGTGCTTCGAGGCGTCGGCTATATCCTGCCATGACGGCGCTACCGAAGAAGAAGATTACTGCAAGTAGCAGGTATGGTTCGGTACGCACGTTAATCCAGTCTGGCTGACCACTAATGTTATTGGCAACCGCCAACAAGTCAAACAGACCAACCAAGAATACAAGGGATGTATCTTTGAACAACCCGATGAATTGCCCCACAATCGCTGGAATTACAGCGCGTAGCGCTTGGGGCATAATGATATATGCATATTTTTGGAAACCGCTCAGCCCGACAGCATCTGCGGCTTCATATTGACCTTTGCTGAGTGCTTGCAGCCCACCACGCACATTTTCTGCCAAATATGCGGCAGAGAAGAACGTAAACCCAGCCATTACCCGCCAAGTCTGATTGATTTCAGTTCCAGGTGGCAAGAATAGTGGCACGAAAATGATCGCGAAGAAAATGATCGTAATCATCGGAACGCCACGCACCATTTCGATAAACATGGTGCTGAATGCTGCAAGAACGTTTCCATCAAAGGCGCGCTGTAGCGCAAACGCCAGCAAAATGATAATGATTGGCCAGAATGCCAACACACTCTCAAACCAATTACGCGATGTTGCCAATAGGCCGGGAGTCGACGTGGCGAAGAACCAGATTGCAGCCAACCCCGCTAATGGATAGGTAATCCACCAAGGAACACCATTGATTTCACTACGACGTCCCATGGCAAGCAAAATCCCCATTGGGAATGACACCACAATCGCAAACAACGCAATGATCACACTCAAGAGCAATCCACCCCAGGTTTGGTCTGGGTCTACAACTTCAATTGCTTCATAATCAATGAAGAAAATTGCTTGGGCAATTTCTGGCGTGAATTGGCGTAACGCTAACACGAACAGCCAAGCCAAGATTAGCCAGCCGCCATTCCCAAGCTTGAATTCTGGGCGCGGCCCACCTCTGAAAAGCGGCAAGACAAAATTGTAGAGAAGCAACAAGCCAAATACTGCGTGCCCAAAGATCACAAGCCCTGTCGTAACGTTGATGCTCGCCAACAGACCCATGCCTGCACCTTGAAGCAGACCACGCAACGCAATTGAAAATAGCGGTGCAATCAGCAGCCCAAAGATCAACCAACCACTGACAATCCAACCGAGTAAGGTTACATTGATTGTTTGTCGGCGATATAGCACGATGTAAAGCGTCACAAATAACATAATCGCGCCAGCAATGATGTTAATCATTCCGGACATCGTTGAACCCAGCAGCAGCTTCCAAATCACAAACGGCGATAACAGCCATAGGTAATTCATGAGCAGACGCCAGATTGACAGTTGCTGCGAATTTTGACCAGGGACATAAATTTCGGTAACGTCATCGTCTGGGATGACTTCTGGATCTAACACGCGGGTGACCAGAACCGAGAAGACCGCCAGCACGGCAATAATTGCCAGCGCAGTCCACAAGCGTGGCGAGTATTCTTTGAACCGGAAGACCATCAGGTTCGCAAAATTGTCACGCACTGCACCCCAGTTTGCCCCCGCTTCATCGCCGAACAGGTTACGCCCTAAGTAGACATACTCTTCACTTCGGATCACGACATCAGGATTGGCGCTGTCGATCTTGTACTTGTATTCGCGAATATCTGTGCCAAGACCGTTTTGCTCAAATGGAATACTGACGCTTTCGCCAGCTTCCAAAAGTGCCAAGTCTACGCCTTCAACATTGAACTCTTCAACAGGAATTCGTTCGTCAATACCAAGGGGAACATCTGTCCAAGATGCCCGTACAACGCCATAATTCCAAAACTGAATGATGATCGCTGACAACATGAGCACAATTAGCAATGACACCAACACATTGGTGACAGAGTTGTACATGTTTTCTTTCAGCCAATATGTACGCGAATTATGGTTACGATTCAGATCCGCATTGATCATCCAGCCCAGTGTCCCGAGCCAAATAAGCAAAATAACAATGGTCGCAATTGGCGCAATAGCCAACCGATTAATGGCAAACCTGAAGGTAACGTACGCTAAGAACGCAAGCCAAACTGGTAAGAACCAATTGCTAAAGAAATATTCTCGGACAAACATGCCGAGATCAAAACGACGTGGTGGTTTAGTAACAGTCATTTCTAGTCTCCTTTAGCGCTCGACCAACTTCACGCGTTGGTTGTACCAGTTCAAGAACGCAGAAATAATTAGGCTCAGGGTGAGGTAGAACAGCATTGTCAACAACATCCCTTGCATCGCGCGGCCCGATTGGTTGATGGTCGTAAAGATCACCGTCCAGAAGTCTGGGAACGCCACAATCTGCGCCAGAGTCGAGTTCTTCGCTAGGTTGAGATAACTACTCGTAAGCGGCGGGATAATGACCCGCAGCGCTTGTGGTAGCACAACTAAGCGTAAGCGTTGGCCCTCCGTCAGCCCAATAGCACGAGCAGCTTCTGTCTGCCCTTTTGAAACCGCTTGGATACCCGCACGGACAATTTCACCAACACTGGCACCAGTGTTGAGCACGAGACCAATCAGAATTGCAGCGAACTCTGGGGTCATCTTGCCGCCGCCAGCGAAGTTCAAGCCTTCCAATTTTGCGAGAGAAAGCCGCAGTGGCCGTTCCGGGATACCAACAATTGAGAAAGAACTTCCGTCTTCAAGCGTTGCGCTCATTTCGTTGATAAAGCCTTGCTCTGCAACTAACAAATCACATTTTCCAGCAGCATAGTCTTGGAACGCTTTGTCAGCATCTTTCACGCGTGAAATACTGTATGGGATGCCTAACGCGCGCAATTCAGAATCAATGTTGGCAGCCTCTAAAGATTGTCGCTCAGCACAAACATTGAGACGCGAGTCTTTATATGTTTTCTGATCAATATCACCAGCGTCAACCAGGGCCTGAATGCCTGCTAAATCGGCGATGTCGACCTCAAAGCGTTCAGCCACAACCTGTGGAATATTTTCGAGACCGGTAACTCCGCTCGCATTATTGACCAACATCACTTGGTTTCCGGCTGCTGACGCATTGGCGACAAACCAACCTACAACAGTCAAGAGTACCAATGCAATTGGGGCCCAGATGCCACGGTTTGTTGTTCCGCCTAAGCGCTCTTCACGCCGCCCCAAAATGATCCAAATTGCATATGCCAACACGAGGCCAATCCCAATAAAAATGGCCAGAACTTGAAAAGACACAGTTGGAACAAGTGACGGGTAGTTAATGCCCCGATTGCTCAGAAAAACAAAGTTACTGTTTTCAGCAGCCTCTTTGATACTGGGAAGCGCTAAGAAGAAAGAGAAATAGATGAAGACCAATTGCAATACAAGCGGCGTATTGCGGAAAAGGTCAACATACCACTTAGATACATTGGCAACTAACCAATTCTTAGAAAGTCGCGCAATCCCAACAAGTGTCCCAAGAATGGTGGTGAGAATACAGCCAATAATGGTGACGCGAATTGTATTTACCGCAGCTACACCAATTGCACGCCAATACGAGTTGCTATTGTCATAAGACATCCCAAAGGATGTTTCAGCAACGTCAAATTGAGCCGCAGAGTCCATAAAGTCATATGCACAGCGGTAAGCGACAGTCCCATCTTCACAAATGAACTGCGCCTCACCCAGCGACTCTAGATTTCCAGCAACATTGCCTATAAACCAAGAGAATGTCAGCGCCACAACAATCGCGCCAACAATTTGTGCAATAACCCCTAATACGCGAATATCAAATAATTTCGCAAATATATTAGAAATACCTGAATTACTTTCCATAGGCAACAACAAACCTTTTGAATTAAATACGGGAGAAAACGAGTGGAAGCCCCAAAAGATGGCGCAACATGTCCTTTCCTTTACGCTTACCCCATTGATGACGCACGGTCAGCCTGTGAAACCAAACCATAACCGCGGACACAGAATAGTACACCGACTGCACGATAGACACAAGTTAGAAGTCGATTGCGTTGGTTATTTTGACTAATTTACAAACCAAATGACGCTTGAGGCTGACGAAATCACAGTAATTTTGTTAACTATCCGACAGTTGGAAACGCCAACCTCAAGTTAAAAGAAACGGCCCAGCAACGTCTGGCTGCTGGGCCGTTCTTAGTCAATTTTGTCTGACAATGTCAGACAGCGCTAATGGTTTAGCGGAATGGTGGAGCGTAGATCAAACCACCATCGTAGTATTGGGCGTTAGGACCACGGCCAAGACCCAATGGAGTGTCTGGACCCAAGTTGCGGTCGTAAATTTCGCCGTAGTTACCAACTTGTGTGATGACTTGGTAGCAGAAGTCGTTTGCAAGACCCAATGCTTGAGCCAATTCACCTTCAACACCCAACAGGTTCAAGTGACCTGGGTTGTCGCTGGTCAAGAAGTCATCTACGTTAGCGGAGGTGATACCGAATTCTTCAGCTTGGATGGTGCAGTTCACAACCCACATCACGATGTCGCCCCAGTTGTTGTCGCCGTGGCGGGTAACTGGACCGAGTGGTTCCTTAGACATGGTTTCGTCCAAGATCATGTGTGCATCGCCGTCGCTCAATGAGGTTGCCTTGATTGAAGCCAAACCTGACTTGTCAGTGGTCAAACCGTCACATGAACCTTCGTCGTATGCTGCGGTGGTTGATGGATTGTCTGGGAAGACCTTAGCTTCATAGGTGATGCCCTTAGCGCGGAATACATCAGCCAAGTTCTTTTCAGTGGTGGTACCAGCTTGCACACAAACTGTACCGCCTTCCATGTCTTCCAAGCTAGCGATGCCGCTGTCAGCGCGGACCATCATACCTTGACCGTCAAAGAAGGTGGTTGGTGCAAAGTCAAAACCAAGGCTGGTGTCACGGCTGATCGTCCAGGTCGTGTTACGGATCAGAACGTCAACTTCACCACTTTGCAGGGTTGGGAAGCGGGTGGTACCGGTGGTTGGGGTGATTTCAATAGCTGAAGCGTCGCCCAAAACTGCTGCTGCGACTGCGCCACAGTAATCTACGTCGAAACCGCTAAATTCGTTGGTGTCTGGATCCAAGAAACCGAAACCTGGCAAGTTAGCGTTACCGCCACACTTCAAGGTACCGCGAGCTTGAACAGCTGCCAATGTGTCGCCACCACCTTCAAAGGTAACAGCTACTGGGTCTGCATCTGCTGCTGCGGTAGCTGCGTCTGCAGCTGCTGCAACTGCGTCTGCTGCTTCTGCTTTTGCTGCTTCGATCATGCCGTTAGCTTCTTCAACTTGGGCTTGAGCAGCTTCCAATTGACCTTGTAGGTCAGCAACTTGTGCTTGCAATTCTGCTGCAGCGCCACCGCCACAAGCAGTTAGGACGACTGCAAATGCTGCAGCGACCATAACAAAAAGAATTGACTTGCGATTCATATTTATCTCCTCCGAGGAATTTATTGATCACAAATAGTTAACAAACGGGAATACAAACGTATAAAGTCCGTATACCCACCGCAGCATTATATGGAAACTATACCGTTTCGACAACCCAATACTTACCTTATCTCTACAAAGTTATTGTCTAATTTCGGCTCAATTCGCAATTTCTTCCGCAACTGGAAGCGGATTCGACGAATTTGCCCCTAAATTACGCTCATATATATCGGTATATGTCCCAATCTTAGAGATTATGGTGCTACACGTCGTTTCAGTAAGACCAACGTTAGAAAAGTCAATTTCGGCATCTGGCTGATTTAAACAGTCAATGACAGCATTTACCAGCTCGATCCAATTGGGGTCTACTGTCCACACAATTGGCCCAACAGGTTGCAGGTCAAAGGTTAGGGGCAAGACGCGGCTAGGCCTGTCTGAGGACATTTGTCGCCGAGCCTCAATTAGCATCGGTCTTGGCAAGATCAACGCTTGACACTCACCTTGGTTGTAACGCTCATATAGACGTGGCCAAGCAGGTTCATATTCAAGATCTAAGTCCTGATCTCCAGCCGCAACAAAGAGCGGATCAAGCTGAGGTTCAAAATCACCAATCGGCAACGCACACGTTGGCACATCATGAAGACTATGCCAACCGGCAAAATCATCAGCGACAAGCAGTCCTGCGCCTGTCGTATAGGTCGCCTTGGCATACCCCAGGTTTGGATTTTCAATGCCAAGCTGTGGGCGTGGCGAATGCATCACCACGTCCACCGTATTTGCCTCTAAAGCAGCGGACACCTCAGCCATGACAAAGCCGTCAAATACGGTCGCGTCTACATTGTCAAAAATTGCGACTGCTAGGGCTCGACAAATATCCATATCAAGCCCCGCATAGGTTCCGTTGTAGTCAATATGTGCAAATCCTGGGTAGTCCAAATAGACCCCACAGCGCACCGCTCCGTTGGTTTGAATTTCCTCTAGCTTCGTTTCTGGAACAACAGGTGTTGCAGTTTTAGTCGCTGGAATCTCAGTCGGAACGCTTTGCTCTGGCACCGTACAGGCCAGCAAACTAAACACAAAGCCAGACAGTGCAACTGTCCGAAGCCACCACAATTTTTGAGCCATGTTGTTTATTCTTGGGCGTACAGCGCGAAGTCTGTAATGAGTAGGCGTACAAGTTCCGGAACGTAGTAACGAATAGTCTTGTTCTGAGCCGTACGGCGACGCAGATTTGTCGCGGAGATTTCAATCAGAGGGGCGTCAATCCAACTAAGCCGCTGTTCAAGTGCAGGCAATAGTTCTGTCAATGCCGCCAACGGAATGTCATCATCTGGCCTGCGCATCACGCCTAACTGCGCGACGTTGATGATTTCGTCAGGTGCGCGCCAGCGCGCGAAGCTAGCAAGCGAGTCGCCTCCCATCAGAAATACGAGTTCAGCATTGGGATATTGCGTTTGAATAATGCGCAATGTATCAATGGTGTAATGTGGTGCGGGGCGTTCAGTGTCTACCGTACACAATGAAAACATATCATTGTTACTAATCGCAGCACCGACTAGCCGCAAGCGTTGCGCAACCGACGTAATATTCTTGCCAGCTTTGAGTGGGTTTAGGCCAGCAGGCACCCACAGCACATGGTCTAAATTGAGTTGTTCTGCCGCTGTTTGCGCCAAGATGAGATGGCCATAATGTGGCGGGTCAAATGTGCCGCCAAAGACCCCAATGCGTTGCGTCACTCAATCCACTCAAGTTCGTATTCATCAATGACAACGGTGTCGCCATTTTGAATGCCTGCTTTTCGTAATTCTTTGTGAACCCCAATGGCTTCAAGAATACGCTGGAAATAGCGTACAGCATCGCCGTGTTCCCAATAGGTCATGCGCGCAGCTCGCTCGACACGATCCCCTCGTACGCGGAAGATGCCTGGTTCTTCTTCTTCGACTTCAAACCAGTCTGGGGCTTCAACAGGTGAGTAAACTGGCGCTGGCTCAAACTTGATTGGGTCTGGCGCGTCTTTGAGCAATTCATTGGCTTTGAATAGCACTTCCCGAATGCCTTTTTGCGCAATTGCAGACATTGTCATGAAGTCATAGCCCATCTTTCTGATAGCCGCTTCCAAATCAGGTGCCATTTCTGCGACTTCAGGCATATCGGTTTTATTGAGAACGACAACCTGAGGCTTGTCAGCGAGGTCTTCATCAAACAAGGCCAACTCCGTCATGATCTGGTTGAAGTCCAACAGCGGATCTGCCGACCAACCATCCAATACATGGATGAGCACCCTAGTACGCTGAACATGACGCAGGAATTCAAAGCCTAGACCAATCCCTTGATGCGCGCCTTCAATGAGTCCGGGAATGTCAGCTAAGACCATTGTCTTGTAATTCCCAAGGTCAGCCACGCCGAGATTTGGCACTAGCGTTGTAAATGGATAATTTGCAATTTTTGGCTTGGCGGCACTTACTACGCTGAGAAAAGTAGACTTCCCAGCATTCGGCACGCCAACAATCCCAACATCTGCGACAAGCTTCAGTTCTAATTCAGCTTCAAATGCTTCACCTGGTTCGCCTTTCTCAGCAATATAAGGTGTTTTGCGGCGTGAGTTGGCAAAATGCTGATTCCCACGACCGCCCTGCCCGCCACGGGCAATCAGGACGCGGTCGCCAAGCTCAGCCAAGTCAGCAATAATCTTGCCAGTTTCAACGTTGCGGACAATGGTGCCAACAGGCACCTTAATGTCTACATCTTTACCGGTCTTACCGGTCTTGTTATTGCTCCCGCCGTGCATGCCACTGGGTGCCGAGTAACGCCTTCTGTGCTGGAAAGGAAGAAGCGTGTTGAGGTGTGGATCTGTTACAAAGTAAACAGAACCACCATGGCCGCCATCTCCACCGTCTGGTCCGCCTTTCGGGACGAACTTCTCACGATGGAAGTGCACCATGCCATTGCCGCCATCACCAGCAGCAATTTGGATCGTTGCGATATCAAAGAAACGGGTATTATTTCTGCCCATTCGAGCGATTATATCACTGTGAAACTGATGCTTACGCTATGCCATTAGTACATATTGAGAAATATTTCACATACGCTTGATCTGCATTGTATTTAATGCTAAATTAGCCATGTTTTGAGAATAATTTCTGGCTGAAATGTGTCTATTTTCAGTGTAATTTACTCTAACTAAATACCGCGACATTCCGCGATAATTTTTAGCACAGTATACGCTTTCGGTTCATCAAATATATTCGAAAATCGGTAACCCCACGCAACGATGAGCGACAACCCAATTCCTAAAATTGTTATTAGCCGTTTGCCTGTTTATCTCCGCGCCCTAAGCCGGATGGTGAGCAAAGGCCAATTGGTAACCTCTTCCCATGAACTTGGCAAAGCCCTAGGCATTAGTTCAGCGCAAATTCGCAAAGACTTGTCTCACTTTGGCGAATTTGGCAAGCAAGGCACTGGCTATCAAGTCGAATTTCTAATTTCACAGCTCAGCCAGATCCTAAATTTGGATCGTGAATGGGAAGTTGCTGTCATTGGCTCTGGGGATATTGGTCACGCTATTGCACGTTATCAGGGGTTTTCAGACCGCGGGTTCCGCGTTTCAGTTATCTTTGATAGTGATCCCCACAAGGTTGGGTCGTTCATCAATGGCTTAGAAGTTCTACCATCTGACAAAATTATTGAAGTGCTCACGCAGCGCAATATTCAAATTGCAATGCTGGCTATTCCAGCCGAATACGCGCAAAAGGTTACTGATACTGTCGTTGAAGCAGGCGTCCGCGCAATTTTGAGCTACGCCCCAATTAGCTTGAATGTGCCAGACCATGTACGTGTTAGTTATATTGATCCGGTGACCCACTTGCAGTCCATGACTTACTACCTGTCAACTGAAGCAGATTTGATGTCACAACCGTTGTAAAAATCAAGACGTAAACAAAAAGCGGGGTTCTTCTTACGACTTCAGGTCGTAAGAAGAACCCCGCTTTTTAGTTAATGCCCCTGAGCATGGCTACCGTGATCCATTAGCTGGGCATCAAACCAGATATGAATAGCAGCAATTAGCTCTTCGTCTGTGGCCGTATACGTTATCTCCGCTCCATCTGCTAATTCTCGAAACTTCAACTCCACATTTGCATAATCTGTGCGTAATGCGTCCAATCCTGGCATATTATGCCCATGGATTTTAGCTGGGTCAGAAAAGTCTCCGTGCTTGAACTTTTCAAATTCCTCTTCTAAATGAAGTTGAATTAGATTTATCTGTTCAGCATCATTGTCATCTGAAAGCACTTGCTGCACTCCGCCAAATTCAGTTTTATCAAAGATATGAGTTGTACGCTCAAGGTCAAACGGCATCACCATTTCACCTCGCTCGGCGACTTCTGCTTGCCGATCTCCGTGTGGTTGCCCACCACAGCCAACCACAACGAATAAAATAAGAAACATCCAAAGTAACTGTGTTTTTTTCATAATCAATTTACCTCTTCCACTTTGGTTGCTGTTACCAACGTTTGCAGCGCAGACAGGACCGCCGGTATTTCAGCCTCAGGGATTTTGCTTAGTAAGTGCAAAAATTTTTGTTCACGTGCAATTGCAATTTGAGAAGCTAAACGTTCACCATCTGGCGTTAATGACCAAACCCATGCTCGTTGATCTTTGCTGTGCTTTTCACGTCTTAGCCAGCCGCGCTTTTGCATAATGTTCAGCATGCGGCTTACTGTGCTTTTTGCGAGTCGTAGCTTTACTACCAAATCAGATTGAGGAAGCTGCGCAACTTGAGATAGCTCAAATAAGATATACGCTTCACCCACAGCTATAGACTGACCACATGGAGTCACATTCGGCTGATGTAACCCAAAGCCACGCACAAATGCCATTAGGTGTTGTTGAAGTTGCTGAGAAGTTGTACTGCCGTTGCTCATTTAGTTCGATTATACAACTAAGTAGTTGCAATTTCGAACTAAATTGGGTTATCTCAAAACAAAAAATGCGCCGTAGACAGTTACGCTACGACGCATTTTGATTCGCAGACGCTAGTAGAAAGCATTTCTTGATGACTGCTTTCCAGCGCCAAATGTTATGGCAATCCCATTTAAGACTACTAAATGAATTGCGACTCGTTATTCATTTACCGCTCTAGCGACAAAGTCAAAACTTACATCTACATTCTCAAAGACTCCATGATACGCCTCAACTAACAACCCATAGTCACTGCGAGTCACAACAGTCGTTGCACGGCCGCTCAACGTATTTTCATCAGTAACGGTTACTGTGACATCAAATGTGGCAGGCTTAGTTGTCTCCAATAGCGTTAGATCCCCCACCAATTGAAAAACAACTGTCTCACCTACAGTTATTGTCTCAGGCAACCCAATGATCTGCGTTGGCACAAAGTCTGTAAATTCGTAGCGATCTTCTACTGTTTTTAGCACACAGCAACGAATAGAAGAGTCACGGTCGGCGTCATCCGTCTGCAACGTCCGCAAGTTGATCCGAATAGTACCAACCTGAGAATTCGCAGGATTGCTGAAGTCCACCAAAATATCACCAGCAATCTGGTTTGTTGTCCCTACCGCAATTCCGGCTGGAAAGGTCTCTTCTACAGCAAATTGCGCCTGCGACTCTTCCGGCACAATCCGATACAACACTGGAGAGGGAGTTGGTTCCGGCGTTTCTGTTGGCACTTCTGTTGCCGGTGCCAATGTTGCTGTAGGGTCTATCACTGCGGTCGGCTCCGCTACAGCCACTACCTCTTCAGTCGCCGTAGGCTCTTCAGCAACGTCAGCTACGGTTGGTAATGCCAATGTAGGAGCAGAAATTGGAACGCTTGGCTCCGCTGTTCCACCAGTCGTACGGATAAATAGGAAGATTCCAGAAACCGCGCCAATCATGCCTCCGACGAGTGCGCCTGCTAAGAACGCTACAATCACTGGCCAAAGCAAAATTTGGCCTTTCTGTTTAGATGTTTTCATAGTCATATTTTTCTAGTTTCTTGATCAGGAGGCATCATATTGCGTTTTCTGACATTCTTGTGTGATGGTTTCTACATTCATCGAAAACTATTCACTCACTCTTTAAGCATGAGAAACAATGGCCCAAACCTTGAATGATCTCAAAGCATTGGACATTTTAGATGCTTTCGAAAATGGAAGTGTGAGTTCCCCAGTCTGAGACACCAGAGTATCCTTAAAAAAACAAGCCTTGTTGAGAGCTTCAACAAGGCTTATCAGACTTCATAACTAGACTTGGTTCAAAAAGAAAAACTAGCCCACGCGTGGCAGCATTGGCCGCAGGGTTTCGTACATTTCTAGGGCTTTCCCAGCACCAATTGCCACTGCAGCCAGTGGATTATCAATCAGATAAGCCGGTACACCGGTTTCACGGGTAAGCAAGCGGTCGATATTACGCAACAGCGAACCACCTCCCGTCAGTACCATGCCACGATCGATTGCGTCTGCGGCAAGTTCAGGCGGTGTGCGTTCAAGCACAGACTTCGCAACGCCAACAATGGCATCTAGCGGCTCACGCATCGCTTCTGAGACTTCGTCACTAGTGATGGTAACCGCGCGCGGCAACCCTGAGACCTGATCACGCCCATTGATTTCCATCGTTTCTGGATCTTCAGGCGGAATTGCATAACCAATGGCTAGCTTGATTTCTTCAGCCGTGATTTCACCAATCACTAGGCCATATTTTTTACGGATGTAAGACGCAATTGCTTGGTCAATTTTCAACCCGCCAATGCGTTCAGACTCAGCCGTTACCACCCCATTCATTGAAACAATTGCAGCTTCGGTAGCGCCACCGCCAATGTCAATGACCATGTTACCAGAGGGCGTCCCTACAGGCATCCCTGCGCCAATTGCAGCCGCTAAAGGCTCTTGAATGAGGTAAGCCGTTCCAGCACCTGCTGCCAATCCAGCTTCGTGTACAGCGCGACTTTCAACGCTGGTCACACCATAGGGCACACCAATCATGACGGTTGGGCGGAATAAGCGGAAGCGACCACTAATTTTTTGAATGAAGTAGCGCAGCATTGCAGTCGTCACTTCATAGTCAGCAATTACCCCATCTTGAATGGGTCGCATGACTTCAATAATTTCTTCAGGCGTCCGCCCGTACATTTCGCGTGCTTCCTGCCCCACTGCCACGATCTTTTGTTCATCGACATGAATCGCAACAATCGACGGCTCGTGCAACACGATTTCACCGCCCTCATAAATGAGGATGTTCATGGTACCAAGATCGATACCGAGTTCTTTTCCTAACGCCATAATGGATAGCGGTCAACGCTCAACTGTCAGCGAATAAGTAGCTTACAGTAAACGCTCTTAGTAAGTTTGAAGTAGTCCTTTCACTAGCACGCGTCAGTGTGATAGCTGATAGCCCTGAATTATAAAAACAGGCGTCCCTGACGAGACGCCTGCAAATATAGCACACTTAGGTGGCTAGTTTTGCGCAATTTCGCCGCGAATGAACCATTCTTTGGCAATGCGCAGCTTGTGCAAAAGGCTTAGTTTTGGAACCGGTTGCCGCTTCCGCCGCGTTTCTTGACAGTGCTCAAGCGCAGATTCGCACGTTGCAATGATTCCATCAAGCGCATATATTCATCAGGATCGGTGGTCTTGTCGACACCTTCAGCAAGCAAGCGTTCTGCTTCTTCCTTTGCGCGGGTAGCACGTTCCTGATCAATTTCGTCACTGTGTTCAGCAACGTCTGCCAACACAGTCACTTTGGTTGGGCCTACATCTAGCACACCGCCGCCAATGGCAAAGGTTTGCTCAGCACCATTTTGCTTAATTACAAGTTCACCAACTGACAGTGTTGTCAACAGCGGCGCGTGGTTAGGCAAAATGCCCATGCGGCCTTCGACTCCCGGCACATTGACTGAGTCAACTTCTTCCGAGAACACTAAGCGTTCTTGCGTGACGATTTCACACAAAATAGGCATCAGATTTATGCCTCAGCTTTTTGCTTTTCTACGCGAGCGACCACATCGTCGATCGTCCCAGCGTACATAAATGCACTTTCTGGCACATCGTCGTGCTTGCCGTCCAAGATTTCACGGAATGAACGGACGGTGTCTTCAATCTTCACATATTGACCTGGGGTCCCAGTGAAGCGTTCTGCAACGAAGAATGGTTGTGAGAAGAAGCGTTCAATGCGGCGTGCGCGTGCAACCAGCATCTTATCTTCTTCAGAGAGTTCGTCAACACCCAGAATGGCAATAATGTCTTGCAAGCTTTGGTAGCGCTGCAGCACACGTTGGCATTCACGCGCAACGTTGTAGTGTTCTTCACCCACAACTTGCGGATCAAGCGCACGACTGGTTGATGACAATGGATCCACAGCTGGGTAAATCCCTTTTTCTGCAATTGGGCGTTCCAAAGCAATGGTCGCGTCCAAGTGAGCAAACGTTGCTACTGGCGCAGGATCTGAGTAGTCATCTGCAGGTACGTATACCGCTTGCAGAGAGGTAATTGAGCCCTTCTTGGTTGAGGTAATGCGTTCTTGCAATTCACCCATTTCGGTACCCAGTGTTGGTTGGTAACCCACAGCTGAAGGCATACGACCGAGAAGCGCCGACACTTCTGAACCACTCATAACGAAGCGGAAAATGTTGTCAATAAACAAGAGCACGTCCCGACCTTGGTCGCGGAAGTGTTCTGCCATGGTCAAACCAGTCAATGACACGCGCAAGCGCACGCCAGGAGGTTCGTTCATTTGACCGAAGACCATAACCGTGTCTTTCATCACGTCTGCTTCGATCATTTCCTTATAAAGCGCCGTCCCTTCACGAGTACGTTCACCCACACCAGCAAATACAGAGTTACCACTGTGTTCTGATGCAATTGAGCGAATGAGTTCCTGAATAATAACGGTCTTACCTACACCAGCACCACCAAAGATACCGGTCTTGCCACCTTTGGTAAATGGCGCAATCAGGTCAACAACCTTGATACCCGTTTCGAAGATTTCAACCGCAGTTGATTGTTCTTCAAATGAAGGTGCAGAGCGGTGAATTGGAGAGCTGCTTGCGCTTGCCAAGTCACCGAGTTCAACGCCGTCAATTGGTTGACCCAAAACGTTGAAAACGCGACCAAGCGTTGCTTCACCAACTGGTACAGAAATTGGAGCGCCGGTAGGAATAGCAGGTACGCCACGTTGCAGACCTTCGGTCGCACCCATCGCTACTGTACGTACTTCCCCGCCGCCAAGGTGCTTTTGCACCTCTAACACCAAGTCTTCATCATCTTCGCGTGGCACGACAACCGCTTCGAAAATTTCTGGCAATTTGCCTTCGAAGCCACAGTCAACCACTGCGCCTTGAATTTGTGTTACTTTTCCTTGTGACATTTTGTTTTTGATGCCTTTTATTTTTGAAGCGGGCCGCCTAACAGGCAGCCCGCAAGAGCTCAATACTTAGCTGTTGTTCAGCGCTTCTACACCACCGACGATATCCAACAATTCGCTGGTAACGGCCAACTGACGCGCTTTGTTGTAGGTCAAGCGCAAGCCTGCGGCCAGATCGTTAGCGTTGTCGGTTGCGTTCTTCATTGCAACCATACGTGCGCTGTGTTCACTGGTAATCGATTCCAAGACTGCTTGGTACACCTGCACTTGCGTAAAGCGAGGCAAGATCGTCTTCAGCAGTTCTTCTGGCGATGGTTCATAGATGTAACCTGCGGCATTTGCATTCGTTGCCGTTTGGGTTTCATCAATATGTTCTGCCATTGCTTGTTCGCTAGCATCGGTGGTGCTTGACATTGGAAGCAAGCGCGTCACTCGTGCGTCTTGGCGAACTGCATTGATGTAGTCGGTGTAAGCCAAGTAGACTTCATCAACATCACCTGACAGATAGGCATCCATCGCAGCGCGGGCAATTGGTGAGACTTCAATAAATGAAGGCGTCCCGCGGTAGTTATCAAATGCAGATTCAATTTCAGCGCCCAACTGGTACAGCACGTCACGACCTTTGCGACCCACAGTCATATATTTGACTGAAGCGCTAGAGTTCTTCGCGAACTGCGTTGCAGCGTTGATGACATTGACGTTGTAAGACCCAGCCAGACCACGATCACTCGAAATCAAAATGACCAAAATCTTTTTGACTTCTTCGCGCTCTTCCAGCAATGGGTGCAATGCGCCCCCACCACCTTGTCCAGCCAAGCTGTTCAAAACGCCAAATGCTTTACTTGAATATGCGCGTGAAGCAGTAACAGCTTTTTGTACTTGTCGCAGGCGGGATGCACTCACTGCTTCCAGCGCGCGCGTTACCTGCGAGATATTCTTGACGGTTTTGATCCGTCTAAGTACGTCGCGTGCACCTGCCATGGGTTAGCTCCAAGAACCTGTAAAGCTTTCCAGTGCTTCCTTCATCATGCTAACGGTGCTGTCATCCAGCTTACCGCTGCTTGCAAGATTGCCACCAACGTCTGGGTAGCTGCTGTTGATGTAGCGAATAACACCTTCTTGCCATTCACCCATGCGTTCCACTGGAACTTCATCAGCATAGCCGTTTACTGCCGCGTAAATAACCATAACTTGGTCTTGAACGTTCATTGGCATGTATTGCGCTTGTTTCAACACTTCTTGCAGACGATAACCACGATCAAGTTGTGCTTGCGTATTCTTGTCCAGACCAGAACCGAGCTGAGCAAATGCAGCCAACGCGCGGAAAGCAGCCATATCAAGACGCAAGTTACCAGCAACCTTCTTCATTGCTTTGGTTTGCGCATCACCACCTACGCGAGACACTGAAAGACCCACGTTGACAGCTGGGCGAACACCAGCGTAGAAGAGATCACCATCGAGGTAAATCTGACCGTCTGTAATTGAAATCACGTTGGTTGGAATGTATGCAGATACGTCACCAAGCAAGGTTTCAATAATAGGAAGTGAAGTTAGCGACCCACCTGAAGTTGAGGTGATTGCCAGTTCATAGTCATCACTGTTGTCCATGGCAGCGAGTGCGTGTTCAGCAGCTTCGAAGCCCATGGTCCCAGCGTACAATTCACCATTGACACCTTGGTCACCGTGATCTGTATCGCCTTTCTTGACAATGATGTAGTCAGATGCCAATTGCGCAGCGCGTTCCAACAAACGTGAGTGCAAGTAGAAAACATCTCCTGGATATGCTTCGCGACCTGGTGGGCGGCGCAGCAACAGAGACACTTGGCGGTAAGCGTAAGCGTGCTTTGAAAGATCATCATAAATGACCAAAGCATGCTTACCTGTTTCCATATATTCCTCACCGATTGCACAACCGGTGTATGGAGCGATGTATTGGAGAGCAGCAGATTCGTCAGCAGATGCAGAAACGATGATCGTATGATCCATTGCACCTTCGCGTTCCAAAATTGCTACTGTTTGCGCGATAGAAGATTTCTTTTGACCGACTGCAACATAGATACAGACAACATCTTTACCTTTTTGGTTGATGATGGTGTCAATACAAACAGCGGTTTTACCCGTTTGGCGGTCACCAATGATCAACTGACGTTGACCGCGACCAACAGGGGTCATCGCATCAATAGATTTGATACCGGTTTGAAGTGGGGTGTCCACATCGCGGCGGCGGATAACGCCTGGAGCAATGCGTTCAATTGGGCGGTATTCGGTCGCATTGATTGCGCCCTTACCGTCAATTGGTTCACCAAGTGCGTTTACAACGCGACCAGCAAGGGCTTCACCCACTGGTACAGATGCAACGAAACCAAGACCGCGTACGGACATGCCTTCGTCAATCCCGTCGTATTCACCCATAATGATGATACCGACGTTGTCTGCTTCAAGGTTGAACACAATCCCGCGGACGCCATTGTCGAATTCGACCAATTCAGCGTTGCGGATGCCGCTCAGACCTGAGACACGTGCGATCCCGTCACCAGCTTCGATAACGGTACCGACTTCTCTGGCATCCAATGCTGGCGCATCGAATGCATCGATTTGTTTTTGCAGTTCAGCTGCAATATCGGGCAAGCGAATATCTGTCATTTGAACTCCCTACATTAGTAGTCAGCTAGCCAAAGTTTTTTCCAAGTTACTAGAACTCGTTTTAAATACAATTTCAATGGTTTTTCAACTTGTGGATAATACTAGAAGCAAGGTCGATTGTCCAGTATTTCACAAACGAAACTCTACCTCTTAAAGGGAGGCTTTCTAAAACTTATTATCAGAATGAGTTTACCGCTATTTAGGACAACTTATGCAGCGTAATGCAGTGAAATTCGCTACCGGGACGGGACTACGAATGAGTCGAGTTGCTGGGAACCAGCAAAGGGAATGTAGCCGTGCGTATACGCCCAAGTGTAAAAGTCGCTGACTATTGCTGCATCTGATGTGTAATACAGCGCAAAAAGTTGCGTTTCGCTCGTTGATAAATGTAGTGGCACCTGTGGGGATGTCACCGCTGACGTGAACGCACCTGCCGATTGCGCCCTAACCTGCCAGACCACACCGTCTACAAGCTGTATGTACGCTTGACTGGTAAACAACTCAAAGCCATTTTGGGGAATAAGCAGGAAATCGGGCTGCCCACGCGTGATGCGCGCATGCAGAGCAATTTGCTGAATCAGGGCAATCATTTCACTCTGCAGAAACGATTGATTGGTGGCGTTATCAAAAAAGGCATATGCCTCCACGGCATCTAAGTAGACGCCGTCAAACCCAGCATTCAAAATCAGATTCAACTGCGACTCTGGGCCAGACACAAGTAACTGCTGCCATTCTGGATGCCAGTACTGCACGGGATAGCGGCAATGCCCAGCACTGTTACACTCACCAACTTCGCCTCGTTCAAGCCAGTCTGGGGCATCAGCAGACAAGGCGTCAGTGGCCTCACTATGCCATTCTGGTCGCCAATACTGCCGCTGATTCTCTGCCGCTCCAACACTCATATAAGCCAATACAAGTCGACGTGACCCATCAGGTTTGACCTGCATGCGCTGCACCTCAGCACGCAGCACATCTGGGGTGATCCCGGCAGACAACAGGTCATCGATGACAACAATGTCATAGTCAGACGCAGCAATCCTGCTTACCTCTATATTCTGGCGCTGATACAGCCAGCCATCGGCCCTTTCAATAATAGAGTGGACATCGTCTTGGGTTGCAACAACGGCCTCACTAGCAGAGCGGTGGTCGTACTGTGCGCTGGCGATTTGCGTATCATCAATTACGCTAGGCTGCTTGGGATCAATCGTGGTCACTGCAATCGGCTCAACAGCAGAAGAGTTTCCCCACCTTAGCCAAAGCAGGGCAACAAAGGTCACAAAGCCAATTAAGAGCGCCAACGCGGTAAAAGCACTCCCGAAACAGCCCCATGATCTCAAGTGTTCACGATCTAATGCAGTCATTTTGAATTGGATATAGCTTCAACGCTATGCAATCATTCAACCTAGCGCTTGCATTTTGTTTATAGCGTCCCCGCGCCTAATGATCAATAAAGACGCCATATGCATTTGGATAAAAATAGGTTTGAATGCGCTTTGCAGATACTCAAGTGTTTCGCAACAAAAACTCAGAAATAAATGCGACGATTGCGTGAAAAACCTTCAGTAAAAACCTGATCGGTCGCCCATTTTATTTCTGAAAACGTTCTGGTTTTTACATAAATCAAAAGAGCGCTCCTCTGAGCGCTCCTCTAAATTTCAAAATCTATTTTCCGTTGCTTAGCGCACGTATGCTTAGCGCACGTACTCTTGCAGTCCAGTTGAGTATTCTGAGCGACGGATCTTGTCTAGTGCCCGATTAGCGACTTGACGCATCCCCTCGCGTGATAACCCATAACGGCGAGCTAAGTCACTCAGTGGATGCATTTCACCATCTTCAAAGCCAAAGCGCATTCGCAAGATACCAGCTTCCCATTCCCCAAGGCTGTCAATTGCCTTTTGGATTTCGCTAGACATCAAATAGTCTTCTGCCTCGTCTTCTGGCTGTTGCACAGTTTCATCTGGGAGCAGTTCTTGAAGTTCAGTGTCAGCTGAGTCGCCAGGACCAACCAGCTTTTCAAGCGACGTAACGTTTACGACCGCACCTTGAACGTTTGTGACTTGTTCAGGCGTCCACTTGAGCTTAATTGCGATTTCATCTGTCGTTGCTTCGCGCCCAAACTCTTGTTGAAGTTGCACTTCTGTGCGGCGGACTTGCATTACCTTCTGACCAAGGTTTACTGGAAGGCGCACCATGCGCCCTGTGTTTGCAACTGCACGGCCAATGGCTTGGCGGATCCACCAAACTGCGTAAGTAGAGAAACGTGTGCCGCGCTGAGCATCATAACGGTTTGCCGCTTTGATAAGCCCAATTTGGCCTTCTTGCATGAGATCTTCAAAGGTAAGACCTGTGTCGAAATAGCGGCGCGCCACCTTACCCACTAAGCCTTGATTCCGCAAGACCAATTCGTCACGGGCTGCACGCCCTCGTGCACATGCGGTTTGCCAGACGGCTTTATCTGCTGCAGAGCCCTGTCCGGTTTCCAAACATTCTTCAGCTTCATGCCAAGCTGTAATAATTTTTGCCAAGGCGATTTCTTCATCGTGCGTGAGAAGTTCGTCCGGAGAAGCTGGAATTCGGATGGGTAGTGGTTCGAAGTTGATGACTGTGCCTAACATTGCGGGATCCCCTCTGGAAACTAGATCTGTCTAGGTATGCACACATTGTACAGTGTTTGCACAAGTTTTGTAAGGGCTACCGACGCAATATGTCTAGGTTTTAAGACTCTATTTATCCAAAAATTGCTACAAAATCTGTACAAAGCATGTAAAAACTACCAGATGGATGCAATAATGAGCCGATTCTGGCACTTATTAGACACGAGTCTGTGTTTAATAATTTTCTGTACAGGTTTAAACATTAATCTAACTTAAACAAAAATACAGCTTTTTGTCGAGATTTGACGAGCAAACCTACGCACAAAAAGCTGTATTCCTCAAGATTATCTGAACAAACGCTTTAAATATCTAGATTTTCAATGACGCCTAAGGCTCAGGTTAGACTACTTCTTGCCAAGATATTGCGCTTGTTTGAATGCCGCTTCCACAGCCTGATCGATCGCGGTTCGTAATCCATTCGATTCTAATGCTGCAACTGCAGCGGCTGTTGTACCGCCTGGCGATGTCACCTGATGACGCAATGTTGAAACTGTCGTGTCAGATTGAAACGCATATTCGGCAGCGCCCCGAACCGTTTGTTTTGCTAATCGTTCGGCCTGCGGTCGTGGTAGCCCCATTCTTACACCAGCATCTATAAATGCTTCGATGAATAAAAAGGCATAAGCTGGACCAGAGCCATTCATAGCTGTCGCCATGTCAATATAGGGCTCACCCGGCAATTCCATCTGTTCCCCTAACGCACCTAAGATTGCCTCCGTTTGCGCACGTTGCAGTTCAGACACGCCTTCACCGGCTGTCCATGCGGTCATGCCCATTCCAATTTGTGCTGGAGTGTTGGGCATCGAACGCACAATACGGTCATGTCCAGTTAGTGCGCCAAGTGTTTCCAGCGTTGCGCCTGCCATAATGGAGAGCAGTAATGCATCATGCGCAATTAGTCCGCGCAGTTCCGGCAATGCTAACGGTGCAATTTGAGGTTTCACTGCTAGCACAATCACCGTTGCGCCCTGCACTGCCTCGCCATTCCCGGCAACGGCATTGATGCCATACTGCGCATCTAATTCAGCGCGCCGCTCCGCACGTGGTTCGGAAGCCGTAATTTGATCAGGCGAGACTAACCCTTGCTTGATCAGCCCACCGATAATGGCACCTGCCATTGCGCCAGCACCAATAAATGCAATTTTTTGATTTTCAAACATGGAGAATTATAGAGAAAGAATAGAGAGACAGAATCACCGCACTAGAGGGTTGTCCGCCAGACAGACTCGGCCTCAGATTTGAAAAGCCTTACGCAAAATACCCCAGCGCCAACCGGATTTTCGTTTCAACATCATCAGGCGCATCATTTGGAATGTTTTGTAATGCAGTTTGCGCCTCAACCAAACTGTAGCCAAGCGCTGTCAATGCAGCAATAACTTCGGTGTCCGTTTCATCTACAAGCGGCGAACTACCAGAGCCCATGAAGTCCGTTTGCAATTTGTCACGCAAATTGAAGATGATCTTTTCAGCCGTCTTTTTGCCAACACCTGGCACCCGTGAAATGATGCCTGCTTCTTCAGTTGCGACAGCTTGTCGAAGCAAATCTGGTGATAGCGTTGAGATAATCGCCAAGGCCATCTTTGGCCCGACCCCTGAAATCCCGAGACAGGTTTCGTACATCGTGCGCTCTTCTTCGGTCTTGAAGCCATACAGCGTCAATGAATCTTCGCGCACCACGAGATGTGTAAACAAACTAATCTGCCGTCCAATTCCAACTGATCCATCAAACACAGAGGATGGCACCAGCAAACGCAAGCCAACGCCACCAACTTCAACAATTACAGTGTCATTATCAAAGCTAAGTACAGTTCCACGGATTGAGGCGATCATGAGTAGTTTCGGTAAATGTTAGTGAGTATTTAGAATTCGTAAGGTGTAATGCGTAATTTTGACTTGGGCGCGGAAGGTAACGCTGAAATGCTATATCCTAGAACGCGCTTACGAATTACACATTACGCATTAAGTAATTCGTCTGCATACTATGCAAATGGCAAATCGCTACCGCCAAACCATCTGCCGCATCATCCGGGCGCGGGATTTTTTGCAGGCCCAACAACGTTTTCACCATTTGCTGGATTTGCGGCTTCTTGGCACCCCCATATCCACACACGCTTTGCTTGATCTGCATCGGCGTATACTCTCCTGGTGCTAGCCCATTATCGGCCATCGCAAGAATTGCCACGCCCCGCGCTTGTGCAACGGTTATTCCAGTAGTCACGTTCTTTGAAAAGAAAAGCTTTTCAATGCCAGCACTTACTGGCTTATATTCCTTGATAAGTTCGTCCAACTCACGATAGATAACCTGCAGCCGCTCATGCATCGGCATTTTTGCAGATGTCGAGACAACTCCGTAGGCCACTGGCTTCAACGAACTGCCAACTTGTTGGACAAAGCCATAGCCAGTGGTGGCGGTGCCGGGGTCGATTCCTAGGACGATATCGGACATGCTGATGGCTGATGGCTGACTAGTAATAGTAATCAGCCGATCAGCAATTACGCATTCGCAACCGCTTCTAACACCGCATCAGTCAACTCAAGGTTGTGATACACATTCTGCACATCATCAACGTCTTCGAGTTTTTCGATGGTGTTCAAGACTTGCAACGCTTGTGACGGGTCTAGTTCCATGGTGTTCTTCGGCTCCATGCGCAGCATTGCGTCTTCTGGGGTGTGCCCCGCTTCCGCAAGCCCAGAGGCAATTTCACCGTAGGCAGACACAGGCCCCGTAATTTCGATCATTTCTGCATCCCAAGCGACGTCTTCTGCGCCAATTTCAATCGCCAGTTCAAAAGCTGCATCTTCGTCTAGATCGCCAGTCGGAATTGTGAAGTAAGACTTGCGTTCAAACTGCCAACCCACTGAGCCATTTTCGCCCAGACTGCCGCCATATTTGTTAAAGACAGCACGCACGTCTGACACAGAACGGCGCTTGTTGTCCGTCACGCACTCCACCATCACTGCAATGCCGTGATTAGCGTAACCTTCGTAGCTGACTTCTTCAAATGCAGCCCCGTCTTTATCTTCACCTGTCCCACGCTTGATGGCGCGTTCGATGTTGTCTTTCGGCATATTCGCCGCACGCGCCTTATCGACCGCAAGTCGCAAGCGAATGTTAGTGTCTAAATCGCCGCCGCCTTCGCGGGCAGCAATCACCACGTCTTTTGCCAGCTTGGTAAACAACTTACCGCGCTTTGCATCTTGTGCACCTTTGCGATGCTTAATGTTGGCCCATTTACTATGTCCAGCCATGAATAAATAACCTCAGAGTTTGAAATTTCTTTTTATGAATTATAGGGGATGTGAAAGGGAATTCGAAAGAAGTGATTTTGAATGCGTAAGGTGTAATACGTAATTTGGTCTTAAGCGCGCGGAACAGTGCAACTTCGTTCTAAAACTAGAGCGCGTTACGCATTACATTTTACGAATTACACAAACAACTCATCCACCGCTGCCGCCAGCTCTTTCAAATTCCTTACCTGATACA
>JAHDIM010000234.1 GCA_020630805.1 Anaerolineales bacterium
AGCAGGACCAGCACGCAACCCAACACTGCACTTATATGTCTAAATAGATAAATTGAACGATTGTAATTAAGACCCATATTTCCCATATTTGCATGGTAGTGGGGCTTACAAATTTGGTCGATAAAGAGACCGTTACAAGTTCGTTCGAATGTCGTATGGGGAGTTTAGATAGAGCAAAGCACGGCCTTCAGTTCAGAAAGTCGCTAAATTCATGTGCTATTTTCAGAGATGCAGTCTGTCTACGCGTTCGTATCTAAGCCTAAGCGCTTTACTAACGCAGTGACAGCGTCTTCACTCTTTTCAAAAGCGATATTTCCAAACAAATGCCAAGTCTCAGTATGCGAAACGCTATTGCCGGGTGCAATTGAGGTAGTTGGACCTAACGTTTCCAATTCCAAACAGTTCGCATCACAGAACATTTCACTCGAACTCCCAAGGTCTGGGTAGCTTGCAGTCGGATCATATGCGGCTTGTTTGACAAACATCGTCTGATTGATGACATATCCGAGCCATCCAACTGGATTTGGAAATCCTAATTTGAATTTGCTGTCATCTGTAATATGCGAGTCAAAAAAGCAGTAGCGATTTCCAATGGTGAACAATGGTGATTGCAGATCCGCATACGGCCAAAATGCAAAGCCCCGGTTTGGCAAATAACCACCAGGGTCAGCATTCAGCATTGTTTGAGGCAAGATGGCCGTGCCTCCGGTTGCCAACTGTGTAATGCCCCACGGCGCGCATTCGACTGGAAAGACACCGTTATTCTTCAAGGTGTGTTCAACAACAACGGTTGCGCTGTCGTCTGGCAGCGTAATCCGCATCGATTTTTCTAGCCCTGTCAGCGTTTCCGTCGGCTGGATGACTTCAACGCCATTTACAATCTCGTTAATCGTGAGCGGATCATCATCTGGAATATACGTGCGCAGATTAATTTCTGGACTATGCCATAAACGATGTCCACCGCGCAAGCTGTATTCGCCACCGCCATCCCAAGGGAGTTTGGCGTCTGGCAATTCAGCAAAGACGTTATCACCACCCCGCAACCGCAAGCTCACAACCCGCGGCCCAACCTGTGTTGTCAGGGCAAGTGCTAGCGTTTCATTTGAAAGTTCAATACAATCTAGACCAGAAAAAGTTATTTTTTTCATCACACGAATAAGAAGACAGAGAACGCACTCTGCGTTTTGAGATAGAGACACTGAATCATACTGATCAAACAGGACATCCGCAATTAGGGATTACTCTCAACTCTGCGCTTGAAAGGAGACCACATGTACGGCTTTACCGGAAAAATCTTACACGTCGATTTGACGAACAAGACACTTAATATCGAAGAACCTAGCGAAGAGTTTTATCGCTTCTACTGGGGTGGCAGCCTGATGGGGCTATATTACCTTTGGAAGAATTCTCCAGCGGGCATCGATGCGTTTGATCCTGCCAATACGCTGAGCTTCTTTGTGAGTGCCCCAACTGGCTTGCCGTTGAGTGGACAAAGCCGCTGTACTGCCACTTGCAAGTCGCCAAGCACGGGCGGCGTTGCCGACAGCCAAGCTGGTGGTTTCTGGCCCGCTGAACTCAAATTTGCTGGCTATGATGGCATCGTGATTACCGGCGCATCTGACACGCCAGTCTATCTAAAAGTAATCGAAGGTGAAGCCGAACTGGTCGATGCAAGTCACATCTGGGGTAAGCACACTGCCGATGTCGATGAAATTCTCAAAGAAGAGCTAGGCGACAAAAAGATTGAAATCGCACAGATCGGTCGGGCTGGCGAAAAGAAAGCCAACTTCGCGGCAGTCATGAACATGGCAAACCGCGCTTGGGGCCGGACCGGGATTGGCGCTGTGATGGGCAGCAAAATGCTCAAAGCAATTGTCGTCCGCGGGACCCGCAAAGTTCAACCTGCTGACAAGAAACGCGTCATGGCGCTAGCCAAATGGGGTGCCAAAAATTCAAAAGCAAAAGGCGCTGATTCATTCGGCCGTTACGGGACTGCCGGTGTGACACTTTCACAACACAAAGCAGGTGGGCTCCCGACCCGCAACTTTGACACTGGCGTGATGGACACCTTTGAAGAAGCCGAAGCCATTGATGGTGAACGTCTCTACGACGAATTCTTGAAAGGCGCGGCTGAAGGCAAGCAAGATCGCCAAGGGCGTGACACCTGTCACGCCTGTATTGTGCGCTGTAAACGCGTTGTGGAGTCTGAATACAAAGACATCAAGCTAATCCCAGAGTATGGCGGTCCAGAATACGAATCAATCGCGACGTTTGGGTCATACTGCGACATCAGCGATATGGAAGCAGTGATTTACGCCAATCAATTGTGTAATCAGTATGGCGTTGACACCATTTCTTGTGGTGCGACCATCGCTTGGGCCATGGAATGCTTCGAAAAAGGTGTGATCACCACTGAAGACACAGGTGGCATTGAACTGCGCTACGGTGACGCCGATGCAATGATCAAGATGCTGGAAATGACCTTGGAACGTGAAGGCTTTGGCGACATTTTGGCAGACGGCTCTGCAAAGGCAGCGGATCGCCTTGGCAAAGGACATGAATATTTGATCACGGTCAAAGGTCAAGAACTGCCAGCACACATGCCACAAGTCAAGCGCAGTTTGGGCACCATCTACGCCACGCTGCCATTTGGTGCGGACCATCAATCTTCTGAACATGACAGCATGCTGGGCGAATACTTTGACTACTACAAAGACTACTTCGCTGAAGCAGGCATCACGCAGTCACACCCTGACCAAGCCAGCAACCCAGAAAAGATGAAAGATATTGTGCATTTGCAATATCTCTACAGCAATACGGACACCATGTCTGTCTGCCAGTTTGTCTACAGCCCAAGCTGGACCCTCTACGGACCAGAAGCCATGCGCGAACTGATGAGCGCGGCTACCGGTTGGGACATCCCGATGGATGAAATGTTCGAGGTTGGCAAGCGCCGTCTGAATTTGATGCGCGCGTACAATGCCCGCGAAGGTCTCAACCGTGACAACGACACGCTGCCAAAGAAACTGTTCAAAGTTCGCATGAAGGGCGGCGTCAGCGACGGCATCTTGCTAGACGAAGCAGAATTCCAACAAAGCCTCGTGGATTACTACGACTCAGCCGGTTGGGACCAAGAAACGGGCAATCCAACCAAGGAAACGCTCGAAAGCATCGGCCTAGACTGGGTCGCAGCTGAGCTCGCCTAATGAGCTATCAGGTTTCAGCGATCAGCAATCAGCTTTGTCTTGAAGACTCCAGGCTGACAGCTGAAGGCTGATTGCTCGACGAAGTCGATGAAGATTTCTGTAAGACTTTACGGCATGTTGCGTGACCACCTGCCGCGGGAAGCCAAAGGGCGCACCTCCATTGAGGTCCCCGATGGCAGTACGGTTGGCGAGGTGCTTACGACGCTTGCTATCCCCGGCGCTTACATGATTGCAGTCAATCAGGAAGCGGAGACGGAACGCGCGGCGATCCTGAAAGACGGTGATCAAATTAGACTGTTCCCTCCCGTTGGCGGGGGATAAAATTACCACTGAAGCGGCGTGGTGCAATTGCACTGCGCCGTTTTTGATTCCCTTATTTCGTAGTGGCTCTAACAAACCAGCATTCAAAACCAATGTAGACTCATGGCTATGAAATTGACCCATCTTGCTCTAATTATCTTCAGCATAAGTTTGGTTGCCTGTGCCCAAGCCACGCCAGAACCGACACCGGTGCCACCAACGGCCACAGTTGTGCCGCCAACGACTGTGCCAACCCAAGAACCGGCGCCAACCGAGGTAATTGCAGAGACATCGCCAACGGCTGAGCCTACCGCTGAGGACACCCAGTCGTTCATGCCTTACACAGCGTATACGCACCTGACTGCATCTGGAAATCGCTACTTGGAAGGAACTGCGGATCTACCCAACACAACACCTATCGATATTGCGCTATCGACGAGAGCAGACTGGGTACTTGGTGTACCTTATGGGGATGAACAAGTCTGGGTCGCACTTCTTGAAGACAATACCATTGAGTCCTATCAACTTCACACCGATGGCACGTATTCGACATTTGATGCATTGACCGTCACGTGGCAACCTGGTCAAGCGCCGATTTTGGAAATTTCAGAAAACACGATTGAACTGCGTACGCAACCTCAATTTGAAAACGCAATTCCACACGGTCGCGTTACCCAAGCCAGCAACGGCGCGATAATTTATCTGTCCAATCCAACTGATATTTATGGTCATGGCGTCCTTGGCGATGTAATTGAGGCGGCCTGCATCACAGTCGTCCCTGTCGATGGTGTCTCAAACGACATTTGTATCGATCCTCCGGCTGTGATTGAAGGCGTTGCACCAATTCTGGCAGATATGAATAATGATGGGCGTGACGATATCTTAGTCACGTTGGCAGACAGCAATGGCGGGGCAAAATTAGTCTTATTCGATCAAAGCGGGGAATGGCTGGCAGCCAGCGCTCCGATTGGCCAAGGCAATCGTTGGCGCAATCAGCTCGCGATTGTACCAACTGGACCAGACGGTCAACTAGAAGCTGTAGATGTACTGACGCCGCATCTCAATGCCACTGTTGAATATTTCCAACTCAATGACAACACGCTAGAACGCGTCGCGGCGCAAGCTGGCTATACCTCACACTATTTGGGATCACCCAATCTAGACTTAGGGATCGCTGCGGATTTTGATGGAGACGGGAACGTCGAAATTCTGCTGACTGACAAACCCACTGGCACCTTACTCGGTGCAATCCGAAGAGGCGATGGTGCTGAAAACGCGATTGTCGCGTGGGAATTAGCGCTCGATGGTGGCCTGCTGACTAATATTGCAGCGTTCAGCGACGTGAATGGTCACATTAGTG
Source organism: Anaerolineales bacterium (assembly GCA_020630805.1). Classification (GTDB taxonomy): domain Bacteria; phylum Chloroflexota; class Anaerolineae; order Anaerolineales; family UBA6668; genus JAHDIM01. The sequence goes on from JAHDIM010000234.1 coordinate 4,867, forward strand.
TTGGTGTGGGAACGTCAGAGAAAGTTCTGCGGATTTGGCCGTAAAACAATTTGTAGTGACATGGCGCGCCATGTCACTACAAATATGAAAATCTACTTCTTGCTTACCGCAGCAAACGCCTTTTCCGCCGCCGCAATCGTGTGCTTGATTTCCTTCTTCCCATGCGCGGTACTAATAAACGCTGCTTCAAACTGCGATGGCGCGATATAAACGCCGTTTTCAAGCATCGCATGGAAGAAGATGTTGAACGCGTCTAGATCACAGGCTTTTGCCGTGGCATAGTCTGTGACAGGTTGTTCACTGAAGAATAGACCACTCATTGAGCCAAGCCGTTGTTGGAATACTGGAATACCAGTGGCTTGCGCAGCATCAGCAATGCCTTCATCAAGCGCAGCACCGACCGTTGCCATGTGATCCCAAGTGGCTGGTGAGGCAACGCCTTTCAACGTCTCAATCCCTGCAACCATTGCTAACGGATTTCCAGACAACGTCCCAGCCTGATACATTGGCCCAACTGGCGCAACCATTTCCATAATTTCACGTTTGCCACCATAAGCACCTACTGGCAGACCGCCGCCAATGACTTTGCCCAGCGTTGTCAGATCAGGCTTGATACCAAACAACGTTTGCGCCCCACCCGGATCAACGCGGAAGCCGGTCATGACTTCGTCAAAAATCAAGACGGCGTTATTCGCGTCACAAATGTCGCGTAAGCCTTGCAAAAAGCCTTCAGCAGGTGGAACCATGCCCATATTGCCAGCAACTGGCTCCAAGATGATGCCTGCAATTTCACCCTTGTGCGCATCAAAAATCGCTTGGACTGAGTCGAGGTCATTGAAATTGGCAGTCAGCGTATTGCGCACTGCGCTCTCTGGCACGCCCGGCGAATTTGGTAACCCCAAGGTTGCGACACCAGACCCCGCCGCAACCAACAGCATATCCGCATGGCCGTGATAGTTCCCGGCAAATTTGATGATTTTGTCGCGGCCTGTGTAAGCACGCGCCAAGCGCAACGCACTCATGCAAGCTTCAGTGCCGCTATTCACAAAGCGCACCATCTCGATGTTTGGCATCAATTGCTGAACTAATTCCGCCAACTCCACTTCATATGGATTTGGAATGCCATAGCTTGTGCCTTTGGCAACGGCGGCTTGCAATGCAGCCACCACGCGCTCGTGCGCATGCCCCAAAATTAGCGGGCCCCAAGACATGATGTAATCCACATAACGGTTACCATCAACATCAGTCAGCCATGCGCCTTTGGCTTCTTTGACAAAAAACGGATTGCCACCAACAGACTTGAACGCGCGGACAGGTGAACTCACGCCACCGGGCAT
>JAHDIM010000235.1 GCA_020630805.1 Anaerolineales bacterium
GTTGGCGGCGGCGGTGGATCAGTCGGCGGCGGTGGATCAGTTGGCTGTACACAAGAGCTGTCAAACGGACCACAATCCTGCTGAAGGTCTGTCAAATTCCCGTTGCCAAAGACTTGGCTGAAGCGGCTCAAAATGCCAACATTTTGGGACTGTCTCACAGCAATCACATTGTCTTGATCAGTACTAGCATTCGCTTGATCTGCGACTGCTGACTGCTGGACACGAACTACTTTCTGCGTGTTCGTGACAGCTGCTGTACAGCTAGCGTCAAAAGCGCCTGCACATTGGGTATCTGCGACAGCATTTTGCTTAACCACAACATCACGTTCAGCGGTAATTTCACGAACGTGGTCTTGGTCAACACAGCTGGCGTCAAAACCGCTGCTGCAATTGCTATCTTCGACCGTTGAGTCTGCGCGCGACACGTCAACCGCTGCCGAACTAAGGCGTTCGGTTTGCGCGACGTCGAGCGCAAGTGTCTCTAGGTCTAATTCAGTTTGCGACACTGTCGCGGAATGCGAATCCACATGCACTACGGGGGGACCGTGTGCTTGCGAGATACGCACCGACAATGCGACTTGTCCAAATATCGCGAGTGCTGTAAATACCCTAAACACTGCGACAAAGGAACGCGTCCAATGCCATCTCCTCATATTTACTCCTGTAGAGATTTACCAAATTTGTAATGTGAGCGTGGGTTGCATCTTCCCTAGCTCGAAAAGCGTAAACAAAGTGTGATTTGGTTTGACTGCTTTTCTACGTGTGTGTAATGTACCCGTGCAGAATGGGGATGTCGATAAAGGGGGTGTTACAAATTAGTTTGTCTTTGGTTTGAAAAGCTGAGAGCGGAATAACAATTTGCGTAGGGCTGTGGGTGAAATAGGGGGCGAGAGAGAGATTTTGTCCAAAAACAGGACTTTCATCTACTGATTCCGAAAAGTACGCCTCAAAATAGGGCGTGCTGGTAAATTTAAGCTAATGAAGACTAAACCAAAACAAAAAGACAACCAACTTTGGTTGTCTTTTTTACTTGAAAAGGATAATACAGTGATCTAGAAACCTATTCTAAAAAGCTCGAAAGGCCACCTAAGACCGAACTTTCTCCGGTATTGTTACCATTGCCAAATGACGCGTTTGACAATATACGGTCTGCTAACCTTGAGAACGGCAAAGATTGTAACCAAACTCTTCCGTGTCCGCTTAGCGTTGCTAAAAACAAGCCTTCACCGCCAAACATCATCGAGCGTAAACCGCCTGCTGCTTGAATGTCATACGTAATACCAGACTCGAAAGCAACTAGGCAGCCGGTGTCTACGCGGAGTGTTTCACCGTGGAGACGGCGTTCTATCATCGTGCCTCCAGCGTGGATAAATGCCATCCCATCACCTTGTAGCTTTTGTAAGATAAATCCTTCACCGCCAAAGAGACCGGCCCCTAACCGTCGATTGAACGCAATGCTCACTTTCGTCCCAAGCGCCGCGGCAAGAAAGGCATCTTTCTGACAAATTAGAGTGCCGTTGGCTTCATCAAGATCAATTGCCATGATCTTGCCAGGGTAGGGGGCAGCAAATGCAACCCGCTGCTTTTGCTGCCCGTGGTTGGTGAAGTGGGTCATAAAAAGTGACTCACCCGTTAACGCGCGCTTGCCTGCATTGACCAAGGTGCCAAACAAGCCTCCGGCTGAACTGCTGCCATCGCCAAGTTTGGCTTCAAAGTTAATGCCAGACTCCATATACATCATTGTGCCGGCTTCGGCAATCACGGTCTCGCGAGGATCTAGCTCCACCTCAACCATTTGCATATCATCGCCGTAAATTTTGTAGTCAATTTCGTGACTTCGCATGGGTATCCCTCCTATGGGTAATGCGGTGTCGCATAGTTTCGTTGTTTCAAGACTTCTAACAGCGTTGCAATCTTTGCCGTTGAGATGTCTTCATTAAAGCAAAGCGGCCTTCAGCCATACATGGTTCTATTTCGCAAAACCAGACCGGTTGACTGCCTACTTTTTGTTACGTTGTTTGGCTGCGTTCGGTTGCAGTGACTAGTCAACGCTGGTCTCATTGCCCCACAATGCTGCCAACTGAAGAACAGTCTCAACGGACTTTTCCATATCTTGAACGGTAACCCATTCCAGTGGGCCGTGGAAATTGTGGCCTCCGGTAAAGATGTTGGGCGTCGGTAGACCTTTTTCCGTTAGGCGCGAACCGTCTGTCCCGCCACGTACTGGGACAATGCTAGGCGTGACGCCGGCTGCTTCTGTCGCTTGCTGCATGAGATCGACAATCTTTTTCTTGTCACGCAGCCAATAGCCCATGTTGCGATATTGCTTGGTAATTTCAAGTGCAATTCGGGCAGTGGGGTGGGCGGCCTGGAATGCGTCGCAGAGGGCTTGTAGCATCTGACCCTGCGCAGCAAGTTTGTCATTGTCATGGTCGCGTAGAATGAATTGAATTTCCATCTTTGCGGAGGTGCCTTGCATCAGGTATGGATGGACAAAACCATCGTAGGTATTGGTTGTTTCGGGGCTTAGCCACTCCACAGGCAGCGCACTCACGAGCCGCGCTGCGACTTGGATAGCATTGACCATGCCATATTTTTGCGCTGTGCCAGGATGAGTTGAAACGCCTTCTATGGTGATTTTTGCACCATCAGCTGAGAATGTTTCCCAGTTCAGTTCGCCTAACGCACTGCCATCAATAGTGTAGGCCAGATCGGCTCCAATTTCTTCTAAGCTGACATGATCGACACCACGTCCAATTTCTTCATCAGGTGTAAAGCAAATTCGAATGGGACCATGTTCTAGACTGCTGCCTGACAGTAGCTGGTCTGCCATTGTCATGATAATGGCGACCCCTGCTTTATTGTCTGCGCCTAATAAGGTGTCACCACTTGAGGTAATCAGGTCTTTCCCAATTGCAGACTGCAAGGTTGGTTGCATGGGGTCATTTGGATCCAGAATTTGGTTCGGATCATTTGGCAATTGAATGATGTTGCCTTGGTAATTTTTATGCACAATGGGCTGCACGTTTGTGCCAGAGTAGGCGGGTGAGGTATCCACATGTGCGAAGAAACAGACGGTTGGGGCCTTTTCTTTGCCAGCAGTCGCTGGGATAGACGCCAACACATAGCCAGTCTCTGTTAGCTTGACATCGTGCGCGCCAATGTCTTCAAGCTCTGCCTTAAGTTGCTTGGACAAATTGAGTTGTTTGGCAGTAGATGGAACGGTTGTAGATGTCGCATCGCTTGTGGTATCGATGCGGACATAAGAAAGAAATCGATCAAGTAGTGTATTCATATGTTCAGTATATTGAAGCAATGCGGAATAGCAAGAAGGAAAAAAGATGGATTGCCAGCGCTTTGAAACGTCAAATCGTAATTTTCAGACTTTTTTCACGGTCAACTAATTGCCACGTCGATATACTCAAAACATGGATAAATTCCGCATTGATGTTTTTCCCCGGCGCATACGCGCACTTCTTTTCATTTCCATGGCTTTCCTACTTGTAGGATGTAGTGGACAGACAACCCAAGCTACAACCCAATTGCTTAGCGCTTCAGAAGAATTTTCCGACACGTTTGTGCGGGCGACCGAACCGCGACCCTTTGTGTTTCCTGAAGACCATGGTCCGCATCCAGAGTATCAGACGGAGTGGTGGTATTACACTGGCAACTTAGATTCGGAGACCGGTGAACACTTTGGCTACCAGCTAACATTTTTCCGCCGCTCAATGTTGCCATTAGATCAGCAGTCCGACCGTGAAACAGAGTGGGGCGCAAACAATATTTATATGGCGCACTTTGCTGTCACAGATGTTGCAGCAAATGAGTATGTTGCTTTCGAACGCTTTGCTCGCGGTGCGGCTGATGTTGCTGGCGCAACAGGCTTGCCAGATTATTCAGTCTGGCTGGAAAACTGGAAGGTTGAAACGCAACCAGATGGCATGGTGCATTTATATGCTGCCCAAGATGACGTTGTCTTAGACCTCATGTTAGACCCAACTGCCAAAGCGCCAGTGCTTCAAGGGATTGACGGTTATTCGCAAAAGGGACCAGATCCTGGTAATGCGTCTTATTATTACAGCTTGACGCGCCAGCCGTCAGAAGGATCAGTGTCTGCTGGCGGCAAGACCTACCAAGTCAGTGGACTTAGCTGGATGGATCATGAGTTCAGTACATCAGCATTGTCTGACGGTCAGATCGGCTGGGACTGGTTTTCATTGCAGCTTAGTGATCAAACTGAGCTGATGTTCTTTCATATTCGGCGTGATGATGGCACAATTGATCCGTTTTCAAGCGGCACCTTTGTCGATAGTGACGGTTCGCTTACAAAATTGAAAGAAGACGACTTTGAGATCATTGTCGGAGATACTTGGCAAAGCCCGAGAAGTGGTGGGGAGTATCCCGCTCAGTGGCAAATTCTAATTCCGTCACTTGATGTAGATCTTGCTCTAACACCTTATATTGCAGACCAAGAACTGTCAGTGTCGTACGCGTATTGGGAAGGCGCCATCAGATTTGAAGGTACGCGCCAAGGTGAACCTGTCAGCGGGTCTGGCTATATTGAAATGACCGGCTATGCTGGCTCCATGGAAGGACAATTCTAAACAGATTTTCTACCTCACAAGTTGGGATGCATTTAAATGAAGAAAGAAGTTGAACAGAGAGAGGAAGATGTCCATCCGCTTTTGCGAAAAAAGTTGGGGTGGCCGCTTATTATCTCCACCGTATTCATGACATTTGTCGCGATTGGGTGTGGATTTTTTGTGTGGGTTTTTGCGCGTGGGGCTGACCCAATGCCAGACGCGCTGCTTGCGCTCGAGTCTGATGCTGAAGTCATCGTGAACACTGACAAGTGGCTACAGTTTGATCCAGCGTCAGCACCGAAGACTGTCGGGTTCATCTATTATCCAGGTGGCTTAGTAGACGAAAGCGCCTATGCACCGTATGCAAAGTCAATCGCTGCTGAAGGGTATCCAACAATTATTGTGCCCATGCCATTAGATTTAGCCTTATTTGGCGCGAATCGTGCAGAATCGGTAATTGAGGCTTACCCTGAGGTTACACACTGGGTGATTGGCGGCCACAGTTTAGGTGGCGTTGCTGCTGCGCGATTTGCAAACGAGAATCTAGATGTAATTGATGGCATCATCTTCTTGGCTTCGCACCCTGAAGAGGGAATCGATTTGACACAAACTGACCTTGAAGTACTCTCGATTTATGGCAATCGAGATGGTTTGCTAAACCCTATCGCGATTGCAAAGTCGCGCACAGTCTTGCCAGCAGATGCGCAATTTGTTGAGATTGAAGGTGGCAACCATGCACAGTTTGGTTGGTATGGTTCCCAAGAGGGCGATCTTGAGGCTGAGATTAGTCGCTCTGATCAGATGTCACAAACAATTGCGCTGACATTAGAATTGTTAGCCGGAATTGAGGAATGAGTGATGACAACTGAAACTGTCTTAGTTTGGGGTGCCAACGGTGGAATTGGCCGCGCAATTTTGGAGCAGCAACGCGAATTAGGCAAAACTGTGATTGGAATTGTGCGCGATGCGTCAGAATTGGATGATATCGATGGCGTTATTGAGGCCGATGTTAACGACTGGCACGCCGTTCAAACGGCTGTACAAGAAATTGCGGTTGAATACCCTGCAATCGATTTGTTTATCTATGCAATTGGTGACGTTGCACTCGAGAAACTAGACAGTATCTCTGATGCCGACTGGCAACGCATTATTGATGCAAACTTGACCGGCGCATTTCGAGCGACCCAAGCGAGCTTGCCGCTGATGAATGAGTCGAGTCATATGGTTTTTGTGGGCGCGATGGTTGATAAATTGATTCTGCCAAAGTTTGCCGCTTACGCAGCCTCAAAAGCTGGACTTGAGGCGTTTGCCAAGACGCTTGCGCGTGAAGAGAAGCGTAAGTTGCGCGTCACAGTGGTTCGACCCGGCGCAGTCAATACGCCATTTTGGGAAAAGATCCCGCTAAATTTGCCGAAACGACATATCACCTCAGACGCAGTTGCGCATGCTATAGAAGCGGCACACTCGAGCGGCTACAGTGGCATCCTTGATGTCTAATGAGGCAATTAAAAGGAAAAGCCACTCAGAGAAGAGTGGCTTTAGCTGTGGCGAGGGCGGGATTTGAACCCGCGACCGACGGCTTATGAGTCCGCAGCTCTA
>JAHDIM010000017.1 GCA_020630805.1 Anaerolineales bacterium
CAAGCGTGGTCCAATGCAGTCTGGCGATGTTGCCATGGAAGAAATTGCTGACCGCTTGTCAGACGCCGCCGAATCTACAGATGAAGGCGACATGACTGACAGCGAACAACAACAAGCCAGCAGCAACGACTCTAACCCCGTAAAAAAAAAGAAGAACTAAGTAACTCCGAATCTGGCGAAGAAGATACCGCCGACCCAACCCAAACTGAGCCCTCGCCGCAGTCTCAACAGCCGGCGCAGGACTCACACTGGTGGGAAGGCGGTAAGAAAGTTCAAGCCAAAGAAGAGTTCACCGCGCGTCAGCTCAACACAGAGCTAGACCAACTGACTCGTCATCACAGCGGCAAACGCAGCCGCACCATCACAGACCGCAAACGCGGCCGCCACGTTCAATCTAAACCAGCCAACGGTGACTACAGCGACATCGCGTTCGATGCCACGCTGCGTGCCGCTGCGCCTTATCAGCTTCAACGCGAAGAACAACGTAAGACCATGGCATTTGCCATCCGCAAGTCTGACCTACAAAAGAAGGTGCGCGTACGCAAAGCCGCTAACTTGGTCATGTTCGTGGTGGATGCATCTTGGTCAATGGCCGTTGCCGAACGGATGAAAGCGACTAAGGGTGCCATCATGTCACTCTTGACAGATGCCTACCAACGGCGAGATCGGGTCGGGTTGGTCGTGTTCCAAAAGAACAAATCCACACTGATTTTGCCACCAACCAATTCTGTGCAATTGGCGCGCAAAGCACTAACGGATATTCCGGTGGGTGGGAAGACCCCTCTGTCTGCGGGGTTGACGCAAGCCTATGAAGTGATCAAGAAGCACAGCATCATCTATCCAGATGTGCAGCCACTGATGATTTTGCTGACAGATGGTGCAGGCAACGTCTCTATGACGAATATGTCACCGGCACAAGAATCAAAAATTGCGGCCCAGAAGTTTGCCACTGACAAAATCCGCAGTATTGTCATCAACATGGAACATGCGTTATTTGATCAAGGTTTGGCAGATGAGCTCGCGGGGTATCTCGACGCGCCGTGTTTGAACTTGAAGAATTTGAAAGCAGAGAGTTTGTACGAGACCGTGAAGCAGGGCCTTGGGGATTTATAAAGCTATCTCATAGAATCAAAATAAAACGGGGTAGTGCCACTCCGCGGAGTGGCAGATAGGCATCAAGGTAAGCAATTCTGCTAGCCGAACCCTGCGATTAGGTGTCATCCCGCGCACGAACGAATAGAGACAGCAGTAACCGCATGACTGCGTGTGCGGGATCTCATTGCAATAGTTCGCTGTTTTACGACCTTGGTATCAATGAGATCCCTGCCGCTGAGCCCACTGGACTACTTTGGGACAAATCGTTCGCGTCTGGGATGACACTTATGCTTTCGTTTTAGCTAGCAGAAACGAATTTTTCAATGCAATAGTCCTTAGATTGATGCCTACCTGACATGGCTCGCCATGTCACTACCCCGTTTTCGTAATTCACAACTCATGCGACAAGACTTAGCCACCCTCATCCAAATCCCTGCCTTTGAGCGGATTTACAACACCTATGGCATGCATCCAGACTGGTCGCGTGCACCAGGATTTGCGACGCTGATTCATATTATTTTGGAGCAGCAGGTGTCATTAGCCTCTGCCCAAGCCGCCTTCGATAAGCTCACAGCGAAGTTAGGCACGGTCACTCCAGACGCATTTCTTTCCTTAGATGACGCTGAATTGAAAGCTGTCGGGTTTAGTCGCCAAAAGACACGCTATGGCCGCATTCTGGCGCAGGCCGTTTTAGACGGCACATTGGACATTCCAGCCCTCGCTACAGCAGATGACGAGACCGTCATTCAAGAGCTGACCAAGCTGACCGGCATTGGCATGTGGACTGCGAATGTCTACTTGTTAATGGTGCTTGACCGACCTGACATTCTCCCTGCTGGTGATATTGCCCTCCAAGCAGCTGCGAAAGACGTTTTCGGCTTAGACAAACGGCCAAGCGGCGCAGAGCTCACTACAATGGCTGAAGCGTGGCGGCCTTACCGCACGTTGGCTTGTAAGCTACTCTGGCATTGGTATTTGTCTGAAAAAGCAAAATGATTGAGCTAGCGCCAGCCCATAAAACTGGGCTAGTCATTGCACGTCCCGTTCTCACCGCAGCCGGAACTTGGGGCTTTGCCGACGAATATGCAAAGCTAATTGATTTTTCACAGCTCGGCGCATTTGTTACCAATCCATTGACGTGGAGCCCGCGTCAACCGGCCAACGCCAATGGCGCCGCCCAAACTTCTGCTGGAGTGCTGTTGCACACTGGGTTGCCGAATATGGGCGTGCGCAATGCGCTCAAACGCCTCGGTGGTAAATGGAAGCGCCTGCCGTGTCCCGTAATTCCCCACCTTGCGTTAGATCATCCTGACCATGCTTGGCGTGCCACAGAATTACTGGCACAGCACCCAAATATTGTTGGCATTGAGCTTGGCTTTCGGCACGACATGCACCCCTCAGACGCAGCAGAGATTATTGAAGCAGCCGTCGATGGCGAGTTACCTGTGCTCGTACGACTGCCATATCATGACAGTCGGCAGCTGGCACAAGTTGCAGAACGCGCTGGCGCTGTGGCAGTAACCGCCTGTGCCCCTGAGCGTTACACCGCAGAAGATGCTGACACCAAACTGCCCAGCGGTCGCTTATATTCAACTGCACATGGCACGCATGTCAGTAATCTTTTAGATACGCTAATGAACAGCATATCCCTACCAATTCTTGCGTCAGGAGGGATTGCATCTGTAGAACAAGCCAAAGCATTGCTCACCACAGGAGCAACCGCTATTCAGCTAGATGGCTTAGTCTGGCAACATCCGCAGCGGGTACGGGACATTTTGGCAGTAGGCTAGTAGACTCAACGTATGCAACCAACCGCAACGCAACGCCAAGCGCTTGACACTTACAAAGCCTTACTCATCGAGTGGAATCAACGCCAAAACCTGACGGCAATTCGTGATCCAGAAGAAATGGATCGGAAGCATTTTCAAGATTCGCTAACGGTCTTGCCATATATTGGCGCTGATGTGGGCCGTGTCATTGATGTTGGCACCGGCGCTGGCTTTCCAGGCTTAGTGCTGAAAATTATGCGCCCAGAGATTGCGCTCACCTTGGTGGAGTCAGTTGGGAAGAAATGCAACTTTCTAACACACGTTGCCAACGAGCTTGGGTTAGATCAGGTAACGGTGCTGAATGAGCGCGCAGAAGCCGTGGGACAACTTCCTGACCATCGTGAACAGTATGATGTGGCAATTGCCCGGGCCTGTGCGCATTTGCCAGTCTTGAGTGAATATCTACTGCCGCTTGTCAGAGTAGGCGGCACCATGTTGGCCATGAAAGGGGAATCCGCAAGCCGCGAAGTTCAAGAAGCCCAACAGGCAATTTCACTGCTTGGTGGGCAGCATAAAAAAACGCACACCATTACGGTCCCGCAAATTTCAGATCCACGTTTCATTATTGAAATCGAAAAGAATTCAGCAACGCCTTCCAACTACCCTCGGCGTGTCGGGAAACCTTCAAAACGTCCATTGTAGCCACATCGCGCAAACCAATTTCTAACTGTCAGAAAGGTTGTCAGATTCTTCAGCGACAATAAAAGCGTCAAAAGACCTTATTTTGTGAAAAATCTAGGCCTTCTTCGTCGCAAATTTTCCGGTCACAATCAAAATCTAAGCGTTTTATTGAGATTTGGATTCGACTTAATTGGGGTTTAAGCTAGCAAATAAAGTTCCACGATGATTTAGCCCTAATAGGTTATTTTTTGGTTTGTATGGCATTGCTACACTGAATATGTAATAACTGTATCGTATTGGTAGTGATGCAATCAACAAAGCACTTAGGTAGGTAGAAAATGGCATCAGTTTTATTGGTAGATGAATCACGCGTCAATTTGCGCGTCATGCAGTATGTCCTTAGCCGGGCAGGTCACGAACTTTTCTTAGCAGAAAGTGGACTAGAAGGTCTGTACCACTTACAAGACAATGACATTGACCTAGTCATTACTGAAGCACACATGCAGCTGATGGATGGCTTCGAATTTGTGCAGCACGTACGCAATAATCCAACGCACTTACGTCTGCCTATTCTGATGTTGACCAACGTTGGGGATGAAGAAGTTGTGCGCCGCGCGCGCCGCTCTTCCGTCAATGGATTTCTGACACAGCCGCTGAACTCGCGTCAGCTTAGCGACATTGTCACACGCACCTTGGTAAATCGGATGCAAACGCGTCCCCTGGGCACGAAAATCTTGCCAACTTTTGGCTTGCCGGGCCTATCGCTTTAGACCATCGCAAAACCTACTTAAAACAAAATAAAACGCCCAGTCTGCAAGGTCAGTACTGGGCGTTTTTTGTTTATTTGAGGTCTGGGTCTAAGTAAGGTTCCATGGTGCGCGCCATGACCCACATCGCAAAGCGTTTTGGCATGAGACGCTGTAACACATTTGTAAAAAAGTGATTGGTCCGACCTGGAATCACTAACTGCTTTTTTCCAAGTGCTGCCATGCCTTGCGCGACGACGCGCTGCGCACTCATCCAAGGGACTTTGGCGTTGCGCATGTTGAGCCCGCCTGTATTAATCATTTCTGTTCGTGTTGCTCCCGGCGCAAGCACCAGCACGTCTACATTGTGTGGCGCCAATTCTGTACCAAGTGCTAGCCCAAAATTGAGCAGATAGGACTTTGCAGCCGCATAACTTGCAATGTATGGAGATGCATTGAAGCCTGCAATAGACGACACCAACACAATCCCGCCACGCTTACGCGCAACCATTTTTGTTGCAAAATGATGCGTCAATTGCATAGGTGTCATTACGTTGAGCGTCACAAATGCACTGCGTCCTTCCAATGATTGTTTTAGAAAGACACCCGGCAATGCTGCCCCAGCATTATTGACAAGCAACCCAATTTCAAGATCATCAGTCGCAGTTTGAATGACGTCTAAACAGTCTGCATGCGACAAGTCGGCAACAACCACCCGCGTTTGAACTGCGAATTCTTTTTCTAACGCCTGCGAGAGTAGAACCAGCTTACCCTCCCGACGCGCCACAATGACAAGATTGAATCCTTCAGCAGCGAGTTGGCGCGCATACTCTGCCCCAATCCCTGAGGAGGCACCAGTGACTAGCGCCCAAGGCCCATAGCGTTGTAAAGAAGTCTTCATTGTTAGTCCCGATTATAGAGAGGAAAACCCAACCTAACGCACATCGTTGCGAACAAGTTGACTACTTTTGTGTGATGTTGTGCGGCTCTCAGAGCCAGAATCAAAAAACGCCCATTGCTGAGCGTTTTTCAAAGTGATTACTGCTATTTCTTCTTCGCTTTTGCTTTGCCATCCGTTGGCTGTTGAATCAACCGCACTGGGGCTTCGCAGTAGATAGAGAGTTCAATGGCTGTCTCGACCGCCTTTTCTGCGGTGTGTCCAAGATAAAGCGCCGCAAGGGCATAATCCATTCCAGCGCCAATGGCTTCGTAGGTCGTGACTTCATTCACGAACCAGTCATTGACGTAGAAGACTTTTCCGCCATAGCCAATGAGGTAGCTGTTGCGAATGCCGGATTTACCGACCTTTTTATTTTTCCAATCTGAAAATTCAGACAAGAACTCCAGCATCGCCAATTCGTTTGGCGATTGCGGCATATGCGTTTGGACGAACAATCGCAACAACGACGTTTCCTCTGCTAAGCCAACGCCTCCAACAATAAGGCCGTTGTGTTCCCACAACTTAGAGTGACTTGAATTATTGCCACGTGACTGTGTAGAGCCACGCGTTGTAATTGAGTCTGAGGCAATATCAAAACCAGTTTCTGTAATTCTGCACGCGACGACGCTCAACGGTTACCTCCTTGGTAATCAATGTCTTTATAACATGCGTTCTATTTGAGTAAGAGGCATTCTACTTTTGCAGCGCTAGTTTTACAACCGAGATGCAAACTTTTACGACGAAAGCATGTTGAGCGGGGCAGTTTGCTTGATCTGTTCCGCACTCGCAATAAGGTGCGCCAAATCATAGCCATACTGCTCACTAGAAGAGCATCCTAACCGCGGATAAGCACCTTTGACGTCTGTCCCATGTAATATTTTCATTAGCTTGAGCATGACACGTTGGGCTGTCTCTTTCTTAGTATCCCAGAGCAAAATATAGGCACCATCATTAAGCGCAAAGAGTTCATCTGCTGTCCGAATTTCCTTGCTCAGCAACGCAAAGGGGGTAATGTGTTTGTCCGAGACATATTCGAGTGAAACCACAGTAATGGGGACATCATTCGCCCGCGCTTGCAACAACTTGTCTGCCCATTCCTGACGAATATACGGCGCTGACTTTTCACGTGAAAATGGCGGCACAATTTGTAAGGTGGTTTGTGCCTTTGCATCTGCCAAGTGTTGTCTGGCCAGCGTCAACAGTTCGCTAATATTTTCTGCCATTGTTGGGTAGCTAGACAAGCCAATTGCTGCATGTAGGCCATTTTTCTGTAGCAGTTTGCGCTGGAGTTTCTGCGCAACAGCAAACGGCATTGCAGTGTCCCACAACAAGACATAGATCTTTTCTCGTGAGAGAAAAACTTTGTCCCGTAACCGGAGTTCCGCTTCCACCACATTTGCGTCTTGTACAGAAACTGGGGCTTCGGTTTCAAGGACTAAGACAGATACAGGCGTATCTTCAGCCCAAGCATCAGTGAGCACTGGATGCCAGATCTTTTCAAGGTAAGGTTGAACCCGGCTTTCATCAATGCTAATCACAATGGAATCTGCGCTTTGCTCCATCGCCGCAGACATTGCCTCATCTGCGCGAGACACAAGCTCAACAATTTCTGATGCGTCTAACGGATAGCTAGAAATACCAACCGCTGCATCCATTTTTGTCTTATCTTTGATCACCCTTTGCAATTTTTGTGCAATTGCGTTCGCGGCTCTTGAAGACACATTCCAAAGCAGCAGATATTGACCATCTTTGACTTGCATCACGGCGTCTTTGACACGGAGTTCTTGGCGCATTTCTTCCCAAAAATAGTTTGGCAGCGCATCCATTGTTTTGAATGACAAGAGAGATAGATTCGCATCGCTCATTTGCGCTTCAGAGACATAGTGTGCCCAACTGCGCTCGATACGTTTGCGCGCCGCTTCACGAGAAGGAATAACCCCAGGCAGATGGCTGAAGACTCCGCTAAATGCTGAAAACAGCGCCAGCATTGCGCCCAGCAACGTAATAACAATTCCCAATGTCACTGCGCTGAAGCGGAAGTAAAGCAACGCAAGACATAATAGAGTTCCCCCCGCAAACAGCACTTGTAGCACAGGAAAGGTGCGACTCCGAATTCGCAAGCCGATTACCTGCGAAATGAGCAGCAGCACCAAACAAGCAATAATTGCGAGCAGCATGGTCAGAATGGTCGTCTGGCGCGTGGTCTCAATAAGCTGATTGTCCGAGCGCAAAAACTTAATCAGGTCCCATACAAGCCAAGCAGCCGAACTGCTGCCCTGCCACGGGCCAAATACATAGGCAAAGATTGCAAATACCGTGCTGTATAAGCCAATTGTTTCGCGAAGGCGTTGAGATCGTAATGCAGCATTCATACGCGAGTAGTCCTTAGTTATTCGCATCCAGATAGCCCTGAATAAGCGCTTGGGCTTCTGGATAACGTTGCTGAAAAAATAATTGATGGGTCTGGTGCACAACCGCTTCCGTGTCTGCATTTGGAAATTTGCGGCGCGCGGTAATAATTAGCTCTGGAATGGCTAATGCATCTGGTGAAAATTGCTGCCCAGTGAGGTTACCCACGTGGACTTGCGTGCGTTCGAGGTAATAACGGCCAAACTCGATGCTTGGTTCAATTTCAGTGCCTTCAGGCCAGTCATTCCAAGTCACCACTTGGATGAGGTTTGCAATAGTGCCTTTCGCATGTGCCTCAGACGCTTGCTGCCAGGCGAATTCATAGACCAGCCCCTCTTGCCGATCGATATAGCGTGAGCCACCGCCCCAGCCATTCGTCGCACTGTCATCAAACCCTGGGTAGACACTTCCGACGGTCAGACTAAGTGAATGTTGGCTATTCTGAAATTCCATCTCTGGATACACCCAGTTGAGATAGTCTTCACCGTAGTCGAGAGGGTCTTCATTGGCACCGGAGATCCAAGAATAAAACCCATCTGTCACGGCCAAATAGTCACTGTTAGCCCCCAAGTAGAGCAACTTGAATTCCGGTAAGGAACTTTGGAGCATTGCCAATTCGTCAGGCGATAACAATGCGGGAATATCGTGGTCTAAGGCCTGCCAGTAAAAAATAACTGGCACGCCATCGTGCCGCAGGTAGTGCGGGCGATTAGTGTAGGTGTCGATGATGTATTGAATGTGCTGCTTAGCAACAATGGGCTTGTTGGCATCTTCTAAGTGCCCCAGCGTCTTTTCTTCATACATCAACCCAATTTTGAAGTCGATGCCATAGTTCTGAGACATCCGCTCTACAGCCGCAAACATGGCTTGCGTTGCGCCATCAATATTGCCAACATCATTCGGACCGTACCAGTCAATGACGAAGCCACGAATGCCGGCAGCCCAGGCAGTTGCCAACTGGTAGTCCAATACAGCAGGGTCACGCGAGTCATAAGGCCCAATTAATGGGCGATGTACAGCCGCAATGTCTGGAAACCCGTCTAGCCGAATATTGTCTGGATTGTGGTCACCCCAATCCCAGAATTGCCATTCACCACTGTAGTCACGCGTCTTGTACCACGCCATATAGTGCGCCAGCACTGTAATGTCGGTGTCAGTTTGCGCAAGATCGGACGTTAGTTCGCTATCATCAAGGCTCATTCGGATAGGAGGAAGTTCAGTCGCCACGGCTGCTTGTCCACCAACAGAACGCAGCTCTGCTGTGGGAGAAGGCGTGACTTCAATTTCGTGTTGGATGGACGTGATTGGTGTCGCATCTAAAACAAGTTGCACGGAACGTTCCGTAGGTGTGGCAGTCGCAACGAGCACAGGCGTCACAGATGCAGTACACCCTACTAGTAATAAGCCTAGCAAGCAAGAGGCAACAAATGCAAACGCATGCCGCGCCTGGAGATTAGCGAACACTTCCATATAGGATCACAGTAGCTGTGAATTCTGACGATGGAAATGACAATGGTGCTCATTGCTAACTGCTAAATCTCAATGCATATAATTGAGGGGTGTGCATAAAATTGGCAGTTCAAACGTGTTCAGCATGTAAGGCTTGCCAGTGTTGTAAAGAAAAAAGCACCCGAAGGTGCTTTAGAAAAGGTTATATTCAGTTTTGGATGTGTTTACCCTGGCAGCAAGTCTCTTGAAAGATGTACTTTCAACGAGTCCCGGGCGCGGGTAAAGCGCATTTTTGCGGCACTGACAGAAATACCAAGCTTTTCAGAAATATCTGAGTATGGCATTTTGTTGTAGTAGCGCAAGCGGAAAATTTCTTGCTGGCTCGGATGCAAGTTATTGACAGCAGTCTCAATGCGACTTGTTCGCTCACGCAAGAAAAACTCTTGCTCTACAGACGGCATCCGATAGCGCATATCAATTTGGTCATCGCGAAGTTCCCAATCTGTTGCTTCTACCTGCTTATTCAGTTTGCGCAGGTAATTGAGGCAGGTGTTGACACTAATCCGGTGCAGCCATGTTGTAAATTCTGCTTGAAATGAAAATTGGCCAATGCGCGTATACACGCGAAGAAATACTTCTTGAATAGCTTCTTCAATGAGTTGGTCGTGTCGCATCATTCGGCGACAGACACTCCGCACATTTGTATAAAAACGTTGGTAAATTTCTTCAAAATAGATATTTTTCTGCGATTGCAGAATATCTTCACGTTGACAGAAAATTATAAGTTCACGGTCTGTTAAGTTCGCTACATTGGGCGTGAAATTTATTTTACAGTCACTCTCTCCTGTTGGTGCTGCGGCTCTTTGCGTCATAAGGTTTGTAGTCATCTTCTTCCTGGATGCTTATAAAAATACAGTTACTGGAACAATACATGCCACAAGGTTTTGCAATGTCGGGTCATGTTTGCCAAGTCTTATGTATATAGTCACCGAATTTTCAGCAAAGTCACACAAAAATCTTAAAAAAGTGGCGAATCCAAAAAACTTGTGTCAAAGCACCTTTTTTTGATCGTTCAATAAATCTAAAACACGATATTGAAAATAGAACACTCTATTCAACATCAAATCGATACTTTACTAACCACTTAAAACGTTCTGCTGACCATTCGTCATCTGGAAATCCAAACTGGGTGGCACCCAGATCTAGATCAGACGCGAGCTGTAGCAATTGCGCAACCGTCAAAACTTGTTTGTACTCATTTGACCGGAGCGCCTCAATACCCCCTTCACGTGCAAGCTTGATCCATTTACTAACCGTACTTGCCGAAACATCTAAAGTGGACGCAATATCCCGATATGTCTGACCACTTTGCTGCATGCGCCAAGCATGCAGTCGCTTTTGTCCCAATTCATCTAATGGTGAAATAATCGAATGGGACCCATCGACATCACCATTTCCCGCAGATAGATTGTCATCTATTCCATTTGGCATCGAATATCCTCTAATAACATTGATATCGTCCTCCCTTCTGGCTCTCTTACACGTAGCTAGCGCAAAGAATGAAGTCACAATGCAGTATTGCGACCCAAAAAACAGAGACTCAGATTGGTTTTCAAAAATAGGATATGGAGTTAGAAGTGCACCTTTCTCCAACGAGAATAAATATGCATGCTTATCGCTTCTGACGCAACGTTACTTAAATAGCAGAAGAGTAAACACTGTACTTATATTCTTATTGTTTATGCAATTGTACCTCAAAGTTAAATAAAAACACCTGCGAATGCAGGTGTTTTTAAGGTCTAGGTTTGCTAAAACCCTTACAAGAAGAGCATGTAAAGGCTTATTCTTCCCAAATTTCTACGTCAAACTTATTCTTCAATAACCAAATAAATCGTTCGCGGGTCCATTTGTCATCGTCAAAACCGAACGTTTCGGCACCAAAGTTGATGCATTCAGCCAAGCGGGGAATGTGAATAACGTCTAATGAAGAGCGTTTGTTGGCTTGAGAACGTAACGATTTTACTCCACCGTCACCAGCAGATTTCATCCAACGGCTGACAGCAGCTTGGCTAACGCCAAGTTCGCGAGCAATATCACTTTGTTTCCAGCCTGCCTCGCGAAGTTTCCAGGCTTTGAAACGGCGTTCTTCACGCCAATCTTTGAGTTCAAAAGGAAGCTCAGTTGGGTCCGGCATTGCCTCCATCGCTTGGGGAGCGGCGACCGGAACGTCTTGTTTAATATCCATGATGTGATCTCTAACTAATACTTATTATCCGCAGTTTACGATCTATAAAGTCATAAATCTGCAATATAACTATACACTATGTCTAAAAACTTATCTTACTGTCCTCAATAGTAAGAAATTTGTAGGCATTGGTCTTACCAAATGCCGAATTTGGGTTGATGCTGTCCAACGTAGCCAGAAAAAGTTTAGTAAATATTGGCGTTCACGTTATATTTGACACAATGAATTGTATCAAGACACGAATTGTTTGTGTTGATGACAATAGTTTTGATATAGATTAATCGCTGAAGTTTCCTAGATTCAGCTAGGAAACGTGTAGATATGCACCCAAACTTACTACTGGTGTGGCATTATCGGCATTTTCATCTAAAAACTTTACGGCCAAGCTCAACAAGGGCGTAGTTTCGTAGTAACATTATTAGAGTGAGGTATTTGACCAACAAAAGGCAATTTACCGCACAGTGTTTACAAGACACACTTTGTAAACACTGTAACCTTATTTGTAGCATTAATCTCCTTAGTAATGGCAGTCAACCTGCTACAGTATTAATCAACATTATTTCCAGTCAATGGAATTACTGGCATAGCCTGCCACGCACCATTTGTTATGTCTAATTCAGACCAAATTAAAGATGTAGGTGTATTTTTCGATTTCGAAAACATCGTTTACTCATTGCGCCGCGCATATGGCATCAATCCAAACTTTGAAGACTTGATGGACAAGTGTAAAGAGTTTGGGCGCGTTGTTGTTGCCCGTGCATATACGGACTGGAGCGGACACCGCACAATGACCGTTCCTTTGCATTCTAGTGGCTTTGAGTTGGTCTATGTTCCCATCTATGGCACTAACATCAACTACCAAAATCATAGTAGTGGTCCACCAAAGAATATTGCGGACATGTATATGGTTATCGATGTGATGGAAGTGCTCAACAGCCAGCCTAACATTGACACCTATGTCTTGCTAACCGGGGATAAAGATTTTATTCCGTTGGCGCAAGCCATCCGCCGCCGCGGGAAACGCGTTATTGGTTTAGGGGTAGATGGCGCCTCATCGCCACACTTTGCTCAGACAACAGATCTGTTCATTCTATACAGTGAAGTTTCTGGCTTGCCACAAGCCCCAAGCGCTTCGCGTCCATCTGACATTTACGAAGCCTTGGTCCAAGCCGTTGGTCGCCTTATTAAAGAAGACAAGTCCACCGTGCTGCCAAGCGTAAAACTAGAAATGGGGCAATTGCTAGGCGGTTTCGATGAAAAGAAATTCAACGATGACGACGGTGTGCCGTTCGCTCGGTTCAAAGACTTTGTCCTAGAAGCCCAACGTAAAGAGTTGGTCACGCTGATTACAGAAGGGACCGTCAACACCGTTCTTTTGACCGAAAAGACCGCCCAAGCAGCGGACAGATCCATTGCAACTGCGCCGCGCTCAGAAGAGCCGCTAACTGTGAATCGCGCGTTCTCATTGCTGTCACAGGCTGTACGCAAAGCACAGGATGAAGGCCGGTCACCACGGGTTGCCTCTATCAAATCGATTTTGAACGAGTTGAGTCACAATTTTGATCACGCTCAAATTATTGGACGCTCGTTCGAAAAATTCAGCGACCTAGTCCGCGCCGCAGAAAAGCAAAATCTGGTGCGCGTCAACGGCGTCGGCAATCAGATGGAAATCTATCCACCGCGCTCAACCGATGAGCATGGGGAAGTGCCATCGCCAAATTACATGCAATATCGCGCAGTAAGCGACCGTGAAGCCCGCCAACTGGTGCTAGACGGCTTACGCGCCTTTGATAACTATCCGTCACCGTTTATTCCATTGGAAAGCTTCTGCCGGGAACTGCGCGACGAACGCAGCATTTATTTACCAAACTGGAAATTACGCGAACTGCTGACAGAGGCAAATCACACGGACCTGTTGGTCACCACGTCACCATTAGGCGCAGTACCAAAGACGTATGAACTCACGCCTAACGCAGACATCATCGCCAACTTCCTGAACAAGCAGGGGTTTGGTGACACAAACGGCAATTTACTGCCCGGAACAGCCGAACTGCACGACTTACCAATTTCAGAAAATGGCGACCACTCTAGTTTAGAAGAGGCCATTGCGCTGCTGAAACAAGCCGTGACCCAAGCGCACGAAGGCAGCTATTCATTGCGCCCAGCAGACATCTCTAAGCGTATGAAACGAATTGCGCCAGACTTCAACGTTACTACAGTGTCTGCCAACAATGGGGCGACGTTACGGTCTTTTACAGAGCTTGTTGCCATTGCAGCTGAACGGGGCGATATTGTCATCTCAGGCACTGAATCTGAAATGGAGTTGCGCTTAGCTGCCTAAGTCCCACAACCCAAAACTTATAAATGAGCCGAACTATAACGTTCGGCTTTTTAAGTTGGAAAAGTGACGCAGTCCGCTTAATAACACTCCAATGTTTGAAAGTTTGTACAAATAGGTAGGAACCTCGTATACTCAAAAGAACTGTGTATGATTAGCGCACTGTACCCTGTTCAGACCGCATATTCATGCCCCAAAATTTCTCACTCAAAAACTATATCCATGACTTCCACAAATAATCATGTGGCAGTGTTTGTAGACGTTGAAAACATCGTCTTTTCACTGCGCAACCGCTTTGGCGTTGACGCCAATTTCCAAGACATTATGACCCGTTGCCGCGAGTATGGACGCGTAAAAATTGCGCGTGCTTACGGCCAATGGGATGAAAAATTCCTCGTTCGTGAGATCCAATGGCTGAATAATTGCGGCTTTGATCTCATGCATGTGCCAACTTCCACCCACAAAGCCAACGGGTTTACGAACAAATCTAAGCCGAACATCGTCGACATTTATATGACGGTTGACGCAATGCGCGTATTGGCGGAAGACGAATCTATCAGCACATTTGTGTTGCTCACTGGCGACGGTGACTTCATTCCTTTGGTGAATGCCATCAAACGCGCAGGGAAAAGTGTTATTGCTGTTGGGGTTGACCGCTGCTGGTCAGACAATCTTGAGTCTGCGGTTGATGAGTTCTTGCCCTACAGTGAGATTTCGCCAACCTCGATTGGACTGATCAACGTCGATGAAATTGATCTTGACAATCGGGTCATTGAGATTGTGAAAACCATGCGCGCCCAAGGGCATGAAACCCCTAGCTTGCAACAACTGTCTGAGTGGCTCAAGACCGGCATTGAAGGCTATGATGATCGCCGTCTGATCACTTCAGAAAGCTGGTATTACCGCGACTTACGCGCCTACTTACAAAATCGGTTGGGGCCAAAAGGCTATCAGATTCGCAAAAAGGGCGGCAAAGAAATTCTCTTAGCACCTGACAGCGCTACTCCCAAAGAGACTGCCTCAAACGATGCAGTGACAAACGCTACCGAACCTGCTGAAAAAGAAACGGCACCAAAGAAAAAATCTAGAAATAAAGGAAAAGGCAAAGCCGAAGACAAGAAGCGCGGCAAGCGGCAAGACAAATCCGAAAAGAAATTGGCGCAAAAAGCTGCTCCCTCAGCTGAACCAATCGCTGAATCTGTACCAGCAGACGTCGTTATCGAAGACACGCCAGTAGAGACCGTTGAAGTTGAAGCCGCCGCAGAAGCAGTTGAAGCTCCAGCCCCAGAAGTGTCTGACGAAGAATTGACCTATGCTGCGTCTCAAGCGCTGCTTGTGAGAGCCGTAACCAAGCTTTCAGAAGAAGGGCGCAATCCACGGGCGTCAATTGTCAAGCTCACTATGCGCCGGTTGAATGATCAGTTCAACGAAAAAAACTTCCTAAATGCAAGCGGTCAACGCTTTACAAAATTCGACGAATTCCTCATTGATGCCGAAGCAGACGGCCTCGTCCGCTTAGAAGGCGCTGGGGTATATCGTGAAGTGTATCTTCCGTCAGAAACAGATGCTGTAGAAGCCAAAACTGAAGCGGTTGAGATCCCTGAGGCAGAGGTCGCAGCAGAACCTGTTATCGACGCTGTTGAAACAGAAACAGAGGTTACCGAAACCCCTGACCAAGCAGTGGAAGCAGCAACTGAAACTGAGATCGCTGACGACGTTATAGAAGACATTGAAGAAGCAGTTGCTGAAATTGTCGAAGATCCTGTTGTAGAAGAGGTGGTGGTTGAAGCTGAACCACCTGTCGCCGCAGTTGAGGTGGACGTTGAAGTTGTCTCAGATGCAGTAGACGTAGAAGTTGTTGTGGATGCTGAAGCTGAAATTGAAGCAAATCCTGACATCGACCCTGAAGCAGAGAACACTGAAGATGAAGCAAGTATCGTTGAAGACACAAGCGAAGTCGTTGCTGAAATTGAAGCAGAAGCTGTTGCAGCACCCGTTCACGTTACCGACGAACTTAGCATCGAATATGTGTCTACAGCGCCTGAAGTAGAGGAATCCGTTCTAGAAGACGCCAACGCACTGGACATTCCACCTGTCAATGAAGTGGTTGTTCTGGAAGATCAAGAAAGCCCTGTCGAGGAAGATCTTGACTTGCCACCTTTCTTGAAAACCAAAACCGAGCCGCTTGAAGCCTTAGACGTGGAAGTAGACACTCCGTCAGAAGACGTTGATGCTGAGGCAGCAGACGAGCGTGTCGTAGAAGTCGCTCCAGAAGCAGATCTGGTTGAGGCTGTAGAAGTCGAGGCCGAGCCAGAAGAGGTCAATGAAGACGTCGTCGCTGAGGAAAGCGAAGCACCCGTAGTCGACGACGTTGAGCCAGTCGCTGAAGCCCCAACTGAAGATCCAGTTATTGAGGCGCCAGAAACAGCGCCTGAAATCAATCCACTGCCTGACACAGGTGAGATCGACCTGCCCGGTGAAGTCACGCAACAATTCCAATTGCGTGAAAAAATCAAGGCAATTGAGAGCGAATTAGGCGGATCGATTGCCACTGGACAATTCGCTGCAGAAACCGATGAAGGTAGCGCGAATCCTGAGGCGCTCGGCTTGCTGAAGCCACTTGGTGAAATTGCAACAGGCCCACTGCCAGACGGCCTCAGTTCAATTACTGAGAAATTGGAAACCGCCGCAGAGGCAGTTGAAGAGGATGCGTTAGACATCTTTGCCGATGTTGAGGAAAGCCAAGAGCTGACGGTCGAAGAACTTGAATCCATCATGCAGCATAATGACGACCTCGTTGAAGATGCCTCTTTGGTCGAGACAACTTTAGACTTTGAAGATCTCAATACCTTCGCACAAGAAGAATTCATTGATGACGCAGCCTCCGAGGACGTCACCGACAGCACCGACGAAGCGGATACAGAAGTAACGCGCGGCATTCTGGCAGATGAAGAAGTCAAACGCCAAGTTGTAATGTGGATGAACGGTTACAACGCCTTCCCCGCAACCATTGATGCTTTGAAAGAGCATTGTCACGCCATGCGAGACACATCAGAATATGGGCTAAGCAATGGGCAAGTAGACCAACTCGTGCTGGATGCTGTCATGGCTGGTATTCTACAAATGGAGCCGACATTGACAACGCCAGCGCTCTATAACCTCAATATCACCAAGGATACTGTTGCTGAATATCTAAATCGCAGTAACTAAATAGCCCCTTATTTTGAATCAAAAAGGCGACCGATTTAGTCGCCTTTTGTTTTTAAGTACAGTTTTCAGAAGCGGGGCTATTCCACTTCTTTGACGTTGTCCATCAGAGAAAAGAACCCTTCAACCAAAGTAGGATGAATATAAATAGACTTCTCAAACAAGGTATACGGCGCGTCTGCCATCATTAGCGCCATGAGCACTTGGACGACCTCACCTCCTTCAACACCCAAGATTGTCGCACCTAGAATACGATCATTCTCAGCATTGACCACAATTTTCATCATGCCTTGCGTTTCATCACGCTCAATTGCCCGCGCAACCCAAGCCATTGGAATAGACCCAACTTTGAGCTTATACCCAGCTGCGCGCGCTTCCATTTCGGTCATACCAACACGACCCAATTCTGGATCCGTAAACATGGCATAAGGCACTAACCGATTCTCAGTTGTGCGTTGTTTCCCATGAATGAGTGCATCAAACACAATGAGATGGTCGTCATAGGCAATGTGGGTAAACTGAGCGCCACCTTTGACGTCACCCAATGCCCAAACGCCCGGCACATTGGTTTCCAACTTTTCATTGACCTTGATGAAGCCAGGCCCATAGGTTTCAATGCCAGCAGCGTCTAGCCCGAGGTCAGCAGTATTTGGTGTTCGGCCAACGGCCATAAAGAAATGCGAGCCATCAATTTCAAACGTTGACTCATCAGCGCGGTTTTGAACGACTGCCGTGAAACCAGTATCTGTTTTTTTCAGTTCAGACACCGTAGCGCCAAAGTGAAAGGCCATCCCTTCAGCTTCTAAAGCCGTTTGCAACGACGCAGCAACATCTTCATCTTCGCGTGCCAATAAGCGGTCTGCATATTCAATAACGGTCACTTTGGCACCAAAACGGGCAAACATCTGCCCAAACTCAAGCCCAAGATAGTTACCACCCAAAATAACCAAGTGCTCTGGAACTGTTGTCAGGTCTAAGATTTCACGGTTGGTGACGTACTCAATATCCTCAAGACCAGTAATTGGCAACACGCGTGGGCTGGTGCCTACATTGATGAAAATCTTT
Organism: Anaerolineales bacterium; assembly: GCA_020630805.1. GTDB lineage: Bacteria > Chloroflexota > Anaerolineae > Anaerolineales > UBA6668 > JAHDIM01. Next base: position 17,945 of record JAHDIM010000017.1, read on the forward strand.
TCACTAGTCAGTTCTTCGCCGTTCACTTCCACAGTATGTGGTCCCGTAAAGCGGGCATGCCCACGATGCAGATCAATATTTTCGCGCTTGCCAGTGTGGTGCTCTTGACCACCGCGCCATTGCTTCACAATCTCATCTTTGCGGGCCACAATCTCAGGCAAATTGACACTGACTTCGCCAGTTTGCACGCCAAGCGTATTGGCTTTACGCGCGTAGTGTGCCAATCGGGCACTTGCAATCATTGTTTTGGTTGGCGTACAGCCATAATTCACACAAGAGCCACCTAGATGTTCTTTTTCAATCAGCGCGATTTTCCACCCTAGGTCAGATAGCTTATGCGCAAGCGGGTTTCCAGCCTGGCCAGAACCGATGATGATCGCGTCGTATGTTTTCATAATGTTTCCTGTCTGTCTGTGAAGACCGCATAATTTTGCGCCATGGCGCACTATGTCACTATAGCTATGCTTATTTTGTGTAATTCAAAAAGCAGTCGTACTCTATTGAGCACGACTGCTTTTGTTTTCTTACTTACGTTCTAAGTGTTTCGCAACAAAAATTCACAAATTAATACGATGTTTGTTTGCAAAACCTTCAGGAATAACCAGATCTACCTTCAAGTTTATTTTTGAAATTTTTCTGGTTTTTACATAAGACGCTTACAGCATCTTTTCAATGTTCGCTTTGATGCTGGCTTTCGGGTGTGCCCCAACAACGCTTTCAGCTTCGCCGCCTTTGACAAACAGCATGGTTGGAATACCACGGACACCATAGTGACCAGCCCATTGCTTATGGTCGTCAACATTGATCTTTACAATCTTGACCTTCCCATCATATTCAGCCGCCAATTCATCCAAGATTGGGCCAACCATGCGGCAAGGGCCACACCAAGGTGCCCAGAAATCTACCACAACAGGAACTTCTGATTTCAGCACAACGCTTTCGAAGTCAGAGTCACCTAAGTTGACTGGCTTTGTCCAGTCATAGTCATCGGGTGCTGGCGCAGGGGCAGGTTCTGGCGCATTCAACATACTTTTGATGTTTGCTTCAATTGCAGCTTTGGGGTGTGCCCCAACAACGCTTTTAACATCACCATTATTGACAAACAGCATGGTTGGAATACCACGGACACCGTAGTGACCGGCCCATTGCTTATTCTCATCAACATCCACTTTCACAATCTTGACTTGGCCATCATATTCGGCAGCCAATTCATCCAAGATTGGGCCGACCATGCGGCAAGGACCACACCAGGCCGCCCAAAAGTCAACGACTACGGGGACGTCTGAGTCCAAGACAGTGTTTTGAAATTCAGCATCTGAAATATTCAGAGGTTTTGACATGTTGTCTCCTAATTGACTGGCAGACACGCCAGATATGTTCTTATGTTGAAGAGCAGTTCAGTGAAGCAATTCTTACGAATGCGCTAACCTGCTTTTCCGATTAGCGTAATCAAGTCATCCAACAACGCTTGACGGCTGACGGGATCATTTTCATCAAGTTGCAGCACACAATCAGATGCATACGTGCGCATGTAAGCCAAGCTAGCGTTCTGTACCGCAGACTTGATGGCCGTCAACTGTTGAATAATCTCTTTACAGTCGCGTTCGTCTTCAAGCATACGCTGTACACCACGCACTTGACCTTCAATGCGCTTTAATCGTTTTTGAACATCAGATTGTGAATCACTCATACTCTACCGGAGTATACTACCTTCCAAAAACATGGGTCAATAGTAACCTAGCAGTTCTGACAAAAGATTAATACCGTAATTCTTGCAAAATACGCGTAAAGAAAGGGGGATTTTTGATTGACACTTATTTTTAGGGTCAGTATAATCCTTTGGCTAATCCAACGTTAAGAATTTGACAGTTGGGTTAGTAATAATCGGATTGCGATCCTAAACGGAAAAAATACTCAGATGACAGAAGAAGTCCCAAGCCCAGAAGCTGCAGAAGAAACCACAGCTGTGGAAGAAGTGGAAGCAGCACCACCAAGTTCTTTCGCCGACCTTAAGCGAAAGATGAAGTTCGCGGGCACAGTAAAGAAAATTCAAGCACTTGCATCTATTGCAGCGGTTGATATTGGAATCGCTGATGCAAACGCCCTGATCCACCTTTCACGCATCCCTCGTGAAGGCGGTCAAAAAATCGAAGAATTGATCAAAGAAGGTCAAGCCGTCGATGTATGGGTCAGTAAACTGTCACCAGATAAGAAGCGCGTTGAACTGACCATGTTCGAACCGCTTGCAGTGGAATGGCGCGAAATTGAAATTGGCCAAGTCTACGCAACTGGTAAGGTTGTCCGTGTTGAAAAGTACGGGGCCTTTGTTGACATTGGCGCTGAACGCCCAGGGTTGCTCCACGTTCGTGAATTAAGCACCGACTTCGTCAAGCATGCTGGCAACTTGGTTAGCATTGGTGACGAAATGGAAGTCATTGTGAGTGGTGTCAATCGCAAGAAGAAGCAAATTGACTTCACCGTACCAAAGCCTGAACTTGAAGGCGAGCCAGAAGAAGATTACGAAGAAGAAGAACCTGTTGAGGTGATGAGCCCAATGGAATATGCCTTCAAAATGGCCCAAAACAAGAACCAAGGCAAGAAAAAGAAGCGCAAGAAGAAGTCATACGGTGCCAGCAAGCTGGACGACATGTTCGAACGCACGCTTTCTGGGCACGACTCAGGCGAATAAACAAAAACACCCGCAGTTGCGGGTGTTTTTTTATTTCAATTATTTTAGCGGCGAACGGGTCTAGTAGACTTCGTCTTCGTCGTCCTCATCCCATTCGTTGTAGAGACCATCATCATCTTCATACAGATCTTCTAGTTCGTCATCATCACCTGAGATTAAGTCGAGAAGCGCGTCATTATCTTCTTCTTCCTTTAGCTCTTTGATTTGGTACGTCAGACACCCGTCTTCGGGATCAAATTGAACAATTGGGCTGACGCAATATCCCTTTTTGAGAAATAAGCAGTCTTCATAAAAACAACGAATTTTTGCCATTGGTCTTCACCTAATTTAGATTGGTTTACGCAAACTACAATGCGTGCTCCGGTTTCAGAATAACAAATTTTTGACGGTTCTTGCAAGACACAATTCGCAACTTATTCCAACGGCCAAGCCTCTACTAAAGTGCCCTCCGCAAGTGCGTCAGATCCCTCCGGAATGACCACCAAAGCATTAGCGGCAGCCAAGGAGCGCAGCATGTGCGACTCTTGCCCACCAGCACTCGTTGCCAGCAATTGCCCCGCATCATCACGGTAGAGTTGTGCGCGCATAAACGTGCGCCGTGAGTTCTGCTGTACGCGATGGACCAGCCGCGCAGCCACCGTTGGATGCGCCAAATCGGTCAGGCCTCGCATTGCCAAAAGAATGGGGCGTGCAAAGACCTTGAAGGCCACAATTGTTGACACCGGATTTCCCGGTAACCCTAGCCAAGGCATGCCCTGATAGTGTCCAAACACGACTGGCTTACCAGGCTTCATATTGACTTTCCAGAGTTGAATTTCACCCTGCGACTCTAGCTCTTGGCGCATGACATCTGCCGCGCCCATAGAGACGCCCGCTGATGTCACCAACAAATCTACATGTTGATCCAACGCAGCTCGGAGTTTGGCGCGCACATCTTCACGCGTGTCACGCGCAACGCCTAACGGCACAGGTACGCCACCATACTCAGCCACCATGGTCTGCACGGTATATCCGTTGACATTTCGAATCTGGGCCGGCCCTAAGTCTTCACCCACATCCACTAGCTCGTCGCCGCTAGCTAAGATCCCAACTCTCGGCCGCCGATAGATCGGCACGTCCGCAACGCCTAATGACCCCAGCACGCCCAAGGTCGCCGTATTAATCAGTTTGCCCGCTTGCAACACAGTGCTGCCCAAGGCAACATCACCACCCGCTTTGCGAATGTAATCTCCAACTGTGATATTGCGATTGATGGTCACCTGAGTAGGCAAAGGCCCACCACGAACTGAGTTCAAGTCATCTGTATCTTCAACAGGAATGACCGCATCGGCGCCAGTTGGAATGGGCGCACCTGTCATCACACGCATGGCACAGCCGGGCGCTAAAACCGCTGTTGCATGAACACCTGCCGGTATATCGCCAGTGACATTTAGCTGTGTGGGTGCTGCAATATCGGCTGCTCGGACCGCATACCCATCCATTGAGGAATTATCAAAAGGCGGCAAGTTATCTTTGGCAACAATATCCGCAGCTAGAACACAGCCGTGTGCGTCCAGTAACGGTACTTTGACGACTGGTAATACGGCAAAATTCGCCAGGATATGCGTTTGGGCATCTTCAATTGACATCAGTGACATAGCAAACAGTATAACCAGTGTTTTAAAATCATGCTGCGCAAATTTCAAAATTCTATACGTTCAAAATGGCAGTAACGACACAACCCTAGCGGGCAGTGGACACTAAAACGAAAGAGCTCCTTGCATGTTGCAAAGAGCTCTTTTTTGTTTATTCAAAGTCCATAGTAGCGCCACTCCGCAGAATGGCACTACCTTCACTCTAACGTCACCAAATACGCAATCAAATCATCTAACTCTTGCTGGGTCAACCAATTCGCATAGTAAGGCGGCATCAGACTGGCACTAAAGCCTTCGACAAGATAGCCATTGGGGTTCAAAATCGACTGACACAAATACTGCTCTGCATCTTGACCCGCAACGCGACCTGCCGCAACTGATCCAACGCCTTGTAAGCTCGGGCCTTGTAACATGATGTCATTGTCAACCATATGACATGTGCTACAGCCAGCATAGTAGGTCAAGACGTCCTGCGCAAACAACGCCTCCCCTCGTGCAGCATCCCCTTGGGCAGCACTACAACTCTGCAATGGTTCTGGCGTTGCAGAGGCAGCCGTTGTATTAGACCCGCAAGCGCTTAGCAGCAGCGCGACACAAATAAGGGCAAGCCAACTCCATTTCATCACAACACTTTATTGCGCAGCAAAGGCTTCAAATGCAGCCTGAACCTCAGCAGAGGTGCGTCGTGCGCCGGTTTGTAAATACTCCATCGCGTTCAACGCCGCATCATGCGCAGCTTGGCTAGACCCGGCCACAACATCTTCCACGACGCGACAGAAATAGTCATGTTGATGTCCATCGACAAAGGTATAGTGGACGCAGACATCAGTGTGGCCGCCAATCAGAATAAGCGTGTCGGCCTTCAGACCTTTGAGCAGAATCTCAAATTCGGTTCCAAAGAAACAAGAGTAGCGGCGCTTGCGGATGAAGTAATCATCGGGACGCATGCCAACGGCTGGAGACACTTCAGTTCCAGGGTCCCCTTCTAAGAGATGAATATCTTCCGCGCCGTCTAGCTCCCGACCAAAGTCGATCAGGTTTCGCCGATGTGCCTCTTGAAAGAACACAATGGGCACATTGCAGTCCCGCGCTTTCTGAATAAGTGCTGGCGCACGATCCATATAGTCACCATAGTCTGACATAAATGGCAGCGCCGAGGGTTCATCATCTGAACCAGAGTCACCGCCTTGGATATCGATAACGACTAAAACAGGTTGTCCTTCTATTAGATTGCGAGGTGGGGCAGGCATAGGATTCTCTCAATTTGATCAATTTGAAATTAGTCAAAATTAGGTGTCGATTTTGTCAATCGTGATTCGTCGGTTAAGTATAAGGCGCAAACGAACGCGCCAAACATATTATTTGCTGTTTTTGACACACAAGGAGACTAATCATGAAAATTTTCAAAACCATCTTGCAAGTTCTGCTGATCGCCCAATTCGCTTTCTTTGGCATTTCAAAAATCATCGGCGCGCCAGATATGGTTGCTACCTTCAACGCATTCGGGTTACCAGCGTGGTTCCGCGTGCTTACTGGTGTCATTGAAGTTGCCGCAATCTTGGCATTGGCCTATGGGTTCGTAGATGCCCGCAGCGTCTACGTTGGTGCATTGCTGATCTTTGGTTTGACGGTTGGTGCAACCTTCTGCCACATCGTTTTGGAAGGTAACGCCGGTAATGCAATTCCACCAGTGATTGTGTTCGCGCAAACTGCACTGATGGCTTGGTTACACTCGCGTGTGGCAGAACAGCGTCCGATGGCTGCTGTTGCTGTGTAAGCGTTCTTTCATCCCCTGAATCAAAAATGCGCTCGTTGTGAGCGCATTTTTGATTCAGATTTTGAGTAGCTTCAGTGTGTAGACAGCGGCACCTTACCTGCGGACACTTGGTGAAGCAAGGAGGTCCGCCGCACCTCTATATCTAAAAACACTATTTCGCAGAATAACTAAACGTCAGTCCAGCATTCTCCTGCAAGCGGGTCAACAGGGCATCCCCCATCGCGACCGACGGCGTTAGCACACCACTTACCTCAGGCAAGTCATCTTTGGCCAGACAGATGGCACTTTCGGCCATCATCTTTGCAGTTGAGCCATAGCCCGGATCTCGGTCGCCCGTCACTTTGCCAAGCGCAGTCGCGCCATCGTTTAACGTTGTGTAAAAGCGTAGGTTGTAAAACCCGGCTTCGCGTTCGGCGGCGCTTGGCCCTTCTCCGGGCTTTGGTAATAGCCAATTGAGAATCCGCTTTAGGAGCGACCCCGGCTTCGCTAGCATCACAATCCCCAGCACAATGGCCCCGGAAATACCTTTGAGCCGCCCACCAAAACCATCGCCATTGAGAATGGCTTCGTCGTAGCGGAAATCTTTGCCATAGGGATAGTTCAACAGCGCATTACTCCGCCGCACCACTTTCGTATTGATGCCAGCCATCACAAAGGGTGAGATCCAACTTTTTGTGGCCTTTTCATAGATGACGCTTTGCAAGTCGCGCTTGTCGGGGCCTTCTTGCTCACCAGCCGGATTCAAGCCATAGGGATTGAGCAACACAGCATACAGGCTTTTATCTTTAGCCGCCTTTTCCATGGTGTCATTCATCGAGGCATACGTGCCGCCGCTAAAACCGCCTTTCATTGCTTTCACGCGCATCCGAATGCGCGCAGCGGGACTGCCTGTTTGCGCCAGCGCCTGTTGTTGGACAAAATAAACGCCCATATCTGAGGGAATCGAGTCGAAACCACAGGTGTGCACAATTTTGGTGCTGTTTGCTTGCGCCGCAACATGGTGCTGATCGATCATGTCGCGCATCCATGTTACTTCTCCGGCGAGATCACAATAATGGGTCTGATTTGCAACACAGGCCGCAACGAGCGGAGAGCCATATTTCCCATATGGCCCCACAGTCGTGCAGACGACCTGCGTCCGTTTTGTGAGCGCATCTAAGCTAGCCGCATCTTTACTGTCAGCCACGATGAGTGGAACGCTGTCATCCGCAACTTCTGCGCGGACGGCTTCAAGTTTTTTTAGGTTGCGGCCAGCCATCGCCCATTTGAGGGTTGCATCGTCACCATAGCGCTGATGCAAATACTCGGCGACCAGCCGACCAGTGAAGCCCGTTGCGCCCCACACAATGATGTCAAATTCACGTTCTGCTGTCATAGATGTAAGTATATCGATTGAAAACGAAAACGCCCTTGAGGATTATGCAGCTCAAGGGCGTCTTTAAGTAGCGTGCCTTAGAAGTTCAACTGAACTTCACCAAGCGCAAACATCCTATTCTGCGCCTCGGTTGAAATAGAACGCAAATGCGAAGCCGGTGGCTAACATCCAAATGCCATAAAGTGCTGGAATGATGGTCATGGCTGTGTTGCCCAAGATCGCCAGCGCGACGGTAATCGATAAGGTTGAATTTTGTAGTCCTGTTTCAATCCCAATCGTGGTGGATTGTTTCTTGCCGAGTCCAGAAGCACGTGCGATGAACAAGCCTGCAAACAATGCCACAGCATTGAGCAAGATGAACGCCAATGCAAACCGTGGTGTTTCAGTGCGCACCACTTCCCAGTTTTGAATCACGAGCGCAACAATCACAACAAGTAAGAAGACACCAGAGAAAATTTTAGATGCATTCTTGGTTTTCTCTGCAAACCCTGGTGCAAAGCGGCGAATCAACATCCCAATAATAATTGGCACAATGGTCAGCGCAGCAACTTGGACCATGACATCCCCAACTGGGAAATCACCATTACCCGACGGTCCGGGGAACATACGCAGTGCAATCCCTAACAAAATAGGAATTGTGAGCCATGACACCATATTTGAAATCGCGGTCAGGGTTACAGACAGGGCACGATCCAACTCTGCGGCATGAGAGACAAGGTTCGATGTTGTCCCCCCAGGTGACGCCGCAAGCAGCACAATGCTGACAGCAAAGACCGCATCTAATGGCAAGATAAACGCAATGAGGATTCCTAAAATCGGCAGAATAATCAGCTGGCAGAACAAGCCAACAGCAACAGCTTTCGGCTCGGACAAGACCCGTCGAAAGTCGGCAATCGTGAGCGTCATGCCCATCGCAATCATGATGATGACAATCGCTAATGGCAAGACAACAGTTGAAAGAAATGTTTCTTCCATGGTGTTTTCCTTTGTATGTAATTAGTTTGTGTGGCACGAGGATAATACCAGAGGAATGGGGAATTACTGACGTGATGAATTGTTAATTCGCTAATAAATGTGGAGCTAACACCAAGTTAGCATTCGTAGGCCGCGACACCGACGCATTGCGCTTACATTGAAGCGTCCAACTGCGCTAATTGTTTGACGATAAAGTCCTGCTCAATGGTATTACTCGTAAGCGTATATGCCTGTTGATAGGCAGCAGACGATTGTTCAGTCTGCCCCAAACGCTTGTACATATCCGCTTGCGCTAGATGGAAAGTGGGGTGATGACTGAGCGTGTCCGTCAGTGGGTCTAAGAGGAGTAAACCCAGTTCAATATCAAACGCATAAGATACAGCGATGGCATGATTAACGCGAATATGCGGATTTTTATCCAGCCGCATCAGGTGCTGATAGAGCCCGGCAATCTGTTCCCAGTCGGTTGCTGCGGCAGTCTCAGCTTCCGCATGCACGGCACTAATCGCAGCTTGCAATTGATAAGGGCCAACCTGCCGCATATAAAGCGCTTTTTGCACCAACGTCACGCCTTCTTGAATTAGGCGTTGGTCCCAAATTGCGCGGTCTTGTTGGTCGAGCTGAATCAAGGCACCATCGTCTGTAATGCGGGCTTTACGGCGTGAATGATGCAGCAACATCAACGCTAACAGACCAATCACCTCGGCATACTGCGCATCGGTGACATCAGTTTTGCTATGGCGAATGAGACCTTCTAACACGCGGGTGAGCCGGATGGCGTTGTCGCACAGTTCCCAGCGAATTAGATCATCGCCAGTTGAGGCCGCATATCCTTCCGTAAAAATGAGATACAGCACGCTTAGCACTGCATTGACACGTTCTGTTAGCAAATGTGCGGGCGGCACATAGTAAGGAATGCCTGCGTTTTTGATCTTTTTCTTGGCCCGGACCAAGCGCTGCGCCATGGTTGGCACAGGCAGCATGAAGGCGGTCGCAACTTCTTCCGTTGTCAACCCACCTAACGAGTGTAAGGTTAGCGCAACCCGTTGCTCCATCGACAGGGCTGGGTGACAGCAGGTAAAAATCAGTTTGAGGCGCTCGTCAGGAATGTCACCCGTGGCGTCAAAGTCTGGCGTGACTTGCAGCGCAGCGGGCGGCAGCTCAGCCATTTCTTGGCTGTCAATTGCCACCGCCTGCTTTCGCCGTAGTCGATCAATGGCCTTGTTGCGCGCGGTCGTTGTGAGCCACGCGCCCGGCTTGCGCGGAATGCCGTCTGTTTCCCACTTCTCAATCGCGATGGTGAAAGCTTCTTGCAGCACTTCCTCCGCGAGTTCAAAATCTCCCGTTTTGCCAATCAACACGGCCAGAATCTGTGAATATTCTTGGGTATAGACCGTTGCGAGCGTTTCGGTAACAGCAGACATTCTTAATAATTAATGGGTGAATTGCTGAATTGTTAATTGTTATTGACTGTTACTACGATGCGGAGTGGAGACAGCCGTTCACAATTCAGCAGTTATCCGTTTAGCAATTAATTATTAGCCTAATCCATTTTCTGGAATGCTCATGACAGGGCGGACTTCAATGGTGCCGAACATTGCGCCAGGGCACTTTGCCGCCCATTGCATGGCTTCATCCAAGTTGTCACATTCCAAGACGTAGTAACCACCAAGCTGTTCTTTGCTTTCCACGAATGGGCCGTGCGTAGTGATCATTTCACCGTCGCGCATTGCCACGGTGGTTGCCGTCGTAGAAGGTTGCAAGGCGTTGGCATCTACCAAGACGCCAGCTTCAGCCAGTGCTTGCGAGTAGGCGCCGTAGGCCACAATTGAGTCCGCCCAGTCTTGTTCGGTCATGTGTTCCATTTGGCTTTCGTCACTGTAAATCATTGCGAGGTATTTCATGAGATGTCTCCTTCTATGTGTGGATCTGTCAGATCCGATTGAATTACTTATGCAGCTTTTTTTGCTGCTTTCACTCTACCGACGAATGACAATGACAGATTTCGACACCCAATTTTGACCAATTTCAAAATTGCTGATTTTTGGTGTCCATTTATGAAAAAACCAGAAAAAATTCAACATAAACTTGAAGGTAGATCTGGTTTTTCCTGAAGGTTTCGCAAACAAACGTCATATTGATTTCTGAGTTTTTGTTGCGAAACACTTAGTCTGCCATGAGCGCCTTGCCTGCGGCGTGCACAGTCTTTAGATAAGACAACAAAAGCGCCTGCGGGTCATCCGACTCCACTAGGGTCTGATAGGGCAAAATTGCACCTGTGAAACCATCTGTCTGCCAGTAAGCCCCATCTGGTAAAGCCGTGTCGGTCAGACCCGCTGGAAGTGGATAGGCCGTAATGTAGAAATAAGCGTCTGGAATAGCGCCGTCACCAGTTGAAAACCCGAAGTTCATTTGCTCATCGGCATATTCTTCGTTTTCAGGGTCTTGGTCAGGCACTAAACGGCCAGAGAACCACAACAAGGCCAAGTCAAAGTGATGCGGCCAAAGCACCACTGGCCCGCTTTCCCGTCGAAACGTTCCTTTGAACTCAGTCAAAATCGAATCGATTTGTGAAATTGCAGCCCACATACGCGAAACAGCTTGGATGTCATAAATCAGCGGTTTAGGGTCTGAAAATTTCTCGCGGTCAAATTCAATATCAATGCCGTGGCTGCTTAACAGCACCAACAGTGACTCGGTAAACCGCATTGCCGATTGCCCGCGCAATGCAATAGTCGCCAAGTGACCTTGATTCGTCGAAAAGACCAACCGATGCGTAATGAAATCAAGCTCTAATGTAAACGTTAGTTGCCCGTAGGGAATGGGTGATGTTGTCAGCCCCGTGCTAGTAGTGTGCAAGCTAACATGCCACCAGTGTTTTTGAGGTGGTGTCAACGCGCGGCGAACTTTGCCAATAACTTGGGCAAAAACAATCACTGAGTTCCGGGTTGGCTCCCAATTGACAAGTGGTATTGGCGGGAAAGAATAAGTTGGCATTGATGTCTCCTCAATTATTATGCAGGTCGTTTACGTTTTGTTCGATTTTCGATAGTTTGGTGTCTTAGTTCAAAAGATGCGCACAAGACTTTGGATATTACGTCCCATTGCGACAGATACACATAATGTAATATAAAGTCTTGTGGAACAAGATAGGTGTTGCAGATTTGATTGCAAGACATGCAGAATCGGCACCTTTTCTAGCGAACCTGACGCTAGCCTTAAGAAACCCAAATACATTGCTAATACGATTCAAACCGAAAAGCTGTGCCTACGGACTATAATACAGTGCTTATTTTGACGGCGCTGAGAGGGGCAGCGTGGTCTGGAGATGTTTTTTATGAAATCTTTTATTTCAAAATCTAAATATGCCGTTTTACTTGGTGTGCTGTTGAGCATTACCACACTAAGCAGCGCAGCGGCACAAATTATTCCTCACGTTCCAAACGGATCTTTTGAAGAAGGCTCAACGCCATGGAACGGCATTGCTGAAGTACAAGTTCCACTACAGTGGGAACTGTCTTGGGCTGAAGATGAAGTTTGGGGTCGTCCAACGACATATGTGCGGTATGCCCCAGGCTCTTTCTTGACCCGTGACGGTCGCAGCTACTTTGCAGCAGAAACTGTGGGGCGACCCATGTTCCTGCGCATGCGCCAGCCGATCAAAGACGTGGTAGATCCGGGTGAAATTTACACCTTGGTGTTACCAATTTTCCCAGAAATTCTAGATCGCCCATCACCGGGTAAAGTCTATGAAAGCAACCCAGCGGCGGTCGCAGTGCAATTGCGCCTTTACTCTGGTGGTGTGCAAATCTTTGATAGTGGTCTGCTAGACGGCAATTCAATTGCAGTTGGACGTTGGTCACGCTTGGAAGTCAACTTTGAACCCAAAGGCACCGATGTTGAGATCCATCTTGAAATGCGCGCGCTAGATCCTGCAAATGCATTGAATGCGTTCTACCTAGACGGGATTGACCTCAAAAGCACTGGCCTAATTTCACCAACCCGCCAGGCTGAGCTTGCCAACGCTAGTGAATATACCGTTCAAGCAGGTGATAATCTGATTGCAATCGCAAACAAAGTTCAAGTTGACTTGGCAGAATTGATGTACTTCAATCGGATGAACAACTCCAGTCTGATCTATCCAGGCATGATCCTTAAAATCCCACGTGAATATGATCAAGAAGCAGAGTTAGCCGCCGAAGAAGCAGCGCAAACTGAAAGCCTCATCCCTGAAATTATTGAGGGCGGAGAAGGCGAAGGCAGTGGCGATGGTGAAACCGCTGACGCTGATGGCGAAGAAGAAGCCGCACCTGCTGCACCAGAACCAACCGGACCAACGATCCATGTCGTGCAGTCTGGGGAATTTCTTGCTCGCATCGCGGCCAGATATGGCGTTAGCTATCTCGATATTATGGCCGCCAATGGCATTACCAATCCGAACTTCATTTTCCCAGGTCAGGAATTGGTCATTCCAGGCGCATAGGCTCGCATTAGAAGCAAAAGTATTTCAAAAGCGCGTTACGCAAGTGACGCGCTTTTTTGTTTAAGTCAGGCGGTCTTGAGAAGCTGGAGTAATTGTAGTGACATGACGTGTCATGTCCGAATATATGAAGTTAAGCAAGTCTGCTAGCCAAAGCCACAGAACGTGTCATTCAGAGTGCTAACGACGAAGATTCAACGCCGCAACCAACTCTGGCAACACCTCCCCCGAAGGATATGGCAAGACAAAATCCGCACGGTTTGTCAGCATTGTCGGGTGCGGATTGATTTCGATAAACGTCGCGCCGCCACGCAGAGCATGTACGGGCAGTGACGCCGCAGGTTGCACTTCAGCCGATGTCCCAATTGAAATAAACACATCTGCCGATTTTGACACGGCAAAGGCCGTATCAATGGCATCTTCTGGCAGCATTTCCCCAAACCAGACGACGTCTGGACGCAACATTGCGCCGCACTGCTGACAGTTGGGCACGCCGTCTGAATCGTCCCAATTTTCAGCCACGTGCAGTTTATTGAAACAGCAGACCCGCTGTAAGTTACCGTGCAGCTCAATTACAGACTTATTCCCAGCCACTTGATGCAAGCTGTCTACGTTCTGTGTGATCAGATAAAAATACGGATAGCGCTGCTCTAATTCAGCCAGCGCATAGTGCCCTGCATTTGGGGTGACATCCGCCAACATCTCGCGCCGCGACGCATACCAATCCCAGACCAGTTTGGGGTTGGCCTGAAAGGCTTCTGGCGTGGCAAGCTGCGCTGGGTCAAAGTTTTCCCAGAGGCCGGTTAACGCATCTCGAAACGTTGGGACGCCGCTTTCAGCAGAGACACCTGCACCGGTTAACACCACTACTGTCTGAGCCGTCTGCATCACCTGAATCAATTCATCTGAAATCATTGAAGATTGTCCTTAATCCAAACAGGCTCCTAAACTGGAGCCTGTTGAAGTCTATCTTACACTGTTGTGACAGGGACTTAGTGTCCGTGGCTGTCTTCTTTTTCAGCGGGCGCCGAGTCAGGCGCTGGGAATTCAATGCGCGCTCGGGCGATGGCAAGGCCATCCACGCTCAGCACCTTGAACGTGACACCATTGGTTTCATAAACATCATTGAGCTTGGGCGGTCGACCTAAGCCGGTGACGATGAGGCCGCCAACGGTTTCAACGTCTGGCAATTCTTTGTCAGAGCCGACATAGACATCATCTTTCAAGTCGTCAATGAGGTAATCCCCATCAACTTCAATGATGCCCGGTCCAAGCTTGACCATCGGTTCGCGCTCACGATCGAACTCGTCACGAATTTCGCCAACAATTTCTTCGACCAAGTCTTCTAAGGTCACAATCCCAGCCGTGCCACCGAATTCATCCAGCACAATTGCCATGTGCAAGTGTTGCTTTTGGAATTCTTCCAACATTTCTTCGATCTTGTGATTTTCAGGCACAACCGGCAACGGCTTGAGCAGTTCAGCAATCTGGTAGTTTTGAACGCCATCTAAATGCAGTTTCACAAAGTCTTTGAAGTGCACAACGCCCACAATATGATCTAAGTTATTTTCATAGACTGGGAAACGGCTGTGCTTGCTCTTCACCACAATGTCGAAGATGTCTTCGATGGCAGCGTCGTAAGAGATGGCTTGGATCTTTGGCCGCGGTGTCATCACCTGATTGACTTGACGGTCCCCAAAGTCAAAGATATTGAGCAGCATTTCCTCTTCTTCTTCGTTGAGCATGCCGCTTTCTGCACTTTCAGACACCAACAATTCCAACTCTTCCGTTGAGTGCAGGCGATCTGCACCAGAGGCTGGAGGAACGCCAGCAACGCGTAGCAACATATTGCCAATTGCGTTCAAAATGCGAACTGGAATGCCAAGAATGAAGCCCGCGACTGTCATTGGCCCATTCACCCACAGCACTGTCTTGTCTGCTGAGGACAACGCCAGTGATTTCGGGATCATTTCACCAATCACCACATGCAAGTAAGTCAGCATACTGAGGGCGATCAGATAGCCAGCCGTGTGGATCCAAGCGGTATTTGGATCTACATCAAGGATGCGCGCCAAGTAAGGCTCAATGAAGTGTCCAATCTGAGGCTCACCGTACATCCCAAGACCAAGCGAGGCAATTGTGATCCCTAATTGGGCCGTTGCAATGTAACGATCTTTATTTTCACGCGAGTCTAGAATGCCAGCAATTTTTGCCGCCGTCGCATTCCCTTCTTCAGCAAGCTGATCGATCCGCGTTGGACGTACCCCTACGAGCGCAAATTCAGCGGCCACAAACAAGCCATTGAGCGCAACCAAGATCATAATGATGATGATCGGCACAATTAGCACAGATGGGCTCGGCAGCACGTCCGGATCTGCTGCAAACACAGACATTCCGAACAACATCATGCCCGGGGTCGCCGCCAATAAAAGCGGCGTTCGATATTGAGAAACAGTATTACTAATCACGGTCTGCAACCTCCCATTCACCAGTATTGGCGTCACGGGTCCCATCTAGAAGCAGAGATACTTCGGTAATTGTGCGACCAGCAATTTTTTCAACCCGAATCTTGGTTGGTGGGTTCCCCGCCTCAATTTCATCCCCCACCTTGGCAACGTGGCCCAGTTTGGTGAAAACCAACCCGCCGATTGTGTCGGCATTCTCAGTCGAGAAATCGAGATCGTAATTTTCGTTTAGCTTAGAAACCAAAAGTTCAGCGCTCAAATAAACGCGACCATCTTTGCCAGCCGAGACCAATGCGTTTTCGTTGTCGAATTCGTCTTGCACTTCACCAGTGATTTCTTCAATGAGATCTTCAATCGTGATCATGCCAGCCGTACCACCATATTCATCGAATACAATCGCAAGATAGCGGCGCGCTTCCCCAAGCTTTTCCCATAGCTCCGCCACAGGTAACGCTTCGGGGATGTAAATCGCATCGCGCATGATGTCAACCAAGTTGCCTTTGCCATTCAAGGTCAGGCGGAAGACATCTTTTACATGCACATATCCTTTAATCTGGTCACTGTTTTCCTCATAAAGTGGAATACGGCTATAACCAGCATTGATGGCAGCTTCTAACACCGCTTTCGGATCCGAGTCGATTGGCGCAGCAATCAATTTTGTGCGCGGTGTCATCACTTGGCGCGCAACAAGATCACGCAAGCGGAACGCGTTATGCAGCATTTGACGTTCGTCGTCGTCCAGAATGCCGCCTTCGGCGCTGTCGCCCACCAGAATTTCAATTTCTTCTGGCGAGTGAACATTGCCGTGTTCATGGCCATGTTCAATCCCCATCATGCGCATCAGCACATTGCCGCTACCGTTGAAGAACCAAACAAAAGGTTTGAGAACGAATTCAGACCAGCGAATAGGGTAGAGCGTATATTGCGCGACTGTTTCTGGGAATTGCAGCGCCAATGACTTTGGCAACAGTTCACCAAAAATGACCTGCAAAATAGTGAGGAGCACCAGCATCAGCGTAGCTGCCAAGGTCTCTGCCGTGGCAATAGACGCCGTAGTGGCTTCACCACCGCCAATCACATTGGCCAACCAAGGCTTGAGCGCTTCTGCAACGCTGCCTTGCCCGTAGGCACCTAACACCAACGAAGAAATCGTGATGCCAATTTGGCACGTCGCAATGTAGTTATCGAGACGCTTAGAGTCTTCTAGCACTGGAAGCAAGGCTTTCGCTAAGCGATTGCCACTGCCTGCCATCTGGCTAATACGTGTTTTGCGGCTTTGAACCGTCGCAAATTCTGCGCCCACGTAAAGCGCATTGAAGCCAACCATAACGGTAATGGTGGCGATGATAATGATTAGTGTTGTCAAGGCGAACCTAAAGTCAAGTTAGTTTGAGGAAATAAGTGGTTTGTTAGTACGAAAACATTATAAGTGGAATGTAGGGCGCGGGACAAGTCAGACAAGTTGGATCTTGGCGATTGGTGATTTTGG
>JAHDIM010000236.1 GCA_020630805.1 Anaerolineales bacterium
CGTTAGCCGGAACGGAAACAGCCAAGCAGATTTTGGCGTTGCCCGGCTACACAGTCACTGAAGTCGACTCGGGCTGTTGCGGCATGGCCGGGTCTTTTGGCTATGAAAAAGAACATGTTGAGATTTCGATGAAGATGGGGGAACGCGCCCTCTTCCCGGCGGTGCGATCCACATCTAAAGACACGATTGTTGCCGCTGCGGGCACTAGCTGCCGCGAGCAAATTTATGACGGCACAACACGACTTGCGAAGCATCCGGCTGAGATTTTATGCGAAGCGCTTGTCCCCGCAAATTGAGACAACTCTGATAGACTTCGAGCGTAAAAAGGGAACCACACAATGACAACACAATCAGCAGAAAAGCTACAAAAATATCCAGCCATTAGTGACTTGTACAAACGCGCCCAAAAGCGTATTCCACTTATCGCGTGGGAATATCTGGACATGGGCACTGGTGAAGACGTCGCTGTGACGCGCAATCGCACCGGGTTAGACCGTGTGACACTAACGCCCAAATTCATGATGGGCGCGCAAACGCAAAATACGGAAACCGAGATTTTCGGCCGCACCTATGCCATGCCCTTTGGCGTTGCACCTGTTGGACTCACTGGCCTCATGTGGCCGGATGCAGAGATTATTCTGGCGAAGACTGCTGCCCAATATGGATTTCCATATTGCCTAAGCACCGCCGCAACCCAGACACCAGAAACCATTGGTGCAGTTGTCGGTGACATGGGCTGGTTCCAGCTCTATACACCCCGCGACCCAGAGATTTGTGACGACATTTTGCTGCGTGCTAAAGACAGCGGCTTTCACACTTTAGTCGTAACCGCAGACATCCCAGCCTCCAGTCGCCGCGAACGGACGGCCCGCGCGGGGCTGCGCATTCCACCCGAAATTACCGCAAACTTCGTTTGGCAAGCAGCCAAGCGCCCTGCTTGGACCGTTGCGACGTTGACCAAAGGCTTGCCGCGCCTTCGCACCGTCGAAAAATACGCCGATGCAACTGACATCCGCAATGCGGCGAAGTTTGTGGGCGAGCGTTTCGGAGGCAATCTGTCTTGGGATTACATGAAGCGCATCCGTGATGCGTGGGATGGACCGATTATATTGAAAGGGCTATTGCATCCTGAGGACGCGGAAACTGCAATCTCACTTGGCATTGAAGGGATTGGCGTGTCCAATCACGGCGGTCGTCAATTGGATGCAGCCCCAGCCGCAATCGATGCCTTGCCGCCGATTGTAGAGCAGGTCAACGGGCGCGCCAAAATCGTTTTTGATAGCGGTATTCGTTCCGGTCTTGACGTCATTCGAGCGCTGGCATTAGGGGCAGACTTTGTCTTATGCGGGCGCGCTTTTATGCTGGGAGTTGCGGCATTTGGTGAAGTCGGCGGCGTCCACGCTGCCGAAATTTTGCTGGCTGACTTGAAAACCAATATGGCCCAGCTTGGCGTGCAAACCGTTGACGAGATCAAAGCATTAGAACCGAGCTTTGCAGAGCACTAGGCCAAACTAACACAACATGATCGACCAACTCAATGCCCAGTTTGCGATTCCAGACCATATCCAGTTCCTGAGTGGGCCCGGCGAATTTCCAATCGCTGCGTTGCAAAATGGGTATGGCTCCGCAGCTGTCTCGGTTTACGGGGGGCATGTGCTTTCGTATCAGCCAACTGGGCATGAACCCGTCATTTGGGTCAGTCAGCTTGCAAACTATGAGGCAGGTTCTGCCATTCGCGGTGGCATTCCGATTATCTTTCCATGGTTCGGTAGTCATCCTGCTGACACCTCTAAACCTTCGCATGGGTTTGCCCGCCGCAGCATGTGGCAAGTGACGCAGACAGCGCAGGCTGCCTCGGGTGAGACAAGCATCACCTTGGTCTTGACAGACACCAGCGCCACAACTGCACTTTGGCCGCATCAGTTCAAGCTCTCCGTGACAGTCACGCTGGGCACCCGCCTTGAGGTCAGCATGCGTTGTGACAATCTAGGCGATGCAGCAATAACAATGACCAATGCGCTGCACACATACTTTGCAGTTGCAGATAGCACCAACATTACAATCAAAGGCTTGGAGCGAATCGACTATCTCGACCAGCTTAATGACATGCAGCGCAAATCGAGCGCACTGCCGATTCAAATTGCGGCGGAAGTAGATCGCATTTATCTAGAGAATTCGCAGCAAGTCGATATTGTTGATCCTGGTTTAGCGCGTACGATCCATATTAGAAAACAAGGTAGCCAAAGTACCGTTGTCTGGAATCCTTGGATTGAAAAGTCAGCGCGAATGGGAGATTTCGGAGATGCCGAATATCTTGAAATGGTCTGTGTCGAAGCTGGCAATGTTGGAGACGCCGCAGTGACAATTGCCCCCAATGCCAGCCACGAGACGCGACAAATTATTTGGACAGAGTGAATAAAAAACGAGATAGTCTGAGTTCTGAATAAGAAGACCCATTCGACCTCGCTCAGGATGTGATGGCTGAAATTATTCCATGACCCAGTTTTTATCGGTCAGGATTTTTCCGTCTACGTTAGTAGACATTACCACTGAGGTGTTAGTCGTGCCGATGTGCGACACTTCGCCAATAAAACGCTCCATCTCTTTGATGTCTTGCACCACAATTTTCAAGACAAAGGATGCATCGCCGGTAATGTAGTGACACTCTGTTACCGCGCCAGAACGCTCTGCAAAGCCAATCAGACGACCATAATTCACTGGTGCAGTCTTAATGCTCACCAATGCCGTAATCTCATAGCCCAGCAGACGAGGATTTACGACAGCTTGGTACCGTTCAATTGCACCAATCTCTTCTAATTTCCGTACCCGTTCACTGACGGCTGGCGTAGAAAGGCCCACAATTTTTCCTAGCTCACTGTAGGAAATACGGCCATGCTTCTGTAATACTTTTAGAATTTGCCAAGATGTAGAGTCAAGACTTTCAATTTTTAGGCTCATATATTTATTTTCCTAAAAACATTCAAAAAAATCCAGATTTGCTTTTATCTCACCATATAAGAATCTGCTTTCCATTGTTATTCTATTGGCGAAAATTCGCAAAAAATATGAATTCGTCTACCCAACAATAAAAATTTTTGTCTTGGGCAACGGATACACAAAAATACCTGCTGAATGCAAAGGAAAATCTCATGATTATCGGTGTCCCAAAAGAAATCAAAACCAACGAAAATCGCGTTGGGATCACGCCTGCAGGCGTCGCGGAATTAACCAAGCACGGTCACAGCGTCATCGTTGAAGTTGATGCGGGTGCAGGCAGCGGGTTCGCAAATGCAGATTACGAAGCAGCTGGCGCAACCATGGAAGCAGACGCCGCCAAAGTTTGGGCTGCTGAAATGGTTTACAAAGTTAAGGAACCATTGCCAGAAGAATATCAATACTTCCGCGCAGACTTGTTGCTCTTCACCTATTTGCACTTGGCAGCCGAAGCCCCTTTGACCAAAGCATTGGTCGAAGCAGGCACCACCGCTATTGCCTATGAAACCGTGCAAATGCCAAACCGCAGCTTGCCATTGCTGACACCAATGAGTGAAGTCGCTGGCCGCATGTCAGTTGAGTTGGGGTCACACTTCTTGAAGAAAGCCTATGGCGGCAAAGGGGTCTTGCTGGGTGGCGTTCCTGGTGTGCGCCCTGCTACCGTTACCATCGTTGGTGGTGGTGTTTCTGGTGTAAACGCTGCGAAAATGGCCATTGGCCTTGGCGCTCGCGTCATCATTTTGGACATCAATGCAGACCGCCTGCGCTACTTGGACGATATCTTCGGCCCAAGCGTTGAAACCGTCATGTCAAACAGCGCTAACCTCGCTGAAGCGGTTGCAGAAGCAGACTTGCTCATCGGCGCAGTGCTAATTCCTGGTGCGTCTGCGCCGAAGTTGGTCAGCCGCGAAATGGTGCAAAACATGGAAGATGGTTCAGTCATCGTTGATATCGCCATTGACCAAGGTGGCTGTGTTGAAACCGTCGATCGCGTGACTTATCACAACGATCCAATTTACGTTTCAGAAGGCGTGGTGCACTACTCAGTTGGGAACATGCCAGGCGCAGTGCCACGTACCTCAACCTTAGCACTCACCAACGTTACCCTGCCATATGCAGTCAAGTTGGCAAACATGGGTGCGAAAGCCGCCTGCGCTAGCGATGGCAGCTTGTTACTCGGTCTAAACACTGCAAACGGCAAAGTTACTCACGCAGGTGTCGCCGACTCATTGGGTTACGACTATGTAGATCCAATGGAAGCGTTGGGCTAACCCTAAAGCAAAACAAACAAAAAGGGCTTTGCAAGTTTTGCAAAGCCCTTTTTGATTCTTATTGAGAGTGAAGCCCCGTTCTACATCAGTCTTGTAACTCAGCAGTAAACACAAACCCTGGTGCGGGCACTTGAGAAAGCACCAATTTAGATGACGAACTCAGACTACCGCTCACCACTTGACGCCCACTTGGGCCGTTGATCTCAATTGACTGCCGCCCCGTAGGTGCCGCAATTTGAACGGTGCTATTTGCAGCAACAGATGTCGCATCGGCAACCCCACTTGGCCAGACAATGAGCATACCTTGATTGGTGTCATTTTGAATGATCAGTTGACCATCCAGACTTGGGTTTGACGTCTCATCCGATGATGTCGAAATACTCACGTTTGCATTGCCTTCTGGGGCATAGACGCGGGCGTAGGCTTGCGCTTCATTAGCAATGGCCGCATAGCCGCCAATTTTCAGCGCAATATTGGTTGTTTCGGTAGCCAGCGGAATAATGTCATGAAAGCCTTGCAGCGCTAAGGTCGTAACTTGACTAGCCAGCCCTTCAGCTTCGCCTTTATATTCCAAGGTGCGTTCAAAAGCCAAAATTGTCCGTGCGCGGTTCGTTTCTTTTAGGTCTTCGGCAATATCGGCTTCTTTTTCAGCTTTCTTTTCTAGCTTCTTGGCCTCTTTGAGCAGGTCTTCCGCTTCTTCAAGTTTTTCAAGCGCTAATTTCGCGCTTGGGCTCATTAGCCCAGTGCCTTTCAAGCTCAGACCATCTAAGAAAAACCCGTTATATGCATTGAAATTCGGATTACGCAATGAAATGTGAACTTCTAGATCACCAGAATCTGGCGCAATATTGACTTCCATCCGTGACCAGCGGCCCACCGGAAAATCACGCGTATCTAGTAAGCCACTATTGAAAATTTGTTCACCACCGGAAAAGATTTGCACTTGGATCTCAGCTGCGTCTTGAGCTGCTGAGTAAGTTTTGCCGGGATCATAATATGACACCACTTCAGGCCAAATCGGAATCGTCATTTTATAGATCTCGCCTGGATTTAGTCCTTCGACGCGCTGTGCTAACCGCGTTGAAATTGGTGGGCCATAGCTCCGCACGGCAAAGGTATGACTACCATCTCGCCACCAGCGGCCACCTGATCCACTCTGCCACACGCGTGATTGTGGCTGTGACCATTTGCCATCTTCAGCCCACACAAATGACCAGCCATTTGGGATCTCTAAAGATCCATTTCCGTTCCAGTTATATGACCCATTTTCAAAACTCCCATTCGACAAGAGATTTGTGCTGGCTTGTGCCTGCGGCACAGTTACAAACAGCGTAATAAGTACCAAAAATGTGAAAAATTTAGTATTTTTCATCAACATATGCGTTACAAATTCCTCTAGACCCCAGAATAAAGTATTAAAGAGCTAATCTAACCTTGATATTTTGACACACGCTGTAGAGACTTGTCACGTCATTTTCACGGATTAGTGGAAATTTCCTACTTGTTTGCCAAACGTAGCGCGTCTTGCAATTGACTTTGTTTACACCGCCAATACAAATAAAAAAGGCCTTGCATCTGCAAGACCTTTCACAATTCCAAACCACACCTTAGTCAGACTGGCTAAGGTTCTAAAACGGCTTCAAAGTCAAATCCAGCCGAGTCAAGTTCCGTAATCACCAGCGTAGAGGCTGAACTTAATTCACCACTGACAATTTTCTGTCCGCTAGGCCCGTTAATCTCAATCGATTGCGTTCCTGTAGGTGCCGCAATTTGTAAGCCGCTATTCGCAGGAACAGAAGTCGATCCTGTAACGCCACTAGGCCAAACAATTAACAAACCTTGACTAGTATTGTTTTGGATCACCAATTGACCATCCAGCCCGCTGC
>JAHDIM010000237.1 GCA_020630805.1 Anaerolineales bacterium
CACAAGGTTTAGCGTTGTTGGCGGCGGATATTAATAGCGCTAGACTGAATTAAGTCATAGCTATCAAAAGTTATAGGAGTTTACTCATGCCTGTTATTACTGTAAATCTGTCACAACAATCTGCAACCGCTACAGAAGGTGTCGCACGAAATCACAAAGTTCAGATCGATCGTCCTGAAGCAAAAGGCGGAACCGATACTGGCATGATGGGGGGCGAAATGCTGCTTATTGCGCTTGGTGGTTGCTTCAATAGTAATCTGTTGGAAGCAATCCGTACCCGCGAAGCTGATATTTCCAACGTTAGAGTTGCAGTGGCAGGGACACTTGAAGGAACCCCGAAGCGCTTTACGGCTGCTGAGATCCAAGTCTCAGCAGATGCAGCAGACCGCGCGCAACTAGAAAAGCTAGTTGTGATTGCGGAGCGGGCCTGTATTGCCGCCAATTCCCTAAAGGCGGGAATGGATGTAACTGCAAAGGTTGTCTAACTATTCCGTATATTGGAAGGCATAGCTCTGGATTTGTCGCCAGTAGCGTGAGGCGCGTTTCAAGTCGCGTTTGCCTGAATATGACACAAAAGGCTTTGGCGTTAGTAGTTCTAATGTCAAGCCTTTTTTGCTTAAGGACTGGCAATGGTGTTGAAAACGAGGGCTAATGCTTTTGACACTGACAATTGTTGAACTATTGTGTTCAACTGCAAACTCGGTTAACACATCTGCTGTGTTCCCTTTGCGAATGACGACAGGCAACTCAAGCAGACATTCATACACAAACACAATGCGCTTTAGGCTGAGTTGATTTCGATGCAGCATGTCTTCATCCCAAACATAAATTGCAGGCGCATCTGGATACGTTAAGAGCGCGGGATTCGTGACGCTGAGATGGTCACCAAAGACCCAGACAATAGGGTAATTATTCATAATGATGTGGCCTCTGCCGACGTTTCCCAGATTTCTTTGGCTTACGGGTTGGTCGGTCGTTCTGCGGTTTATGCGGAAATAACTGCTTTTCTAGAACTTCATACGGTAAATCAAAAATTTCATGCCCTACGTTTGAGGTTGTGTCGTAGTAGTGACCATGACTAAATTTTTGCAGGTTGGTCAAGTTAAAGAAGTAAGGCTTTTGGCTAAAAGTGCTGGCAACCCATTGCCAAGACAAATTGTTGCTGGCCGGATCACCGTCTAACAAATGCTGCAAGAACCAGCGTGCGCCAGCTTGCCATTTTATGCGTCTCCAATGCACTACGTAGGCGGCCAGCCACATCCGGGCATGATTATGCAAATAGCCAGTCTGGTAGAGTTCACGAATGAAAGCGTCCATTGCTGCAACGCCTGTCTGGGCAGTTAAGACATCGTTAGGCAAATTGTCTGCGTAGTCATTTGCCACGAAGCCTGTTTTGTAAGGCTCTAGGTCATCCCAAATTGAGACGCCTTCTTTGGCATAGACGTGCTGGAAATAATCGCGGTAGGCCAACTCAAATACAAATTTGTTGGCCTCAAACTGAGGTTTGTTTGTAATATCGAGTGCGTGGTCGCGAACTTCGGTGAGTGTCAATGCGCCGTGCCGAATGTAAGGGGAAAGCTTGGTGACGGCGCCATCTAGATGATTGCGAGATTTGCCATAGTCGGAGGGATCAATCGTTTTTAGCAATGCGAGACCGGCTTCACGCCCGCCTCGCATTGGCGAGATGTTCGCATCACGATGCGCTTCGTCTGGAAACGTCAGTTGTAAATATCGAATAAGGTCGGCGCGATTTTTGAAGTCGCGTCTGAGATTTTTACTGCTCATGGTTGTGGATGGTGTTGCGCGCGTCGGCGACGACAGCGCTCGCTACAATATTTGATCTCATCCCAGTTACGTTCCCACTTTTTGCGCCATGTAAAAGGGCGGTCGCAAACAGGGCAGACTTTGGTTGGGAGGTCTGCTTTTTTTCTGTGCTTTGCCATTTCAAAGCGTTGCTAGGAAGTCCTGCGCTTCCAGCGTGACAATTGCACGTTCTTCGTCATCCAAATGCCGCAACGCCAATACATTAGGTCCCATCCGCGGATTGGCGCGCAACTCTGCTTCGTGTTTGATTAGGAAGTTCCAGTACAAGATATTGAACGGGCAGGCGTCTTTGCCATGCCGTTGTTTGTGATTGAATGCACAGCCCCCACAAAAGTCGCTCATTTTGTTGATGTAATTAGCGGATGCAATATACGGCTTTGTTGCTGTCAATCCGCCATCTGCATTGAGACCCATGCCAATGACATTTGGATACATCACCCAGTCGTAGGCATCAATGTAAAGCGACATAAACCAATCGTTCACTTCAGCGGGGTCAATCCCAGCGAGTACACAAAAATTACACAACACCATCAACCGTTCAATATGATGGTTGAAACTTGTTCGCAGTACGCGTTTGATGACAGTCTTTAGACAATTCATCTCAGTCTCACCCGTCCAGAAAAATTCAGGCACAGGTTTCGTGGCTTGCCAGTGATTATGCGTGCGCATTCCCGGCATCTGACGCCAATATTGCCACCAAATAAATTCCCGCCACCCGACAATTTGGCGGACAAA
The DNA here is from genome assembly GCA_020630805.1 of Anaerolineales bacterium. GTDB lineage: Bacteria > Chloroflexota > Anaerolineae > Anaerolineales > UBA6668 > JAHDIM01. Next base: position 2,560 of record JAHDIM010000237.1, read on the forward strand.
CCCTTCGACAGAGTTGAGACGTGCACTGCCAGCGCGGTATCGATTGATTGCGGCTTCCACCATCGGCAATGGCTCCAGTAAGCCCAAATTCATGTAGGGTGACATGATGGAGTGGTACAAGCTGTCCTGTTGCGATGTCATTGCGTCTTCGTAAGGGCCAAACAAATCAAGCCGATGTGCTAGAAAATCATCAAATGCGGCTTGGGCTTGAGCCTGTGTGACGGCAAAGTTGAAATCATCTGCGCTCCCAACGGCTGTCTCAATTGCATTGACGTCTTGAATGACTTCTAGCGTAATCGTATCTGGCGCGAAGGTTGGGACAGGTGGGCAGACATGCCCCTTGGGGAGTTTCTCGCGGTTCAACTTGTCATAGTTCCAACTGCCGCCAGTGGGACTGCCGTCGGCCTCAATGAGTAAGTCAAAATGCTTACGCATCTTCCGATAGAAATACTCCATGAGATAGCGCTTTTGCGGCTCAGGTTTTGGATAAGGATCAAACTGGCTTGTCAAGAACTGGGTGTTTGGCAGCACTATGACATCGCAGGCTAAATGCGAACTTGCTGTTTGGTATTGCCACTGCCGTAGACCATAGTGTGACGCAGCCATGGTCATGAGTTGTCCTGGTTTATATACGGCGCAGTGTTGTTCCAAGCCGTGGGCTAAAGTATCCGCTTTACGATAATCAACGGTGTACCCTGCACGTTCGAGCTGTTCTGCATAGTGACGTCCCGCACTCATAATCAGTGCTAATCGCTTCCGGTGGTAGGGCAATCGGCGGTGTGCTTTCCGGCTTTCTATCATCACAACATTGATCTCAGCGGGAGGTGCCAAAGTCAAGGCATGGGCAATGGCCGGATGCTGCTGTAAAAGCTGGTCTTCTAAAATCCAAACGGAAATCGTCATCCAAAAAAGTGTATCGCTTTGCTGCTTGTGAAGCGTAGCAAACCGCCACAAGCGCGTCCTCCCGTGCTATCCTATGCGGCAGTACAAAACTGCGACCGTTGCAGCTTGCTAACTTTATGAGAGACCACGAACTAATTACAGATTTTTTGGTGTCAGGCCGCGAATTGTTCGACTCTGCGTTGACATTTGTTTCGCTTGAAACGCCAGAAGCTTTAGACCTTGATATGCCGCATACCAAGCTGGTATTTGAAGGCGAAGAGTTCGGTTGGTTAGCGCTTACGGAAGAAGTCTCAGGACGAGATCCTTATAAAACATCGGCCAGATTGCGTTGGTATGGGCAAGTGCTAAGCAAGGCTTTAGGTGGTCATCTCCTAGCTGAACGACTTGGGGACGAACTCATGGTCAGCTGGAATGAGCTGCGGTTTATGTATAGCGTCACGCAAAAAGTGGCACAAACCACAGAGCTCGAAGCTATTTTTGCGTCGCTGGTGGAATTGCTTCGCGATACATTTGGTGCTGAAGCAGCGCTCATCGCACAGCCCGGTGGCAACATGAAAACCATTTCAATTGGCACGGAGGGCAAGCTGTCGGATCTGCGTGTCACGCGCATGGTCAATCGCATTGCGTTGGAGAATCAGACGGTGCTGGTCAACACGCCGGAAGATTCATTAGACTTTGTACCAGACGGGTTGCTGAGTTCCATGTTGGCGGTGAATATCGAATCGCAAGTGGCGCGCCCGTGTGTGATTGCAGTGTTCACTTATATCAATTCTGACTCTAAAAAAGGCAAACGAGCAGATGCTTTCGGGTCGACGCATCGCCTTACGCTGGAAGCCATCTCGGAATTGATGGGCGCGTTGATTGACAACGCTGAACTGCATCGCCGGGAAACGCGCAGCATGCGCATTCAAGCCCAAATTGATATTGCGGCGGCCATTCAGAAAAGCTTGCTACCGGCCAAATTGCCTGAAATTGAAGGGTACGAAATTTCGGCCGGAACAAAACCAGCGGGGCAAGTTGGTGGGGATTTTTACGACGTCTTCGAAATGCCAAGCGGTCACATTGGTTTGATTGTGGCAGATGTGGCCGGGAAGGGGGTGCCAGCAGCGATGCTGACCTCTAGCTTGCGCATTGTTTTGCGTAGCCAGATGGAACATAACTACTCACCAGCCAACATCTTGCTGGATGCCAACCGTGTGTTGTATCCAGATATGAGCCGCGTAGATTTGTTTGCGACAGTGTTTTTAGCGGTGTTTTATCCGGAAACCGGTCAAATTACGTGGGCAAATGCGGGTCATTCACCAGCGCTGTGGTATCGGGCGAACACTGGAGAAGAACGCTGGCTTATGGGAACATCGTTACCGTTAGGCATATATGATGATCTCAAAACGGACTATCATGCCGGTCACTTTGGTGGGCGTGATTTACTCTGCATCTACTCCGATGGTCTTTCTGAAGCAGAAAATGCAGATGGGCGTTTCTTTGGCAAAGCAGGTTTGGCTGAAACGCTCCGCATTATCCCGAATTCGCCAGTAGATGTCACCAAGCAATTTCTATTAGATGTTGTCAACACGTTTAGCGCTCAGCAACAAGTGGGTGATGATCAGACAGTGTTGCTGATGGGGCCAGAACGAAAAAGAGATAGTAAGAAGTATCAGAATTTCTCAGTGCAAGCGGAAATTTCACAGCTGTCCGAACTTCGTCGATTGTTTTTAGGTCTTGTTGGAGATCATGATAAAGCGTTGACAAATACCAAGTGGTACATGGAGGCAGAGTTGGCGCTCCAAGAACTGGCCTCAAACATCATTGAGCATGCCTATGCATATCAACCAGGACTGTTAACCGGGCTCTTTACAATATCCGCTGAAGCGCTTACTATTGACCTCATTGACGCCGGAAATAAATTTGTTGGCAATCTCGGTGACTTAGAATCGTTAGAAGATAACTTGCTCACAGAAGGGGGCTTTGGTCTTCACATCATTACTAAGACAATGGATGCTTGTAGCGTTGAAAGATTGGCCTCCGGGCTCAATCATTGGCAATTACGGAAAAACTTGAATCCCTAGCTAGATAAAGGGCTAAATTAGATGGATCTTTCTTTTAACAAAGTTTCAGACTCGCAAACAGTTTTGCATTTAGATGGTCGTCTAGATATTGAAACGGCAGCCAAACTAAAGGCGATGTCTCGTAAATTGATTGACGACGGCACCCGTGAACTCATTATTGACATGCAAGGTGTGTCATTTGTGGACTCTTCGGGCTTGTCCGCAGTCGTCTCTGCACTGAAATATATACGCGAACACGAAGGGAAACTAAAGTTGGCGTCTGTCGGTGACCAACCACGAACGGCCTTGAGCCTCACCTTGTTGGACCGCATCTTGGATATTTATCCATCGGTCGATGACGCAACATTGCTGAACTAAGTTGAAGCATTTGTAAAACGTAAAAAGAGCCACATCCGATGATGTGGCTTTTTTATTTTCTTTAACGGTAGGCTGAGCCTGTCGTCCGCAGGCAAGGCTTTGCCGCTAGCCGGGCGTGATTACATTCGCAACTTGGCTTCGACAAGCTCAGCCTACTCTCTATCGCTCTCAAGTAATAGAAACCCGTTGCATATAGGAGAGCTACGCTTATCCAGAACTTAGGCTATCCAGTAAAACTCGCGGAATGAAGTCCGGTGTAGTTTG
>JAHDIM010000238.1 GCA_020630805.1 Anaerolineales bacterium
CTAATGCCGAATCGCAATGCCGTATTTCTTCAATTCTTCGCGAGCGACTACAAACTTATGCACTTCATCTGGCCCGTCGTAAATGCGCGCGCCGCGTTCGTGACGATAGAAGAAGCTCAGTACAGTCAGATCGGTAATCCCCATCGCACCGTGGGTTTGGATGGCCCGATCTACCGTGCGCATGAGCATGTCTGAGACATAAAACTTGATGATGGAGACATCCACCCGTGCCGCTTGCGACCCAAGATCGTCAATCTTTTTGGCGGCGTCTAGCACCAGCAAACGGCAGGCATTGATTTCAGCGCGGGCTTCGGCAATCCAGTTTTGGATGGTTTGCTTCATTGCCAGTGGCTTGCCAGGTGACAATTCACGTGTAGCCGCCCGTTGACACATCATTTCCAGCGAACGCTCCGCCATGCCAATAAAACGCATGCAATGATGGATACGACCCGGCCCGAGCCGTTGTTGGGCAATGGCAAATCCAGCCCCTTCACCGCCGAGGATATTCTCCAAAGGAACGCGGCATTCGTTGAATTTGACTTCAGAGTGGCTGACCCAGTCTTCGCCTTTTTCACCCATAATGCTGATCTTGCCAACGTGCTCAAAGCCTTCGGTGTCTAACGGCACAATAATCATGCTGGCTTTTTGATAGCGACTCTCTGTGTAAGGATCGGTCACGACCATCGCAATGGTGAAACTTGCACCGTCAGCAGCAGTGGTAAACCACTTATGCCCATCGATGATCCATGAATCGCCTTCTTTGACGGCAGTTGAACTCATCAAGACGGGGTTAGATCCGGCGTTGTTTGGCTCCGTCATCGAAAAGCAACTGCGGATGTCGCCGTTGGCGAGCGGCTTTAGAAACTGTTCTTTTTGTTCCGGCGTGCCATATTGATGCAAGATTTCCATATTGCCAGCATCTGGCGCTTGGCAATTGAAGCAATAATGCCCAATTGGCGTGCGGGCGAGAATCTCGCTCATTTGCCCAAATTGGTGGACAGACAAACCAAGTCCGCCAACGTCAGTGTGCATTTGCGGGAGCCACCAGCCTTTGGCTTTTACCAACTGGCGCTTTTCCCTCAGGATTGGCAAGAGTGACCCAAAGCCTTCCGACAATAGCTGCGGTTCTAAGGGAATTAGCTCGGTGTAGACAAAATCTTTGACATCAGCCAAAAATTGATCAAAGTCAGCGATGGTGTGGGACATGGTTTGGTTGGCGAGTTTGTTAGTTGGCTGGTTGGCTAGTTAGTAAGCCCAGATACGACCTCACTAACAAATTTACAAACCAACCAACTAAATTACTTCTTTATTGCTTCAATAAACGGCTGAATTGTTGCGCTGCCGGTGAGGCCTGCTTTCTTGTAAGGATCATTCGCGAGGAAGTCTTCTGCCGCGGCCATGTTTTCGCAGTCAATGACGATACAAGAGCCGTTCATGTGTCCATCAACTTCAGCGCTGAGCGTGGGACCTGCATACACAATGTTGTGCGTTTTGATATATGCCAAATGCGCGTCACGGTTATCCATGCGGATTTGGAGACTGTCAGGTTTATCTTGAGTGTGAATTAGAAATAACATGGTTTTTGGAGTGGTAAGTGTAGAGTGGCTAGTGGTTAGTGCCAGCGGCAGAGATAAAGGGTTACTCTCCACGCTTCACTACCCACTAACCTCTCAATTAGACTGAAATCGATCCTTTCCGGAAGTCGGTTTTCCCAATAATTGCGTTGACTAGTACAGCTTGGCCGCCAGCGGCGAGGTCACGGGCTTGTTCGAGCGTTTCAGGGACTAACTCTGGATCATCAACGCGCAAGCCGGTGCCACCAAAGCCGATGGCAGCGTTGTGATAATCAGTGTGTTCTAGCACTGTCGCTACGTCATCGCCCAGAATTTCAACTTGTTCCCGTGCAATTTGTGTCCAGCCGGCATCGTTGCCAACGAGCGCGATGACGGGGGTGTTATGCCGAGTGAACGTGTCGAATTCCATTAGGGAGTACCCAACAGAGCCATCGCCATAAATGATCCACACATTCGCATCGGGACGGACGAGTTTAGCACCGAGTGCAAAGCCAGCCCCCACACCCAACGTGCCAAATGGTCCTGGATCTAGCCAAGTCAGTGGGCCGGGTGGCTGCACAATGTAGGACGCCGTGCCGACAAAGTCACCACCGTCTGCCACGAGGATGGTTTCGGTATCACTCAGGCTTTCCATCTCTTGGCACAGATATAGCGGGTTGATGCCTTTGACGGGCTGGAGCGCTTGTTCAGCAATATCGGCATTGCGCGCATCGTGACGGGCGCGCAGGGTCTTGTACCAGTCATCCCAAACGGGTTGCTTTTCGACCTGTTCTGCAAGCGCGCGCAAGAAGTGACTTGGGTCAGCCAAAACGCCGATATTCGGGCGGCGGTTTTTGCGCAGATCCGTTTTGCTCAGATTGACCGAGACATAAAACGAAGAGTATCGAATGTGATTGCCGTAATCAAGCCGAAAGTCGACTGGGACACCGGCCAACATTACAAAATCAGCTTCTTTGAGTGCATTGCGGCGCTTGTGGCGCATATGCAGCGGATGGTCTTTGCCTAACAATCCCCGTGCCATGCTCGATAAAAAGACGGGCACGCCCATGCGTTCCACAGCGTCGGCGAGCGCGTCGGCATTTTCAACATCGAGTACGGCTTGCGCCCCGATTAGGAACATTGGACGTTTGGCTTGGCGTAGTTTTTCGGCCACGCTTTTGACTTGTGATGCAGTTGCTTTAGGGCGATCTGGTTTGATCTTGCCGGACACTTTTTGATTGTCAGCATCTGCAAACAGGCGTTTGACGTGCCATTTCAAATAGCGACTAATGAGCTTTGAAACCAACGTCTTGCCAGGCGGGATATTGTAGAGCGGTTCGGTTGTCTCTTTCGCATAGAGCGTATCGATGGGCAGTTCTACAAAGACGGGACCGGGTGTGCCGCTCAATGCTTCATGGAATGCTTTTTCAATGGTCTTAGTAATGTCTTTGACGCGCCGGACAGAGGCCGACCATTTCACCACAGATTTGAACAAATCTAGCTGTTCGATGTCTTGCAATGCCCCCCGACCTTGTTGGGCGGTGGCGGCTGCACCACCTAGAACAATCACAGGAGACTGTGCCATTTGGGCATTTTTGACGGCGGTGAGAGTATTGGTCACGCCGGGGCCCGCGGTGACCACGGCCACGCCGGGTACACCTGTGAGCCGCGCAACAGCATCGGCTGCAAAGACGGTGTTGACCTCATGACGGACATCCACCACGCGGATGCCGCGTTCTTTTGCACCGACCAGAATCGGAGCAATATGCCCGCCTGAAAGCGTAAAAATAAACTCGACGCCTTGCGCCTTGAGAACTTCTGCGACCCAATCTCCGCCGTGCATGCTGTGTCCTTTCTAATCGAGTGGTGTGGTACTGACCCACGGTCAATGTGGGCTGCGGAAACTATAACATAGCGGTGGTGGAATTGGTCAGTTGATGGAGGTGATTTTGGATCAGTGGATTTGTTGTTTTCGCAGACTGAATCGAATACGACAACGAACACGATTACGATAGCGAGTTACTCAAGAAGACTCATCATTCCAAGCGAAATTTGTGACATTGAAGATTGAGTATCTATGATTGGTTGTGACCTGTAGTTACTCGTATTCGCTATCGTTGTCGTATTCGTAATCGATTCGGTCTTTGCACTTTGCATATTGCATATTGCAATCAACTAAATACACCATACTCGGCCAAACAAAACCTACCTCGCTTGTGTTATCGTTCCCCTATGTCACAAAAAGATGTCGCTGAATTCCACCAAACCTTTGGCATTGGCATGCCAGAGGAACCAATTGTATTGCCGCCTGATCGTCTAAAACTGCGTGAGACTCTCATCCGTGAAGAGCTCGATGAATTCATCGAAGCCATGCAAGCAGGTGAACTGCATAATGCCATCAAAGAAGCTGCTGATTTACTGTATGTGGTCTATGGAACTTTTGTTGAAATGGGGGTCGATAACGAACCGTTCTTTGCAGAAGTCCATCGCTCTAATATGAGTAAGAAAGATGGTCACCGCCGCGCCGATGGGAAATGGGTCAAACCAGCGAATTATTCACCTGCCGATATTGCCAAAGTCTTCACCGAGACCTACGGAGCAGAGAGCTAATCGGCTAATAGCTGATATATCAGCGAAAAATCCTCCCCCAAGGATGAGAACAAAACTATAGTGTGCGCAGAAAAATTACGCATTACACCTTACGGATTACTCACCTATGTCCCGTCCTGCTCGCTCATCCCGTCGTCGAAAATCTGACGATAAAAAACCAATTGAATTCCTCCAGCCGATTTTGAACAACGTTCCGTTTGTGGAATTGTTGAACGAGGAAGGCGTTGAAAAAATCCACAACGCGTCCATGCGCCTGCTGTCTGACTTTGGCGTCCTCATTGTGGACTATCCCCAAGCGGTTGAAGTCTTCCGCAAAAACGGCGCAACAATTGTCGATGGCAACAAAGTCAAGCTTGATGAAGACACGCTGATGCACTTTGTCAACAAAGCGCCCTCGCAGTGGACGCAGCTTGCCCGTAATCCTGCTAAGGATTTGCCGCTGGGCGGTCGCCATACGGTGTATGCCCCGGTCTATGGCCCTCCATTCGTCGCCGACCTTGACCGCGGCCGTCGTGCCAGTACTTTCGCCGACTTCCAAGAACTCACAAAGTTAGCCTACATGGCACCTGAAATGCACATTGGTGGCGGCGTCTTGGTGGAACCGAATGACCTCAATTTGCAAACGCGTCACTTGGATATGCTGCACTGTCTGGCAACTCAAAGTGATAAGTCATTTATGGGTAGTGTGGTTTTCCCAGACAACGCGCGTGACACGGTGGATATTGCCCGCATTGTGGTCGGCGAAGACCGGATGAAAGACAATCCAGCCGTGAGTTCCACGGTGAATGCCTCTAGCCCCATGCGCTGGGATGACCGCATGCTGAGTGCGATCACGGTTTATGCTGAAACCAAGCAAGCCGTAATGTTCACGCCGTTCATCATCGCCGGGGCCATGTCACCGAGTACAATGGCCGCCACAATTGCCCAACTCAATGCGGAAACGTTGTTTGGTATTTGTTATGCCCAAATGGTGCAAGAAGGTGCACCGTGTTTATATGGCTCTTTCCTCGCCAACATTGATATGAAAAGCGGCGCTCCCTGCTTTGGAACGCCCGAAAACAACATGGCAATGTTCGCGGGTGGTCAGATGGCACGCAAGTATCAACTGCCGTACCGTTCCGGTGGGAACTTCACCGCGTCGCGCATTCCAGATGCACAGGCTGGCTACGAATCCGCGAGTACGATGTGGGCCACAGTGCAAGCAGGCGCGAACTTTATTTTGCACTCTGCCGGTTGGCTTGAAGGTGGCTTGATTGCGGGTTATGAGAAGTTTATTCTCGATTTAGAAATCTGCGCGATGATTGCCCGCTACAGCAAAGGCATTGGTCTCACCGATGAAGACTTTGCGTGGGATGCCTACGAAGAAGTTCCGACTGGCGAGCACTTCCTCGGCTCAGCGCATACCATGCGCCATTACACGACCGCGTTCTATCAGCATCGGGCGTTTAGCATGGACAATTACGAACTATGGGAAACCAAAGGTAGTCCCACGACGTATGAGACCGCGAATAAAGTCTGGAAACAAATGTTGAAAGATTACGAACAGCCAGCTATGGACCCTGCCGTGCGTGAAGAGCTGGATGCATTTGTGCGGGTGCGTAAAGAGGAGATTGGTGCTGGCAAGCCGCGGACGAAGTGGAAAGGGAAATAATTAATTGGTGAATTGCTTAAGTGTTGAATGGTTAATGACAGCGGTGCATTCGCGTTAACAGTTATGAATTCACCAATTCATCCATTAACAAATTGCCCCCCTACGCCGCGCGTAGGGCTGGCATAGCCTCTTTCACAGCGTTCGCTCACAATGCACTCAGGCATCACTTAGCAAGCGGATTTAATATAAGAGTATCAGTTTAGTCCTCCTGCTGAACTGTGTGGACACAGCATTTCTCTTCTCTCTGCATTGGGCCTGAGAACCCAACAAAACGGCGACCTAGACCAAGGTCGTCGTTTTGATTCTGGG
>JAHDIM010000239.1:0-2897 GCA_020630805.1 Anaerolineales bacterium
GATCGTCCGTGACTAAGATGCCGCCTTCCCCAGAGTTGATGTGTTTGAACGTTTGAGTGCTGAAGCAGCCGACTTTGCCGAACGTGCCGGTGAGTTGGCCGTTCCAGCGGGCGCCCATGGTATGAGCGCAGTCTTCAATTAGGGTAATGTTGTTTGCTTCACAGATGGCGACTAGCTCTTCCATGTTGGCAATGTGGCCGCGCATGTGCGAGAGCAGCAGCACTTTTGCGCCAGACGTTTTAGCCTTTTCAGCAAAATCGTCGAGGTCGATCAGGTAGTCTTCGTTGATTTCGATCAGCACTGGCTGTGCCCCACAGTGGGCCACGGCACCCGGCACAGGCGCCAAGGTAAAGGCGTTGACCAACACTTTGTCACCCGGTTTGACTCCCACAGTCTTTAGGGCGATGAAGAGGGCGCAGCCGCAAGAGTTGAGCGCAACGCAATATTTAGAGCCCATGTAGGCCGCGTATTCTTGCTCAAACTCACGCACTTCTAGCGCATTGCTACTGGCTTCTCCATAGCGGTGTAGCCGTCCTTTACGCATCAGTCGCCAGGCGCGCACCATTCCCCGCAACGGGATGCGCCCCGGATTGCTTAGATCTCTGCGAAATTGCAGCATAGTGTGTGTCCTCCCAGACAGTTAGTAGAGAGTACAGAGAAAGAGTAAGAGGCTAGTTCGTCAATAACAATGGTGTAGGGCTAGCGGCAAGACTCTCTACTCTTGCTCTAGCGCGTAGCGCGATACTCTTTACTTCTCAATACATGACAACACCCGCCGAAACATTGATGTCCTCTCCGGTGATGGATGTTGCTAAGTCAGACGCGAGGAAGACTGCCGTTTGGGCCACGTCTTCTGGTGGCGTCAAAATTTTCTGTGGTGATACGCCCGTGAACTGTTCGCGAATTTCATTCACTGGTAAGCCCTGCGCTTTGGCCTGTGCAACGAATGAATTTTCCATCCGTTGTCCGGCGACAGCACCGGGTGAAATCAGATTAGCACGGACGCCAGAGTCGGCTAAGTCCCACGCCAGCGTGCGGGTCATTCCGACCAACGCCATTTTGGTTGATGTATACGCCGTGCGATGCAGCATCGGGCGTTTGCCGGTCATTGATCCAATGGTGATGACCGCCCCTGATCCTCTTTCAACCATGCTTGGGATAAACGCTTGGCAGCAATAAAAGGCACCGTTGACGTTTACATCAAAGGTATATTGCCATTCATCAGCGTCTAGCTTCCAAAGTGCATCCACTGGGCCAGCGATGCCACTATTGTTGACCAACACATCGACATGAGCAAAGTGAGCAAATGTTGCTTCGGCAAGCTGCTGCACTTCAGCACGCTGCGTAATGTCTGTTGGAACAACCAATGCTTGGCGTCCTAAGGCTTGGATTTCAGCTTGGACTGCCCGAAGTTTGTCTTCACTGCGGGCGGCCAGCACAATATCTGCGCCTGCTTGAGCCATTGCTAAGGCAATTTCACGGCCAATGCCTTGGCCAGCGCCGGTAATAACGGCGATTTTGTTAGTCAGGTTCATAAAGTCAGTAATACGAGACGGGTTGCGTTACCATTGGATTATAGAGCAACTAAAACGCACCCCGTCTTGTGGTTAAGACTTATCTTTTTGCCCGTACCGCTCTACCCGAATATCTGCCTGCGCTTTGTGCCCCAAAAAGCCTTCAATTGCACAGTACTTGGACGTGTATTCGCCAATCAATGCGCTGGCTTCGTCTGTCAAAATGCGTTGATAGGTCTGCGTTTTGATGAACTTGCCAACCCACAATCCACCTGTATACCGCGCAGCGCGATTTGTCGGCAGCGTGTGGTTGGTGCCAATTGCTTTGTCACCGTAGGCCACGTTGGTGCGGGGGCCAATAAATAGCGACCCATAATTCTTCAAATTATCTAAAAAGAACTGATCATTAGACGTCATGATCTGGACATGTTCGTTGGCATTTTTATCTGCTTCGACTAGTGCTTCGGCATGATCTTCGACGAGAATGATCGTGCCATAGTCGCGCCAAGCTGGGGCGGCGAATGCTGCCGTGGGCATGGTCTCAAGCTGTTTCTGAATTTCGATTTCAGTTTCGTGAGCCAGTGTTTCACTTGTCGTGATCAGTGTGATCGGTGAATTTGGGCCGTGTTCAGCTTGCCCCAAAATGTCGGTAGCAACTAATTCAGCATCCACAGTGTCATCGGCGACGATGAGCGCTTCTGTTGGGCCAGCGAGTAAGTCAATGCCAACGCGACCGAGCAGTTGACGCTTGGCTTCAGCCACATAGGCATTGCCTGGCCCAACGATCATATCCACGGCGGCAAGACTTTCAGTGCCAAATGCCATGCGACCCAAGGCTTGGATGCCGCCAATGATGTGAATTTCATCGGCACCACACAAGTGCATGGCGGCGACGGTCTTTTGCGGAATGGCGCCATTCTTAGGCGGTGTACAGGCGATGACGTTGGGAACACCTGCAACCTTGGCCGTCAGAATGCTCATCTGAGCGGAGGCCACGTGCGTGAAGCGTCCGCCCGGAATGTAACAGCCAACGCGCTGTACTGGAATATGTTTGTGTCCCAAAATGACACCAGGCAGCGTTTCAGACTCAACATCCACAAGCGAGTCGCGCTGTAGCTTGGCAAATCCGCCAACCTGCGCCATGGCGAACTCAATGACATCGCGTTCTTCGCTGGTCAGTGAATTTACAGCAGCGTCAATTTCAGCCTGCGTGAGCTTAAACGACTCAGGCGACCAGTTATCGAAGCGTACCGAAAGTTCGCGCACAGCTTCATCACCACGCGTGCGAATTGCATTTAGCGTTGCACTTACGGTGTCTTGGACTTGCGCATCAATTGCAAACGCGTCTTCGTCACTTATCCCGGCTTTCAGAATTTTTGCCAT
>JAHDIM010000239.1:2997-6101 GCA_020630805.1 Anaerolineales bacterium
CTTCACTGCTTCTTTGAACCGATCTCGAATATAGCCAGGGTCCATTGGAATTGGCTTGAGTTTCGGGCTACCAGCATCAACTTTGGCAACAATGACATGCGGTCCTTCAGTGTCGAGACAGTGCTGCAAAACGTCAATCGTTTCGCGTTCTGTGCATTCATGGACGTGGGCCACACCTGTTGCACGCGCGATGGCGGCGAGATCGGTGCTGCCGCTGGTGTGCGTTGGCTGATCGCCAGTTGAGCCGTAAGCGCAATTGTCTACAAGTAACAATACGTAATTACTAGGCGCATAGTTGCCAATTGTGGAAAGCGTGCCTAAATTCATCAGCACGCTGCCGTCTCCATCAATTGAAACAACTTTCTTGTCAGTGCTAGCTGCAAGACCTAGTCCAATTGAAGAGGAAAGGCCCATAGATCCCAGCATATAAAAATTGCTGGGCGTGTCATTGATTTCATACAGCTCTTGCGAAGGGAAGCCAATATTGCAAACAACAAGGGCTTGCCCGTCTAACACCGGTGCTACATCTTTGAGGAGTTCATAGCGACGATAGGTCATTAGCCTTTCCCCCAGAAATCAAAGTCCAACAAGGCGACGACGGGTTTCTGCGCAACGCGTGAATGGTTGACCAAGCGTCCGACTTTGGCAACGTCCGCACCGTCGCTGAAATTGAAGGTTGGGATGCCCATCAGTTCCATGAGGGGGCGAGAAGCCCGACCCATTGGGACTTGCGTGCCGATCTTTTCACCAGGTGACCCGCGGTGGCTCACAATCATGGTGATGGGTAAGTTGTAGAACAATCCGAGTGAGTAGAGCGAGGTTACAATGGTGCCTAACCCCGTATTTTGCATGACCAAAACAGGGGTCTTGCCACCTAAAAAGGCGCCTGCACAGACCCCAAGTCCTTCTTCTTCACGGGCGACTGGAATGTAAGAAATGCTGTCATCTGCGCCAAGCAGATTGATCATGTCGCCCAGCAGTTTGCAGGGCACGGATGCAAAAAAATCTGCTCCGTTGTCTTTTAAGCTCGTTAGGAGCTGTTCGCTAATGGTTGTCATAGTTTGTTGGTTTGTAAGTTAGTTGGTTTGTAAGTTGGTTGGGCTGCATTCGACTAATAAACCAACCAACCAGCAAACTAACTAACAAAATCCTTTTCGCTGATTTTTCAAAAATTATGATAGATTAGAACACACAACACAAGGAATGCGCACAACACTCGTTGTTTTCTCCAAATGAGCGCATAAATTTCGCGATATGCACGAAACATATAAGTTGTCCAATCTAGATAAACGTATTTTAGAGGTTTTATATAAAGATGCCCGCGTTCCGGTCTCGGAAATTGCGGACCAAATTGATGAGCCGGCGTCTACAATTCGCGGGCGGATTCGGCGCATGGAAGCAGAAGGTGTGATTGAAGCTTACCAGCCGATTATCAATCCGAAAAAGCTAGGGTATCTCATCAAAGCGATTGTGATTATTCGGCGCGACTCAGGCGGGCACGTTAATGAACTGTCTGCTCATCTTGAAGAAATTCCTGGCCTAACGCGCTTTCAAAATCCTTTAGGTGACGTTGACGGCTTGCTCACTATCTGGGCCAAAGATGTCGATGAACTCGGGAGCATTATTCGGCGCATCAATCTCATTGAAGGGGTGCTGCGGACAGAGACGTTGGTGCTGCTGGAAGAAAAGCAGTTTTTGCCGCCGAATCAGATTATTAGCTAATGTTGCTACGAGGCGGGTTCCTTAAGGCGACCAAGGGTCGTCAGGAACCCGCCTCGTATTTAAGCGCATGCTTAGCTTTATATCCAAAACAGCTAAACCCATAACGATTTACTCTATTCCAAAATAAGAAAATTTGTTCTAAAATCTTGGTCGATATATAACAACAAATTAGGAAGGAGACCTCAAATGGCAATCAAGGAAAGTTATGTGCACGGCACCCCAAACTGGATCGATATTAGTAGTTCAAATTTAGAAGCAGCAAAGGACTTTTACACTGCAGTGTTGGGCTGGGAATATGAAGATCGACCGCTGCCAGACGGTGGCGTCTATGTCATGGTCATGAAAAACGGTAAGTCCGTGGCGGGCATGTCGCAAGCTGGTGAACAGAACATGGGCATGGCTGACGTCTGGAATATGTATATTGCTGTAGATGACGCCGATGCAGCCACTGCAGCAGCAGTAGAGGCGGGGGCGACCGCAATGTTCCCACCAATGGATGTGATGGACCAAGGTCGGATGTCATTCATCCAAGATCCCGTTGGGGCATTTGTTGGGCTATGGCAAGGCAATGCGCATAAAGGTGCCGAAGTTGTCAACGAACATGGCTGCTTTGTATGGTCCGAAGTGGTGACAGAAGACACTGACAAAGCGTTTGAATTTTATAAATCACTAGGGCTAACTGGCGTCTCGCAGCCAATGGGCGAAGGTGAGCCATACACGGGCTTTATGGTTGGCGAAAATATGGTGTGCGGCACGATGAAGCCACCGATGGATGGTGTGCCACCACACTGGCATATTTACTTCGCAGTGGATGATTGTGAAGCCGCCGTTGCAGCAGCTAAGGCCGCCGGTGGTAGTGTCGTCAATGGCCCATTCGATACACCAGTCGGGCCAATGGCGGTGTTAGGCAGCCCAGAAGGGACGACGTTCTCTGTGATGCAAATGGCACAAATGTAAGAAAGTCGCCTAGTTGTAGTGACATGGCGCGCCATGTCACTACAACTAATACTCAATCAGCTTGCCGGTTTTTACATACTGCTCGCGTTCATCTGCGAATGTGTTGAAGTAAATGTGGTTGCCGTCAGGATCTACAATCTCAGCGCTCCAAGAGCCGTCTTCTTCTTGGGTAGCTGCTTGCGAAAATTCCAGCCCATTCTCTTCCCCCATCGTAACAATCGCCTCAATATCGCCGCCGCGAAAATTGATTAGGTTGTTTTCAATAATTTCCTGAAATAGACAGACCACCATGTTGTTGTGCTGTAACATGGCCCAATTTTCATCGGAATGGTCTTCTAGTATTTTGAAGCCGAGTTTTGTATAGAAGTCAATTGAGGCTGCTAAGTCTTTGACGTTGAGACAAGGGTAGTGTTCACCGAGATCCA
>JAHDIM010000018.1 GCA_020630805.1 Anaerolineales bacterium
ATGGAAAACTGTCTGATCAAAGATCCAGACATCAATGTGGTTTACACCATCAATGAACCAGCCGCGTTTGGTGCCTACACGGCGCTTGAAGCTGCTGGCCGTGCAGATGATGTCCTGATTGTTTCAGTTGACGGTGGTTGTGCTGGTGTTGAAGGTGTGACGGACGGTCGCATTGCAGCAACCTCACAACAATATCCACTGCGTATGGCAGCACTTGGTGTCGAAGCTGGGGCAACTTATGCAGCAACCGGTGAAGCACCATCTGGTTACACCGATACTGGCGTAACCTTGATTACGCAAGACGGTAGCTATGAAGGCTCTGAAGACGCAGTCTTTGGGGTTGAAAACTGCTGGGGCGAGCCAAGCGAAGGTGCACTTGAAGCAGCGCAAGCTGTTGCTGGTGGCGCTTCATTGGAAGGCGCTGAAGACTTGATCATTGGTCTGATCACCAAAACTGAAACCAACCCATTCTTTGTCAAGATGAAAGAAGGCGCCCAAGAAATGGCAGACGAACTAGGTCTGACATTGATGACGGCTGCCGGTACGTTCGATGGCGACAACGAAAGCCAAGTGACAGCCATTGAAAACATGGTTGCTGCTGGTGCAAGCGGCATTCTAATCACGCCTAGTGACACGGCTGCAATTGTTCCAGCAATTGAAAAGGCCCGTGAAGCTGGTGTCATCGTAATTGCCCTTGATACCCCAACTGACCCAGAAGATGCTACTGACGCACTTTACGCAACCGACAATTTCAAAGCCGGTATTTTGATTGGCGAATATGCGCGGGCAGCTATGGGTGACGACGAAGTCAAGATTGCACTGTTGAACTTGGCGCCTGGCATTACCGTTGGTCAACTGCGCCGCGATGGCTTTGTACAAGGCTATGGCATTGAAGATGGCGACCCACAAATTGTGTGTGAAGAAGACACCCGTGGTGACCAAGCACTCGGTCAAACCGCAATGGAAAACTGTCTGATCAAAGATCCAGATATCAATGTGGTTTACACCATCAATGAACCAGCTGCATTTGGCGCTTATACCGCATTAGAAGCTGCTGGTCGTGAAGACGATGTACTCATCGTTTCCGTTGACGGTGGCTGTGCTGGTGTTCGTGGTGTGGTCGATGGCCAAATTGCCGCGACTTCACAACAATATCCGCTGCGCATGGCATCCCTTGGTGTAGAAACCATTGCGATTGCTGCGCTAGGTGGCGATGTTCCCTCTGGTTATACCGACACTGGTGTGACATTGATTGCTGCTGAAGCGGTCGATGGCATTGACAGTGAAGGGCTAGATTTCGGTCTAGACAACTGCTGGGGCGAATAGTCCTGCTGACTGTGAAAGGTGCTGCCTGTAAGCGGCCAGCACCTTTCAATGAGTTGGAATTAGTGAGCAGTAGCCTCCCATTGCTGCTCACTGCTTTCAGCTTATTGAAACGTATTTGAGAGAGGAATAAATTACAAATGAGCTCAGAATCTAGTTCAGCAAATACTTCTTTGCTAAGCAAACTCAGTGCGCCAAGCGTCGGGCCTTTAGTGGCACTGTTGCTGGCCTGTGCATTTTTTGCCTCGCAGAGTGATCGTTTTTTGTCGGGAACAAACTTCTCGCTGATTGTGCAGCAAGTAATGGTGGTAGGCACATTGGCAATTGGCCAAACGCTAATCATTTTGACGGCCGGGATTGACCTGTCAAACGGAATGATTATGGCCTTTAGCCAAGTGGTGATGGCCTTGCTGTATATGAATAATGGTGTGCCAGCACCAGCTGCAATTGCAATTGGTCTGTTGGTGGGGGGCTTGTTTGGCTTGCTAAATGGCTTGCTGGTGACTAGGTTGAAACTTCCGCCATTTATTGTCACACTTGGCATGTTCAACATTGGCTTTGCGCTAACGCGTATTTATACGGTTACCACCGTTCGCATGACCGACTCACCTTGGCACGTGTTCTTTGGCAGAACGTTTACTGTTGGCGGTACGCTTGTCGATGGCGTGAAAGAAGGGGGGACAAAATTCAATTATGGGTCTGTCTTCTTACTCATCCTGTTCTTGTTGACGTGGTATGTCCTGACTCAGACGGCAGTTGGGCGACACATTTATGCCGTTGGGGATGACCCAGAGGCGGCGCGTTTGTCAGGAATTCGCACAGACCGATTATTGACTTGGGTATACACGTCAGCCGGCGTGTTTTATGCGATTGCCGGCCTATTGCTGATTGCGCGCACCGGCGTTGCAGATCCGCAAGCTGGGCAGAACGCTAATCTTGAAAGTATTACAGCGGTTGTGCTAGGTGGTACGAGCTTGTTTGGGGGGCGTGGCAACATCATTGGGACGCTCATTGGCGCACTGATTGTGGGGATCTTTCGCAATGGTCTGACGCTGATGGGGGTCCCTTCCATTTACCAATGGCTGATTACCGGTCTACTCGTTATTCTGGCCGTCTCAGTTGACCAGTTGACCCAACGGAGACGTGCATAATGACAACCCCAGTTATTTCTGCAAAAGGATTAGTCAAGCGTTATGGGAACGTCACAGCCCTAGATGGCGCAGATTTTGATCTAATGCCGGGTGAAATTAAAGCCATCATTGGTGACAATGGCGCTGGAAAATCAACATTGATTAAGGCGCTTTCGGGAGCGTTGACGCCAGACGAAGGTCAAATTTATGTCAATGGTGAGCCGGTGACGTTGCGTTCACCGTTGGATGCGAGAGCCTATGGTATTGAGACAGTTTATCAAAACTTGGCGGTTTCTCCGGCTCTGAATATTGTTGAAAATCTGTTTCTTGGCCGTGAGATTAGACGCCCCGGTGTGCTAGGTTCTGTGTTCCGCATGCTAGATAAAAAGCGCATGCTAAAAGATGCAACCGACTATATGTCTGACTTGAAGTTTCGTATTCAGTCAATGACACAGGCCGTGGAAACATTGTCTGGTGGTCAACGGCAAGGTGTTGCTGTTGCCCGCTCTGCTGCATTTGCTAAAAATGTTGTCATTATGGATGAACCAACGGCTGCCTTAGGCGTCAAAGAGTCTGGCATGGTGTTAGACCTCATTCGCAAGATCCGCGACCGTGGGTTGCCAGTCATCATTATTAGCCACAATATGCCGCACGTGTTCGAAATTGCAGACCGGATTCATATTCAACGACTTGGTAAACGGGCAACCGTTGTCAAGCCAGGTGAGATTGACATGTCCGATGCTGTTGCAATTATGACGGGTGCAAAAGAGGTCTAGTAGGGGATGGCTTCGGATACCTATTATGGTGCAATTGAGGCGGGCGGCACCAAGTTTGTCTGTGCTGTTGGCGCTGGTCCACATGCTGTGGACGCCCAAATTCGGATCCCGACGACAACGCCGTCCGAAACTTTTCAAGCGGTCGTTGACTTCTTCCGTAGTCATACAGCAGGTCGGCGTTTAGATGCAATTGGCATCGCGTCATTTGGACCAATTGATCTCAATCCGGGGTCTGAGACCTATGGTTACATTACCAGCACACCTAAACCGGGCTGGAAAAATGCCAACTTTGTGGGCACCATTCGCAATGCATTTGATGTACCAATTGGCTTCGATACTGATGTCAATGGTGCCGTCTTGGCTGAACATAAGTGGGGCGCGGCCCAAGACGTCAATAGCGCAGTGTATTACACCATTGGAACCGGCATTGGCGGGGGTGGAATTGCCAATGGTCAATTGCTGCATGGCCTTATGCATCCTGAAATGGGGCATATGCGCTTGAAAATTTCAGACGATGAAGTAGACGGGTTCAATGGGGCGTGCCCATATCATGGCAATTGCTTTGAGGGGTTAGCGTCAGGGCCTGCTATGCAGGCGCGCTGGCAAACGCCAGCAGAACAGCTTCCGATTGGGCATCCAGCTTGGACGCTTGAGGCTGGTTATATTGCGCAGGCCATGGTCAATACGGCTTGTATTCTTTCGCCCGAACGTATTATTCTGGGTGGTGGTGTAATGCAACAAGAGCATTTGTTCCCAATGGTGCATAAGCAGTTTATGGACACAATGCAAGGTTACATTGCCTCAGTTTCAAGCGCAGCAGCGGTTGAAAATTACATTGTTGCACCCGGTATGGGTGACTTAGTGGGGCTTGGGGCTGGCTTTGCGCTGGCCGAGGCTGCACTACTTATCTGATTGCTCGTTTTTCTGTGAATACTTCAATGTTCACAGATGCGTTCTTCTTCTCCTCCATGTGTGATAGCGCAGTTGAATAGCTGCGCTATTGCGCGGATGAGAGCGTTTGAATGGATGTCGACTAAAATAGAGTTATGGACTGGACTTCAATTTCAGGAAAAATTGTGCAAGGCTATGGCGTTGCGTCTGGAAAAAGCGCGACAACCATTTATCCTGCTGGGTCTATTGCAATGCAAGCTCCTTACTTCAAAGCATTGGGGCTAGATTTGGAAGGTTACTTCATGGGGACAATCAACGTGTCGGTTGCTCCGGTGGAAGTTGTTGGCGTAAACGCCGCAATGTGCTTCCCAGATGTCGTCTGGACTTCTATTCATGGGTCAGAAACCTTTTCGTTTTCGCCTTGTAAGCTGCAATATGCTGAATTGGAATGTGAGGCACTTGTGTATTGGCCGCATCCTGAAACAAAACCAGCCCATGTCCAAGAGATTACTATTCTTGAAATTATTGCACCGCCAATTCCCAATTTGGAATACGGCGATTCTGTGACGCTAAGTGTCAATCTCAACGAGATTATTTTGAAAAATTTGCCTAAGGCTTAGTTGATGTGGTTAAGCCGGTAGTTGTTCCTACGCAAGACGAGCTTGATCTCGCGCAATATAGTGTTCTGATTGTGGATGATGCGCCCATTAACTTGGGCGTACTTGTGCAATTTCTGGAGAGCTACGGCTTAGGGATTCGCGTTGCGCGCAGTGGGGAAAGTGCCTTGCGGCGGGCGCACTATGATCCGCCAGACATTATTTTGCTGGATGTCCTCATGCCCGGCATTGATGGGTTTGAAACATGCCTGCAGCTCAAAGCGAACGCAGACACCGCTGACATTCCAGTGATCTTTATGACGTCACTAGGTGAGGTCGAAGATAAAGTGCGTGGTTTTGAAGTTGGTGCGGTTGACTATGTTACAAAACCGTTACATCATGAAGAGGTGCTCGCTAGGGTCACAACCCACCTCCAACTCCGGCGGCTGACGAAAATGCTGCAAAGCGAAAAGCAACAGTTGCAGGTAACAACCGAACAAGAAAAAGCCCGGCTTTTTGATGCGGTTAAGCAACAGCGCGAACAGTTACGAACGCTGAATACGCGTTTGAATGAACTGAAGGAATTTGAGTATCAGCAAATTGCGCGCGAATTGCATGACGAACTTGGGCAAACGCTCACTGCAATTCAAATCAATCTGTCTGCCATCCGCAAAGATGTCAACGGGCATCTGTCACCTAAAGGTGAAGATCGTCTGGCCGAAACTGAAACACTCACGTCTCAAACCCTAGAACAAATTAGAGAGCTATCGTTGAGCCTACGTCCGCCTATGTTGGATGATCTGGGGCTGGTGCCAACGCTGCGCTGGTATATCAAACGATTTGGCGCGCGACTAGATATCAAGGCTGGCTTTACGACGAGTGGCGTTGTAACCCGTTTGGCGAGCGAGATGGAAACCCATCTCTATCGGATTGTGCAGGAAGCGCTAACGAACGTTGCGAAGCATGCTCAGGCGCGTAACGCAGATGTAAAACTTACATTTCTGAACAACAGAATTAGACTTGCTATTCAAGATGACGGTGTTGGGTTTGACCCGTCTAAGTTGCATCTCAAATCTTCATTGCAGAATAGTGGCGCTGGGTTATTAGGCATTCGAGAACGGGTGCATTTACTAGGCGGTGAATTAGAGATTAAGTCTACGCCGAACACTGGTACGCTATTGAACATCGAGGCGTCTGTGTGAGTACCCCAATTAAGGTCCTGTTAGCAGAAGATCATGTACTTGTGCGCAAAGGGATCTATTCACTACTATCCGAGCATGCCGATATTGAGATTGTTGCCGAAGCAAGCAATGGATTTGAAGCAATTGCAGCAGTGAACGACCATCAGCCTGACGTGGTGGTCATGGACATCAAGATGCCTGAACTCAATGGCTTAGAGGCTAGTCGGCAATTACGTAAACTGCACCCCAATTTGAAGATCTTGGCCTTGACGATGTACACCAATGAAGAATATGTCCGCCAAATGCTGTCTAGCGGCGTTTCTGGATACGTGGTCAAACAGTCTATTCCAGATGAATTGATCAACGCGATCCGGGCAGTGTATTCTGGAAATGCTTTCCTCAGTCCCTCAATTTCGCGCAACATTATTGACGAATACCTTTCCAACACGTCTGAGCAGACCCAAACAGATGGGTACGATCGTCTTACGGACCGCGAGCGGGAAGTGTTGCAGCTTTTAGTGGAAGGTCATGCACCGCGTGAAATTGCTGAAAAGCTTGTCATTAGCCCAAAAACGGTTGGGGTGCATCGTACCAACTTAATGGAAAAACTCGGTGCCGATAGCCTCCCAGCCTTAGTCAAATATGCTATTCGGAAGGGCATAATTAGCTTAGACTAATGACCAAGTTGTATTGTGCCAGTCTGGCTTTGTTTATTGCCACAGCGTTAGTGGGCTGTCGCAGTGCGACTGAAGCTGTTAGCGTTTCGCCAATCCCTGTTACGACAACCCCAATTCCACAAGACACAGCTGTTATTACGAGCGCTGAAGAGCGTGCATCTGTCGTTAAAGTTGGCGATGTACAACCGCCTACCATTACTACCCCCTGTGAGCCAAGTGAATGCCTGTTTGTAGGTCAAAAAGTCACCATTATTGTTAATGGATTAGATAGACAGATGCCCGAAAATAGCGCACTTAGACCAGGGCCAATAGTTGGCCCCTTGTATGAAGTGAAAGCAGAGTTTGAAGCGGCAACAGGTGCAACTCTGGAAATTATTGAAAGCCCGTTAGACGAACACTTTACGGTCTTTATTACCGATCTCACCACTGGGGCTGGGCGTTATGACGCCTCAATTGCTGGGGCATGGTGGCTTGGTGACTTGGTTTCTCAGGGCTTTATCCAAAGCTATGATGCCTACCTTGATGACCCACGCTTCCCGAAATGGGATATTGACGACGTTCAATCTGCGCCGCGAACGCTCCTGCAATATGAAGGTCAAAATTATATGGTTGCAAACGATCACGACGGCCAAGTCTTGTATTACCGTCGTGACTTGTTTGAAGATCCACAGCATCAAGACGCTTTTGCTGCATCCTTCGGCTATGCTTTAGACGTGCCACAAACATGGTCGCAATTTAGAGATATCGCGAGTTATTTTGACGGCTTAGACCTGAATGGTGATGATGTCCCAGACGATGGATTAACCCTCCACTTGAAGGCTGGTCAACAAGGCATGTTCCATTTCATGTCATTTTCTGCGCCTTATGTAATTGGGCCAGAAAATCCAACGTTATATTGGTTTGACCCCGACACCATGCTGCCACTTATTGACAGTCCCGGCCATGTACGCGCATTAGAAGCGATGGTTGAGCTTGTCCAATTTGGACCAGAAGAAATGTTGACTTGGGACCTAGGCCAAAGCTGGGATCACTTTCTACGCGGTGAAGCTGCAATTACCTTTACGTGGGGCGACTTAGGCGCATTGGCACAGCAAGAAGGGAGCCAAGTCAAAGGAAAAATTGGCACGGCGCAATTGCCGGGCACAATGGAATACTATGATTTAACTACCCAACGTTGGGTCGCTACAGAAGCGCCAAACCAGGTGGGCAACACAACCGGTGGCTCTTGGGCGGGCGTAATTTCGCGCTTTTCCGATAATCCAGAAGCGACCTACTATTTGTTGGCAATGTTAGCCTCACGCGAAAAGTCGCTTGTCTATGCTGCAAGGGGTTGGGACGGTGTTGATCCTGGGCGTTTTAGCCATTATTTGCCGCCCAATGGAAACGCCGAACTCGAAAGTTACCTGTCCGCTGGTTGGGATGCAACTGATATCCAGCAGTATTCCGATGCTTACTACACCACATTCAATAATCAACTACAGTTCCCTTACTTGCGTATTCCGGGGACATTTGGCTATTGGAGCGCACTTGATATTCACTTGTTTGAGGCCCTAACCGAACAAATTTCCCCTGCCCAAGCCCTGTCTGAAACGGTCATCGATTTTAAAGAGCTGACAAATTTGCTCGGTCGTGATCAGCAAATTGATGTTTATCGGATTTCCCTCGGCTTGGAAGAAACTCCATCCCCTAATTGATGCGTCCCAATCGGTTGATTAAAACCTTTCCTTCTTTGGCTAGCCGCAGTATTGGGTGGAAGCTCAATACCGCACTTGGTACGCTACTGCTGCTGACGCTTGTTGTTGTGGCGTTTAGTCTGATTGGAAGTCGCTTTACAACGGCCAACATTGAGCGAACTACTGATTTACGCGTCCCAGCTGCGCTATCTTCGGTAGAAGCGCAAACGCAATTGTTGCAAATGGTTGCATCGGTGCGGGCATACTTAGTGTCCGGTGACAGCATTCACATTCGGGATTATCAGGCGACAAAATTGGAATTTGTCGCAAGTTTAGATGCCCTTACAGAGCTGTCACGTCAGGCCGACAACTCCTCACAAATTGAGAAGTTAGCAGAGCTACAGACGCTATTCTTGCAGTGGTCGCAGCTTGCAGAGCAAATGTTTCAACTGCATGACAATCCCCGCCAGAACCAACCAGCCTTTCAAATTTATCGCAATGAGGTTCGTCCGCTAAGCGTTGAAATTTTGGGTGAAATGAGCGACATCATTGCGCTTCAGCAAAAGCGTGAAGTCTCAGTGGAAAACAGTATTTTGCTCAACGAAATGCTAGATTTCCAAACCTCGTTTGATGCCATCATTACCAACTTGCACGCTTATGCTGTGACAGGCGATCTTAGTTTTAGAACCAGCTATATGACCCGCTTGCCGCTAAACACCGCGTCTTGGGAAGAACTTAGCCAAGGACGTGAGGCATTAACAGCAGAGCAGCAAGCGAAGTTAGACACAATTTCAACGCTACGGGAAGAGCTATTTGTTTTGCCATTCCAGATACTGACGGCAGTAGAAGGGGATGAGGCGTACGCAGACCGCTATTTGTTTCGGACAGAAGCCGTCCCGCAAGCAGACGAGATGTCACAACTACTTGCCGAAATTACTGCGTCTGAACAGGAGCAATTACAGCAAGATCTCTCTTTGAATCGCGAACGATTGACCGCAGTGCAAATCCTAACAATCTTTTTGGGAGCGTTGTCTTTGGTCATTGCGGTGACAACGGCAGTTGTGTTTCGTGAAATTATTGCAGGCGCGCTAAAGCGGTTGACACACACAGCGAATCGGATTGCAACTGGCGATTTGATTGTACGGGCAGAAGTTGAGTCCAACGATGAGATTGGTCAGCTTGCGACATCTTTCAACACAATGACGCAACAGTTGAGTCAAACCATTGATGACTTGAAAGACAAGACGCACCAAGCTGAAGCTGCCAGCACAGCGAAGAGCCGTTTTCTGGCTAACATGAGCCACGAATTGCGGACTCCGTTAAACGGGATATTGGGATATGCCCATTATTTAGGACAGCAGCCTAGTTTGCGTTCCACTGAGCAGAACGCGGTGCAAGTGATTGAGCAAAGCGGCCGTCATTTGTTGGTGCTAATTGATGACTTGCTTGACCTTTCAAAAATTGAGGCAGAAAAGTTAGAGCTTTTTCCAGCGGAAGTGGATCTTGAACGGTTGTTGTCTGAACTCGTGCAAATGTTCACGATTAACGTAAACAAGAAGCCCGAAATTGAATTTAGGCACAACATTAACGCTGACATTCCAAGGTATATCTTGGTCGATGCCACGCGACTACGCCAGATCCTGATCAATCTGTTGAGTAATGCGTTCAAGTTCACAGAAACGGGGTATGTTGCCTTCAATGTCCTAAACGTATCCCAGACACCAGATGTTGAAACCCACTTGCGGTTTGAGGTATTGGACAGTGGCATTGGCATGTCGTCAGCCCAAATTGAACAAATCTTTACTCCATTTGAGCAAGTTGGGTCGTCAAAACATCGGGCCGCTGGTGCAGGTCTAGGGCTAGCGATTAGCAAGCGCTTGGCAGAAGCAATGGGTGGCACGCTGAGTGTCACTAGCCAGCCCCAAGCAGGTAGTCAATTTTGTTTAGAGTTGGTGCTGCCAGTGCTAACGACGCAGGCTAGCATACAGCCAATTACGCATTCCACGACGGTTATGCAAGGGCCTAGCGTTGAATTTGCTTTGCCTCAGCTGACGGTATTGCAAAGCTTGCATGACCTCGCCATGAAAGGCGCTTTACCAAAAATTGGAAAACAAGCCCGGAAATTAGCAAAACAAAATCCAAACTATAAAGAATTTAGCAGCACGTTACAGCAATTGGTGAACAATTTCGATGAAGATGGGATTTTTCTGCTGCTTAATCAATCTATGGATACACAATCAAAAGTGGAGGAACACTAACAGTGGTCATTATTGCAGGTGAGTTCAAACTGAATCCAGAAAGACGTAGTGAGGCATTGGAAGCCATGCGCATTGCCTCAGAGAAAACTTTGGCAAATGACAAAGGGTGCATCCAATATCATTTCTATCAAGAGATTTCTGACCCAGATACAGTCTTGGTATTCGAAAGATGGGCTTCCTATGAAGATATTTTGGCGCATGTAATGTCAGCGCATATGCCCGCTTTTCACAAAGCGTTGAATGAAACGGTTATTGATCGTGACATTTTTATCTATCAAGATGTTGTGGAAGAACCGTGTTTGGTGTGACGTTCTAAATCAGCTCAATTTCTAAGCGCAAAAATTGATACTCTAATGGGCCACGGCTTGCCGTGGCGTTTTTGATTCTCCAAGATCTTTAGCAAATCTTTAGAAAACCTTTGCCAATGCTTTAGTCCACATTCATATGCTTCTTTGTACCGATGCCAACTATTGAACTCATAACGTACAAGGAGACCAGAATGATTACCAAATTACAAAAGAAAATTGTGCAGCTTAGCCTGCTAAGCGCGATTGTTGCGCTCTTACTCGTAGCATGTGGCGGTGCACCGACAGCCGAGCCAGAAGCCGCCATTGAAGAAGAACCAGCGATAGAAGAAGCCGCTGAAGAGCTGGAAGCAGAAACGGAGGAGATGGTCGATGCCGATGATGCCGATAGCGATGACATGGCAATGGCCGAGGACATCAATGTCTTTTTCCAAATGCCAACTGCCAACGCCATAGTGCCACCAACATTCACGGTTGAAATGGGCGCGCTTGGAGTCGCTGTAGATCCAGCCGGTGAGATCTTAGAGAACTCAGGGCATATGCACATCTTGGTAGATACTGACTTTATTCCAGCCGGTGAGGTCATTCCAAATGATGAACAACATCTCCACTTTGGTGATGCCTCTACCTCAACCGAACTGACGCTGTCACCAGGGTCACATACGCTGCGTTTGCAGCTGGCTAATGGCGCACACATTGCCCTGGACGGTGATCAATATCGCGATGAAATTGTGATCACGGTAAGTGAAAATGCAGCAGCCCAGTCAGTCCGCTTTGCAAGTCCGCTTACAGGTGCAACTGTGCCGCCAACCTTTAATATCAACATGGCTGCTGCTGGACTAATTGTAGAGCCTGCGGGCGAAATTACAGAGTTAGGCGGTCATATGCATATCCTTGTGAATACTGACTTTATCCCGGCTGGTGATGTTATTCCAAGCGATGAACAGCACTTGCACTATGGGAAAGCCCAACTAGACACAGAACTGACGCTTGAGCCAGGCGAGCATACCTTGCGCTTGCAATTTGCCAACGGAGCGCACATTGCGCTGGAAGGCGATCAATATCGTGATGAGATCGTGATCAATGTCGCAGAAGATGCCGCTGCACAATCCGTGTCATTCGTAGCCCCACTTGATGGCAGTGAAGTGTCTGAAACCTTTACTGTCAACATGACAGCGGCTGGTCTCTTTGTTGAAGGTGCCGGTGCTGTATTGCGCGGTACTGGTGGGCATATGCATATTCTCATCAATACCGACTTTATTGAACCGGGCAGTGTTGTGCCTAGTGATGAGCAACACTTGCACTTTGGTGGCGGCCAAACCAGCGCTGAAATTACGTTGCCTGAAGGTGAGCACACGTTGCGACTGCAAATGGCAAATGGCGCACACTTGGCATTGGAAGGCGACCAATATCGTGATGAGATCACGATCACGGTAGGTGACGAATACTAACCGCGCTTAGGTATACTAATGAACAGATCAATTCCGAAAGATAATGGGATGACTGTCGTGCTAATTGCGTGCGCCCTCACCTTTGTGCTGATGCTGCTCGCAAGCTGGTTTACGTACCAAGTCATTAGCGCCGATGTTGCCCGCCAAGCTGCAATTGCCCTAGATCCGAATGCGCGGCCACCGGCCGAGCTATGGACTGCAATGGGGTGTTCTGCTTGCCACGATCTTTCTGAAGTGCAAAGTGCTGGCAACAAAGGGCAACCGGGTCCCTATATGGGGGGCTTGGACGCCGTAGCAGCAGACCGCGTTGCGGGTGAAAACGCACTGGCGTATATCAAAACCAGTATTGTGGATCCCAATGCCTATGTGCTGGACGGTTATGTTGCGAACATCATGCCGCAAAACTTTTCCGAAAAGATGTCAGCCTCTGAAATAGAGATGCTGGCAGCTTGGATCCTTGATCAGAATCGCGAACAATAAGCCAATGAGTCTTTGGTCCAAACTATGTCAACCACAATCCTGCTAGTAGAAGATGAGCCTGCTGCAGCGCAAATGCTGAAGCTCTACTTGGAGGTCGAAGGTTATACATTGGTTTGGGCCGAGGATGGTCCCGCAGCAGAAGCTGCATTTCATGCGAATGCGCCGGCCTTGGCGATTATTGATGTCATGCTTCCCGGCTTTGATGGCATTGAGCTTTGCAAGCGCATTCGCAAAACTTCGTTTATCCCCATTATTCTGCTGACAGCCCAAACCATGGATGTTCAAAAAGCCATTGGGCTTGGGTCTGGTGCAGATGATTACATCACCAAACCTTACAGCCCCGTTGAATTGATAGCACGCATCAAGGCGTTGCTGCGGCGTAGTTATGATTTCCAGCCACCAGTTGCTCCAACTAAACTGTTAGGCGGCCCCCGCCTTTTACTTGATCCGAAAAAGTTCACCATCACGCTAGATGGCATTGAAGTCAATACCACCGTTTTAGAGTTCCGCATTCTTGAAGAGCTAATGCGACATCCTGGCTGGGTCTACAGCCGACTGCATCTGTTACAACAAGTCTGGGAAATTGAAGACGAAAGTGGGGTGGAGACAGTGACGGTTCACGTCAGTAACCTGCGAAAAAAACTGGGTGCAACAGGTGAGCAACTCATCAAAACTGTGCGTGGGGTTGGCTATGTCTATCAAGAAGAAACGTCATGAGAAATCGTCTCTTTGTCAGTTTCATTGCTATTGTTGTCACCACGGTTGTCGCGTTACTGATCGCGATTCAAACTAATATTGGTGCAACCTTCGATGACTTTCGGGGGGCGCACATAGGGGCGCATTTGCAGCACGTGCCGCAGGAACTGTCTGCGCACTATCAGACTGTTGGCTCTTGGGATGGCATTGGCCCGGTTCTAGAGCACATCAGCACCACACTCAATATGGAAGTTGGGCTAGTGGATGTGGATGACAACCTAGTGGCGGCAACCTCTTTAGAGATTAGTGACATTGCCTTCAACTTAGATGTTGAACGTGCGGATTTGGCGGTTGAGATCAAAGACCCAGCAAGCAGCGCGGTTGTCGGAACAGCTTTTTTTCGCAGCAGTCCCCTCATCAAACAGCGTGATCAGCTATTTCTGCAACAGCTGTATCGCGTTGCACTGTGGGTAGGGCTGAGCGTCCTCGGGCTGGCGGTGCTGCTGAGCTATTGGCTGTCCAATACCATTAGTAAGCCACTCAACCAGCTGAGTCAAGCGGCAGCGAATATACCCAAAGGCCATTACGACATTGCGGTGGATCGGTCTAGCGACCCTGAAATTGATTCTTTGGTCGTGGCACTGACTCACATGGGCGCGGAGATTGGTAAGCTAGAAAAGATGCGCCGCAACTTAGTCACCAATATCTCGCACGACTTGCGCACACCGCTAACTGTGGTCAATGGTTATTTAGAAGGCCTCCGCAACGGTGCCATTGCAGACCGGCGCACAGCTGAGAAAGTGTTTGAGATTATGCACACTGAGATTCAATATCTCACCACGCTTGTAGAGTCTCTCAATGAAGTGGCTGCGTTAGATTCGGGCGAAATTCCGTTAAATTACGCTGTTGTCAGCGTACGGTCACTTGTGCGCCAAGCGGTGGATCGCATCAGGCCGAATGCAGACTTGCACTCGATACGTGTGCATGACAAGTACACCCACATTGACCAAGACACTTTCATCAAAGTTGATCCCGTCAAATTTGGGCAGGCGCTTTTCAATCTGCTCGACAACGCCCTGCATTATTCACCGCCCGACGGACGACTCTGTATTGCTGTCACTGCCACGGAGTCCGAACTCTGCTTTGCCGTCAAAGACCGTGGCGATGGTGTCCTGCCAGAGCATCAGCCGTTTATTTTTGAACGCTTTTATCGCGCTGACCCGAATCGCAACCGGAAACAACATGGCTACGGCATGGGACTTTCCATTGTGCGATCTGTCGTCCACGCCCACGGCGGGCGCGTCTGGGTAGATAGCAGTGGTGTGCCAGGTGAAGAGACAGTCTTTACCATTGCGTTACCGATTGGGTAAATAATCTAGGAATGTGTGTTGCGCCACGGCTTGCCGTGGCGTTTTAGATTCCTCAAACGCGCACAAAATCGCACATATGGTGCGATTACGTGACAAATATACCGGTTGTAGGCTTGTGTAAGCATTATTCTATTAACGCAATCAACTCGGCTGATGATTGCGTTAGAGGAATTATGAGGCAAAGGAACAAAAAGCAACTCAAAACATATAGCAAAAAACTAGGAATTGGCAGCGTGGTTATGTTGATTGTTTTGGCAATATGGCGTTTTACAGGGTATTCACCGCGCTTGGTTTTTATTGATATTTTCGTGTTTTGTATCAGCTTTATTGTGATGTTGGTCATTACGAGCCAATTCATCCTACCTGTATCGAGTAATTCAGGCAGGAGCCAAGCATTGTGGCGATTCCTGAGTTATTTAGATCCATGGAATCAGCAGCCAATCTTAGTTGTTAAGGATGGCGAATTAATTGAAAGGCGTGGTGAACGACATAAATCAGGGCCAGGTGTTGTGTTGGTGTACCCTGGAAATGCAATTGTGGTGCAAACGCCAACTAAATTTGTTGAGTCTCGAAACTCAGGTGTGGTCTTTCTAAAAGAGAAACAGCGCCTTCGCGAGTATCTTGATTTACGACCACATTTATTTTTGATCAATGACGTTTACGCGCGAACTAGCGACGGAATTGAAGTAATGGCAGAACTGAATGTGTCATTCAGGCTTAGTCGACGTCGAAATGGCTCTGAAAGTGCATCACACATCACTCATCCATACGGAGCCCCTTTTGCGGGGCCCTTGGACAAAGCATTTGATGCTGTGTATCGCGGTGAAGCCGTAGCTCAGCAAGCGGAAACAGCGTATTGGTCTGATTTACCTATCAAGATTGCAGTTGATGTTTGGCGTAGTGTAATGCTGGATTACAACCTGAACATGTTGTTTCCGAAAGGGTCCGCTATGGTTGGGGCAAAAGGATTGTTAGGAGAAATTGAAGAGAAAACGTATCGACGATTAACAACCGACTCTCATTATAAAAATCAAATCAATCCCTTCATGATGGCACCAAGTCAGATTCTTGAACGACGAGGAATTGAGATCAAGAGCGTCAACATTCAACGGTTATATTTGACCGAGCGTTTGGCAGAAGAGCATGGATCTGAATGGCGTCGTCGTTGGGAGGAGGAGCTTAGTGAACAAACGCGAAGTGCAGATTGGGATATTACCCAAGCTCGAAATAGTGGCCGCAATATTGCCCAAGCTGCATTTGCAGAAGCCGCACTGAATAACATTGACCCATTTGGTAGTCATAAGCAAATCAGCTTAGGCATTCTAAATACGATACGTGAATTTCTGAATTTGCACACGATAGGAGTTCAGTTGTCGCACTATCAAGACGTATTTAGTCATCTCCAGTCTTGGATTGATGATCATACTGATCATGGTGATTGGATTTTTAAACGCAGGATGTAATAGGGAATTATGAAAAAGATAAACACACATCCTCTTGCATTTTTGGCAGTGTTATTTGCGCCATATCAACTCTATCAGAGGGTTAGATTAGGCATTTTTCTAATGATTACATGGCTATATTGGGTGGTGGTCATTGCAGTTGAAGATCCAGTTACGCCAAATTGGCTCTTGGAAATGCAAGTGGAGAGTTTAGGGCAATTTATTGCAGCAATGGAGTTTATGGCGTGGCTCTGTTGGCGTCTATTTAATCCTTCAGTTTTGCTGGCGGTTGGACTTTATATTGCGTTTATTGGGGTACTTTGGGTATTAATGTATCTGGTATACGGAGTACGTGTCTGGCGATCAAATGAGAATTTTGTAGTATCCATTTTTACGTTTTTATCAGTATTAATCGGGGTAATGATATACGGTGGCGCACTATTCTTTCAGACATTAGATCCATTACCACAATCTGTGGAACTCATCTTTACGGACTTTGCTGTCTATGTTGTGTGGCCTGCATCTAATTTGTTCATTACGATGGTGGCACAATTTTTTTCTCTTCATGTATTGAAGCATCTGTTTTTTCTTTGGAGTGGAATAGCCACTGCCATCTTCTTAGGTGCAATGTTCGTAGATAATCTGTTTGAGGCAAAAAACGTTACGAGTGTTTTTTGGCATTTATGCACTGCAATATTTGGCATTAGACAGCAAAAAATAGTTGCTACTGGAGGCGGAGTTCGGAAAGAGGATAAGACGAAGATGCTATACCGGATCGGCGGCCCAGGTAAATTAGATGCGCATCTTGGTAGTGCTGCAATTGTCGAATTTGTAGATGCAAATAAATGGGCAGATGTATTACCAATCGCAAGAAATGGTGATGCAATAAAGCGACGCTTTGAGACAGTCAAACTTGCAGGGTTTCAATATTTGAAAGCGGTTATTGATTTACGTGAAAAAGAATTGCACATAAAGGAACTGCCATTTATGACTCGTGATGGGTTGCCAATTAAGGTGATTGATGTGATTGTGCGCTACCGCTTGAGTCGAGAGCCTGAAGCCCAAAAGCAAGACTTTGACAGAATACCGTTTCCATTTGCAGATCCAGCAATATTTAGTTTAGTCTATCAGCGGCCAAATATCAGACAATATTCTTACAATAAGGATCAAGTTCTTGAACGTAATTCCGATAATACGCATCAAAATAATCTAGATGCACAGTGGGAGATGATGGTAAAGAACCGATTGAAAATATATTTCAGTCGGCATTTACGTCATTACACATTGGACGAAATTCTACAATTGGATGGCAACAATGAAATTCGCGACAAAATGGCGCAGCAGTTTTTTCAACGGGCTGATATCTTCGGTGATTTTCAGAGTTTTGGAACTGAACTAATCTGGGTAGGTGTTGGGGCTATCAAAAGTGATCTAGATGCCAAACTTGACATTGATAAAGCCCAAATTGAGCGGTGGCAAAAACAAACTTTGGCCGACAAGAAAAAACAAAAGCAATTTATTGCAAACGAGTCTAGCCAAGCGTACACCAACGAAATTGTGCGGATATTGAAGCAGTTGCTGAAGTGGTTTCAAGTAAATGTGATTGGTAAACCACCTATGGCTGAAAGCATTAAGACACTAAATAAGGAGTTTGCACGCCAAATGCGAAGCCTAAAGGAAAAGCTTGGTAGCAGTGCAAGCCCAGAGTTTGTGGCTTTGGTTACGGCCCTTGAGAAAAAATATGGACCGCTGGACCCGCCCCCGCCAGTCATTATCGGTGGGCAAAATCCTAAAGATCCAAAGCCTGGAAAGCCTACCTGATTTTTGATGGCTTTTAGAATTATGCTGGCTTGGACAAACGCTGGATGGCCTCCACCAACAACGCATGCTCTGCTGCATGCATCCTTGCCTCAAACCCATCCAGCGTCTCTCCTTCTAAAAACGCCACCGTCGCTGTCGCAATCACAGGCCCGTCATCTACGCCTTCGTCTGGGACGAAATGCACCATTACGCCGGACTCGGTAATTTTTCCAGCTACATAGTCGTTGTACGCGCGTTCAATCGCGTGGGTGCCGGGATATTGCCCCGGTAGCGCCGGATGCAGGTTGATGACCTGCATCGGGAAGCGTTCTAAGAAGGCCATTGTCAGTAAGCGCATCCAGCCGGCTAAGACAATCAGGTCAGGCGCATAATCCGCAACGACTTGCGCCAACTGTGTGTCATAGTTAGCGCGGGACTGGCTTTTTTGACGTTCTAATACAGTCGTCGCCACGCGCGCAGATTTCGCGCGCGTCAGGCCGTAAGCCTCAGATCTGTTCGACACAACGCCAACCACTTCCGCAGCCAGCGTGCCATTGGCGCAGGCATCCAAAATTGCTTGTAAATTACTACCAGAGCCAGAGATCAGAACAACGAGTTTCATAAGGGGATGATTCAACGCGGAGACGCAGAGAGCGGAATTTGAGTCCACAAATGACACGAATATGCACGAATAAAGAATTCGCGTAAATTCGCTTTATTCGCGAAATTCGCGTCCCAAAGCTCAAAGAATAAGTACACCATATTGCAATAGCCCTTACCCGATATCCGTGTAAATCCGTGCTCGTCTGCGGCTAATGTTTCAGTCTAAAAGTTGCACTTCACCCGTGCCTGTCAGCGTGCCAATCACCGTAACTGGTTCGCTAGCATTGGCAATGATCGTGCCCATATCGCTTTCATCGATAACGGCGACCATGCCGATGCCCATATTGAACACGCGGTACATTTCAGTTTGATCAATATTGCCCAGTGTTTGCAGCAATTCAAAGACTGGCGGCGTTTGCCATGCCCCAAGGTAAATGTCTGCACCCATGCCATCTGGTAAGGCGCGCGGGAGGTTTTCAATAATCCCGCCGCCAGTGATATGCGCCAGTGCTTTGATCGCACCCGTGTCAATCAACGGCTGAATCAACGGGACGTAGTTGCGGTGCGGGGCGAGTAAAGCATCGGCGAGGGTCTGTCCATCGCTCAGCACTTGGTCAAGATCTTGGTCTGCTACC
Organism: Anaerolineales bacterium; assembly: GCA_020630805.1. Taxonomy (GTDB): domain Bacteria; phylum Chloroflexota; class Anaerolineae; order Anaerolineales; family UBA6668; genus JAHDIM01. The sequence goes on from JAHDIM010000018.1 coordinate 19,288, forward strand.
AGCTTGCGGATGAGCGAGTAACCGTTGGTGTGCGGCCCGCTGCTGGCAAAGCCAATCAGCATATCGCCGACTTGGATGTCCGCTGTGCGCGGCAAAATATCGCCTTGCGCGACGGTGCCGACAATTGTGCCTGCCACATCAAACGCCCCATCGTGATAGACACCGGGCATTTCAGCAGTTTCACCACCAAGTAGCGCTGCACCACAAGCTTTACACGCTTCGGTCATCCCAATCACGACTTCAGCCACCATTGCTGGTTCCAGTTGCGCCGCGGCGATGTAGTCTAAGAAGAATAGCGGTCGCGCGCCTTGGACCAAAATGTCATCCACGCAATGGTTGACAATGTCATGCCCAATGCCGCGATAGCGGCCCAGTTGGGTTGCCAGCTTGACCTTGGTGCCTACGCCATCAGTTGAGGCCACTAGCGCGGGTTTTTCCACGCGTTGCAGGGCGGAAATATCGAACAAGCCGCCGAATGCGCCAACGCCAGCCAACACTTCAGGCCCTTGAGTGGAGGCGACTGCATCTGAAATCAGCCGCACGGCTTCGTTGCCCGCTTCAATGTTGACCCCGCTTTCGGCGTACGCACCTTTTGAGGTCGTCAATGCTAGCGCCTGATAGCCAATATCGCGTCGGAATTGTGCGCCTTCAAAGCTGAGCGTGTCTACGGCGGCGTAAGCGTTGTCTAATGCGGTTTTGAAATCTGCACCCCAGCCTGTGACGCCAAGTACGCGCCCGCCAGATGTCACCACGGTGTCAGTGTCCAGCGCGGTGCCAGCGTGAAAGACGGTGCTATTGTCTGACTCGGCGTCGGCAAGGCCAGCAATCGGTTTGCCTTTGGGATAGCTACCGGGGTAGCCGCCTGACGCTAAGACCACACACGCTGCAGCATCGTCTGACCATTGAATGTCAATGTCGGCTAAGGTGCCAGTGGCGCAGGCATAGGTGATTTCGAGGAGATCCGTTTGCAATAGCGGCAAGATCACCTGCGTTTCAGGGTCCCCAAAGCGACAGTTGAACTCTAGCAAGCTGGGACCGCTTTCGGTCAACATTAGCCCTGCGTACAACACGCCAACAAACGGTGTGCCTTCACTGCGCAAACCATCGATTGCGGGTTGCATAATGTTGGTCATTACCGCCTCAATCAAGACCTGATCGGCAATTGGGGTTGGGGCATAGGTGCCCATCCCGCCGGTGTTCGGTCCCGCATCGCCTTCTAACAAGCGTTTGTGATCTTGGGCTGGGGGCATGGGCTTGACGGTTGTGCCATCAGAAAAGGCCAACAGTGACACTTCTGGCCCCGACATGCGCTCTTCAATCACCACTTCAGCACCAGCGCCACCAAAGCGTCCATCTAACATGATGTCACGCAGCGTTTGCTCGGTTTCTGCAGCTGATTCAGGCAAAATGACACCTTTGCCAGCGGCCAACCCCGACGCTTTGATCACAATTGGATAGTCAATGGCTTGCGTATGCGAAAGAGCAGCATCAAAGTCAGTGAAGACTTTGTAGCGGGCGGTTGGTAAATTGTGGCGGGCCATAAAGTCTTTTGAAAAGGCTTTACTGGCTTCAATTTGCGCGGCGGCTTGGCTGGGGCCAAAGACGGGAATGCCAACCTTGGTCAGCGCATCGCCTAGCCCAGCCGCAAGAGGCGCTTCAGGGCCAATACAGACTAAGCCAATAGTATTTGACTTGGCGAAGTCAATCACAGCGGCATGGTCATTGACATTTACGCTGACGTTTTTCCCAACAGCCGCTGTTCCGGCGTTGCCAGGGGCAATATACAGTTGGTCAAGTTTGGGGGATTGCGCAAGTTTCCAAGCAATGGCGTGTTCTCGGCCACCGCTGCCAATCAATAAGACATTCATAATCTTTCAAATAAATTTAAACGCGGAGACGCAGAGGACGCTGAGAAATTTTTATAAACTCCGCGCACTCTGCGTCTCCGCGTTGAGTCTTTCTTAGCCTTCGAATTTGAGCTTTGAACGGCTCAGCGTTTTCACATCAATCGGGTATTCCCCAGTAAAGCAAGCATTGCAATACGTGGTTTTGGAATTGATGGCTTTCATCATGCCGTCGATGGTGAGGTAGTGCAGTGAGTCGGCGCCAATAAACTCCCGAATTTCTTCGGTTGAATAGCGATGGGCAATCAACTCATCATAAGAGCCCATATCGACCCCCATAAAGCACGGAGACACGATGGGCGGCGAACTCACCCGCACATGCACTTCCTTGGCTCCCGAATCGCGAATTAGTTTGACCAGCGCGCGAGAGGTATTGCCGCGCACGATGCTGTCATCGACCAAAATTACGCGTTCGCCTTCAAGGTTGTACGGTAACGCATTGAACTTCAGTCGAATCCCAAGCTGACGCAATTCATCGGTCGGTTGGATGAACGTGCGGCCAACATAATCGTTTTTGGTCAGCCCTGAAGTGTAGACAATGCGGCTTTCTTTGGCATAGCCAATAGCTGCCGGAATAGCAGACGATGGCACCGCCATCACTACATCCGCTTCCACTGGCGCTTCGCGGGCCAGTTCAGCCCCCATGCGTTCGCGCACACTATTGATGCTGCGTCCATCCCACTCACTATCGGCGCGGGAGAAATACACGTGTTCAAAGGTGCAAAACGCAGTCTTTTTCTTCGGCTTCATGCCCGGCGCGCTGTTCATGCCGTCGTAGTTCATCACAACAATTTCACCTGGCATCACTTCGCGAATGTTGATGCAGCCAAGGGTGTTCAATGCGCAAGTTTCAGACGCAACTGCATAGCCCCAGTCTGGGAAATAGCCAATGCACAACGGTCGGAAGCCCCATGGATCACGCACGGCATAAAGACCAGTCCGCGACTGGAACACTAGCGAGAATGCGCCTTCCCATTTCGGCATCGTATTCTTGATGCGCTCGGCCCAAGTGTTTCCTTTAGCGCCAGCAATCATCATCAGCAGAACTTCACTGTCAGAAAACGAGGTCAGCCCCACACCTTTGGCGAGCAATTCTTCCCGCAATTGTGCGGCATTAGTGATGTTGCCATTGTGCGCCAACGCCAGTGGGCCGTGGGCGGTTTCAATCACATAGGGCTGAATATTGCGTGTGCTAGAGGACCCCGTTGTGGAATAACGCGTGTGGCCCAATGCATTGATGCCTTTGAGCGTTTGTAGGCGTTCATTCGTAAAGACCGAGTTTAGTAGCCCCATTCCTTTTTCATAATTGATCTGTTTTGTGTCAGAAACAGAAATCCCAGCGGCTTCTTGTCCACGGTGTTGCAAGCTCAATAGTCCAAAGAGGCACATCTGCGCGACATCTTTCCCTGGGCCGTAAACACCCATAATGCCGCACTCTTCTTTTGGGTTATCAGAAAAAGGGAGTGATTTGTCCAGTTCCAAAGTCATTGCGTTGTTAAGAAATTTTGGGAGCCAGACTGAGGTGTTAGGTCAGTTTGGCTCCCAAGTTTGTGTTGGATTTAGCCTTGTAAGTCTGCGTCAGCTTTGTACAGCTTGTCTTGATTTTCTTTCTGAAGCGCTGCCACGTTCGCACGGATTTCTGGGTTAGACAGCCCAAAGATCTTTGCGGCGCAGAGTGCGGCGTTGCCCGGCTCCAAGATAACCGCTGGCGCAACGCCTGATGGCATTCGCAATGAGGAGTAAATGTCATTGCCAGCAAAACTGCTGCTGTACGGTGGGCACGCAATCACAGGCGATTGCACTGCGCCGTCCGTGAAGCCGCTGAGCGCGTTACTACGACCGGCCACTGTGATGTAAATCACTGGACGATCCATGGCTTCGTAGGCGGCTAGCATTTCAGCAGCATACATTGGGACTTTGTGGGCAGACCCGATGCGTTGCACGCTTTCGATGCCCAGTTTTTCACAAGCTGCGGCAATCTTGCCGCAGTGGTCAAGGTCAGACGCTGACCCCATTAAGATAACGACTAATGGTTTAGACATGTTTTGTTTCTCCGGAAATGGAACCACAAAGGGCACGAAGAGACACTAAGAAGTATCTTTTATAACCAGTATCTTGCCTGCATCATTGATTGACAGCGATGCAAGGCGTTGAAAACTAATTCTTCGTGCCGCTTCGTGTGACTTCGTGGTTAAGTTATAAAACCCCAGCGGCTTTTAGATTTTCAACAATGCGTTCTTCAGCAGGATATTCACCGTGCTCGAAGGTTTCGCCGGTTAGCATTTCATACAAGGTGATGTAGCGTTCGCTCGCGCGGATCCAGAGTGAGTCGTCGACTGCTGGCACTTCACCGTCGCCACGGTAACCAAGCTTGGCAAACTCAAGGCGGATGAATTCTTTGTCGAAGTTTTCTGGTTCTTCGCCGTTAGCGATGCGTTCTTGGTAGGTGTCACCCTTCCAGAAACGGGATGAGTCAGCGGTGTGGACTTCATCAATCAACATGATGCGACCGTCAGGAGCGCGACCGAATTCATACTTGGTATCAACCAAGATCAGACCAGCTTTCGCAGCAACTTCTTGACCGCGCTTGAAAATAGCCAAAGCAGCTTTTTGGACGGTGTCCCAAGTTTCTTCGTCAAGGTAACCTTGCTCAGTCACTTCGGCGCAGGTCAAGCGTTCATCGTGCCCGGTTGGGCCACCTTTGGTGGTTGGGGTGATGATGGGTTCTGGCAATGCTTGGTTCTTGGTCAAGCCTTCTGGCATTTCGTGACCGTAAATGACACGGTCGCCTTGTGAGTAGCGATACCAAAGTGCGGTTTTGGTAACACCAGAGATGTAACCACGCACAATGACTTCCACTGGGAATGGTTCAACTTCTTGCGCAATCAACACGTTTGGATCTGGCAAGCTCAAGACGTGGTTGTCTACAATGTCTTTGGTTTGTTCAAACCACCAAGCAGCGAGTTGGTTCAAGACTTGTCCTTTGTAAGGTACTTCGGCCAAAATACGATCAAACGCAGACAGGCGGTCGGTGGTCACGAGCAAACGGCGACCATCGCCCAAGTTGTACCAGTCACGCACCTTGCCGGTGCTTTTTTCACCAATCGGGAGATTGGTTTCTCTCAGAGTGTTTTTTAGGTCGATTTTTGTCATTTTGTGAGAATCCACGAATTGCACGAATGTGCACTAATTTGGGCCACTAACACAGTGGAATAGATCAAATACGTGCTGGTAAATCTGCATTGGCATTTGTGTCTATTCGTGTCATTAGTGGATCGTCTATAAAAACTGCTCGGCGTATTTCACACCGTTTTCGAACAACGTTAGTCCACTCTGGCCGGATTCACCGCGCGTCCAACGTGGATGCTGGTAAGGCAGAATGTGATTTTCAGGATGTGGCATTAGCCCCAGTACATTGCCAGCCTTGTTACAAACCCCAGCGATGTCCCCAATTGATCCATTTGGATTGAGCGGATATTCACCGTTGGCTGTTGCGCCATCTGGATGGGTGTAAGTCAATGCGACTTGCTCATCTGCGTACAATTGATCCAACTCAGCGGCGTTCGCAAGTTGAAAGCGGCCTTCCCCATGTGCAACCGGGCAGGCAATCAATTCATCTCCCGCTTTGATCCATGCACAGTTTGAAGATTGCGCTTTCAAGGTGACCCAGCGACATTCAAAATGCTGTCGTTCATTGAAGGTCAGCGTTGCCTTCTGATTGACATCCAGCGTGGTGTCTGGCAACACACCGGCTTTGACCAAGGCTTGAAAGCCATTGCAAATGCCAATGACTGGCTTGCCACTGTCCACAAAGCTGCGGACTTCTTCCGCGAAGTAGGTGCGTAAATCCAGCGCGATCAAATTTCCGGCGCCAAGCGAGTCACCATAGGAAAAGCCGCCTGGAACCACTAGCATTTGGTAGTCTGCGAATGCATTTTTGCGCTCACGGAGCGCATTTAGATGCACAATTTCTGGCGCAGCGCCAGCAAGCGTCAGCGCTTTGGCAACATCATGGTCGCGATTGGTGCCGTTGGCGTGCAAAATCAGTGCTTTGATCATCGGCTTAGGCCTCCAAGCGTTTCCACGCAGTAACAAGTGCATCAACTGTGGTTGTGAACAGGTCTTGTAATACCAAGTCTGGTGTTTCCGTCACAGTCCCTAAGCGCAACAGTGGCTGATCTGCGAGTGCGGCTTCAAGTGCCGCTGCGTTTTCCGGGGTCACTTCAAGTAATAACCGCCCATTGCTTTCGCTAAACAATGCCACCACGCTGTTGTCCGCCACGGCGCTGAGTTCCAGCGTCATGCCTAGTCGTCCGGCGATACACATTTCAGCCGCAGCGACGGCTAACCCGCCTTCGCTACAGTCGTGTGCAGCGCGCACTAAGCCAGCCTGAATGGCCGCATGGAGTTGTTGGTAACGTTCTGGTGCGCCTTTCGGCAATTGCGGTGGCGCTTCATTGGAAAGATCAATGTCGCTGACCAAGCCAAGGTGGCTGCCCGCCAGTTCGCGTTTAGTTTCGCCTAGCAAGTAGACAATGTTGCCAGCGCTTTTAGCATCCATCGTGATGCAGTTGCGTACATCTGGCACAAAACCTAATGATGAAATTAGCAGCGTGTCAGGAATAGAGTGAGCCACACCGTCTGTGTCGCGCCATTCGTTGTTGAGCGAGTCTTTGCCAGAAACAAACGGGGTACCGTAGTAAACCGCAGCGTCGTAGCAAGCTTGCCCTGAACGGACAAGTGCGCCTAAGCGGTCTGGCTTGCGGGGATCACCCCAACAGAAGTTATCCAAAATCGCGATGCGGCTAGGGTCAGCGCCCACGGCCACAATGTTGCGCACGGCTTCATCAATCGCGCTGACAGTCATGGCGTACGCATCGACCTTGCCCAATTCTGGATTGAGCGCCGCACCGAGTGCCAATCCGCGCCAGTCTTCCGGTGCAAGCGGCGCTAGGACTGCGCCATCTGACGGGCCATCGTTGTAAACGCCGGTCATCGGCTTGATGACGGTTGCACCTTTGACCTCATGGTCATACAACCGGATAGTGTCTTCCTTTGTCGCAATATTTGGGTGGGCCAATAAAGCTAGTAACGCCGCTTTTGCATCAGCAGCAGACAGCGTAGGCGCTGTGCCGCTGGGATCTTGTACTTTTGCAGGAAGATGCGCTTGCATCTCGCGACGTGGGATGCCGTCATGCATAAATGCGGTTGACAGCGAGACCACGGTTTGCCCATCGTAATGGACGTGTAACTGTTGGTCACCAGTGAAGTAACCGAGGTCGGTTAGCTCAATATCGTACGCGTCACAAATGGTTTGTAGCTTTGCAACGTTTTCTGGCGGCACGGCCAGCACCATGCGCTCTTGCGCTTCTGACAACCACAATTCCCAAGGGGCTAGGCCCTTGTATTTCGTTTTGATCGTAGAGAGATTGACATCCGCACCGAGCTCTTCGGCCATTTCACCAACGGCTGAAGAGTAGCCACCTGCACCACAGTCAGTGATGGCAGTGTATAGCCCCGCCGCATTGCGAATGACTTCGAGCGTGCCTTTTTCCGTAATCGGATCACCAATTTGCACGGATGCGCCAGCGACCTCGCCGGTTTCTGCATCCATTGCCATGGATGAGAATGTTGCGCCGCGCAGACCATCGCGTCCGGTGCGACCGCCAATCGAAATGATGCGGTCGTTGATTTGTGGCTCAGTCACGTGGGTGCCTTTCTTCGCCATCCCGACACAGCCACAGTACACCAGTGGGTTTGCCACGTAGCCAGCGTCATACACAATTGCGCCGCTGACGGTTGGGAGGCCCATCTTGTTGCCGTAATCTTCAATGCCAGCCACGACGCCTTCGGCAATTTGGGCTGGATGCAAGACCCCTGCGGGTAAGTCTTCAAGAGCAATTTCTTGGGGGCCAAAGCAGAGTGCGTCAGTGACTGCAATTGGAATGTGGCTGACACCGAGAATGTCACGGATCACGCCGCCAACGCCAGTGTTTGCACCGCCAAACGGTTCAATGGCAGACGGGTGATTATGGGTTTCGGCTTTGAAGGAGACTTCGTAGTCTTCGGTAAAGTCGAGAATCCCGGCGTTATCCACAAAGGCAGACCGGACCCACGGGGCATTGATCTCATCCGTCGCGGCGCGGAGATAGGCTTTCAATATGCCATCGACACTGCCTTCTTCAGTCGCAATTTCAGCGCGGAAGGTCTTATGAACGCAGTGTTCGCTCCATGTTTGGGCTAGCGTTTCAAGCTCTGCATCGGTGGGGTCACGTTCAATTTCAGTGTAATAGGCTTGAATGGCCTGCATCTCCCGCAAGTCGAGTGACAAGCGGCGCTCAGCGCTAATTGCTTCCAAGGCTGTATCAGATTGTTCACGAATGGGCACGTCTTCTACATATAAGTTCCCATCTGATGGCGCGGTAAGCGTTGGGGTTGCTGCGCCATGTTGCCATGTCTGGATCACGCTGTTGCAAAGCAGTTTTTCTGCAATTGTTTCAATTTGAGCGGCTGTGTAGCCTTCAAACTCATACCGTGTACCGGTCAAGGCTTCATCAATGGTGATACCAAGTTGAGTAGCAGCGCGCTTCAACTCGATGGCTGCCGTGTCTGTGACGCCAGCCCGCAAGACGACTTCGATGGCATCCATACCATCGGAACGGTCATTGAGACTGTTATAAGGTTGCCAACTACAGGCTTCAGTAATGGGGTCGCTTAGTAGATTGCTGGCAAGGGCATCCAATGTGGCTTGGTCAAAGTTGCCAGCTAAAAAATAAAGACGCGCCGCTGTGATCTTGGCAGTTGGGGCCTGAATACCCAGCGTTGCGATTTGGGCAACGAGGGGATTTTGCGAAGCTGACTGCGTTGTTGAATACACAACCGCGCGAAAATGCGTTGAGGTCATTTGATTTTATTGATAGGTTTTTACACAAAAATTATAAGAGGGTGATGTATGCATCCGTTTGGGCAACTTGTTTGGAGATGCCCTACAAATAATCGGAGAATTTACGAGGACAAAGAATCAAAAAAGGCGATTGAGAAATTTCAATCGCCTTTGACATTGTTTTATGAAGCGGGTTTATTTGCCGATTGAAGCGGTTACCAACCCGAATTCACCTGAAAAGCTGCCCATTGCTGTTGCAATCACTGATCCATGTGGCGCGTTGTTATCTACAACTGCAAACCCTGGTGTGTCTGAGGCTACGAGTTTATCGCCATAGTTGACGTTGCCGGTGACTTTGATTTGTTCAATCCCAGCGAAGATGACATCGCCATTTTCATCGATGACACCGACGACGTTGCGGTCACCGAACAATGCGCAGGCTTCAAAGTCGCGTGCTGGTGCAGCGGAGACACACATCACGTTGCCAATGGCGAGTTCAATGTTGATGGTTTCGCTGATGTAATCGCGAGCTAAGCTGCCAGCGTCGTTCGTGACGTGATTGAATTGAAGGCTTGGGGCACCATTGTGATCTTCATGAGCAAAACCGGTGACTGGAATAATGCGGTCGTGCAGAATTGCATCGATGCCGGCTTCACTAGCCTCTGCACTCGTGACTTCACCGACGACATCAATGTCGCCGCTGCCAATTTGCCGTGCTACTACTTGCGGATTAGAAATTGTTGAAGAGTCACCTTGGTCATACGACACTGAAGAACCGCCAGTGTTGATGTTCATGGTCGTGTTACCAGGGCTGCTAGAAATTGAAGTCGTAGAACTGTTGGCTGTAATCAGCAACAGTTGACCGCTGGCAAGCGTGACCTGACCGCGTTCAATGCGACCATCGCCGTGAGCGATTTCATAACGATAAATACCAATGTCATATTGACCAAACACTGGAACGTTTGTGACCTGACCTTCTGCAACAACAACGTCATTGCGTGAATACAACCGATAGCTGTAGTTATGGTCAGTGTTGACGAATGTAATTGTCCCTTTTGGGGTAGCAGCGAAAGCTGATGCAGCTGAAGTTAGTGCAATTAGAAGTGCAAATATACCTGTAAATACAATTTTGAAGCGTTTCATTTTCTTACCTACTTTAGTGAAGTGCATTTTCTCAACCTGTCTATAACTATCGTATGCCAAGCGTAGGCTTCAGATCATTTAGGGTGTGTTGAGATGGAAAAAGTTCGCCAATTAATTATTAATATGAAACGGTTTATAAATAGTTTGTTGCAAATTTCATACCATGTGTAAATTCAGTGTATTACATATGATGTAACACTGATCATTAATCTTTTATAGAAAATGTTTGTTGAAGGGGGCTTTGCAGAATTCTGTTGAATATACTTTCTGCAATTGAAGTCGTGATACGCGGGTTTGAGGAGTTGACAAATACGGAGTTAAGTTTCGCTAATATTTTGTGTTAGTTATAAATTTGTTTGGTATTTGCCCGACATGTAATACAATAGATACATCTGAAAAGGGAACTGAACAATTAGTCCATTAGTCGTGTTCGTACCGGACCAAAATTATTTGTTCAAACAAGGAAGATGTTGATTAATTTAAAAGCAAAGAGCTTGGCTCTCTCTGTTGTTATAGCTACGTTGAGTGCATTCGCGATTATTATTTCTCCCGCGCGAGCACAAATCGGCGCCCCTGTATTGCCAGATCTTGCAAGCGTGACGTTTGCAGACATTGGACTCGATTACTACTATATTTTGCGCCGTTCTTCGGTGGTCCAAGAACAAGGGACAGTATGGCCACAAATGCCTACAATGGGTGGCCCAATTACCTTGGCTGTCCCGGTGGGTAGCTATACCTATGAACTGTATCGTGAAGATGGCTTCATTGAGTATGGCCAATTTACGCTAACCCCAGGTCAACTTGTCATTGTGACTTCAACTGCGACGACGACCAAAGTGTCAACGCAGAATGGCGGCACTACGCTAAGCACAGTCACCGATGGCATTGTTGCTGAAATGGGGAGTAACGTTGGTTTGCGGATTTCAGCGCCAGCAACGGTAACCACCACTACGTCATCAAGCGTTGGGACAGTTAATGAGAACGCTATTCCGGCGACATCTGTTACCGAATACACAGTTCAACCGGGCGATACGATTGGTGCAGTCGCCACAGCATTTGGGCATGATCCAAAAGTGTTGTTGGCCATCAATCCAATTCTTTCGGCACGCGCAGGAAACGAACTGATCCCAGGCGAAATTATTTTGATCCCTGGTGTGTTCAATGAATCGCAAACGGTTGCAGGACCAGCGGTAGCGCAGGCACCACCACCAGCACCAGCCGCAGCACCGGCAAATACTAGCCCTTCATCAAATGCAGTTGTTGCAGATAACACGCCACCAGCAGGGTTTACGCTTGGTGATGTCCTTTGTATCGATCCTGCGAATCCAAATCCGGATGCGTTGGTATTGTGTACAACACCGGGTAGCCCATTAGTGACTGCAGTTGCAGGGGCAGACGGTCAATCAGTTCTTGTGGGGACTGCGTCTATCAAGGTGTCAGGGCCTGTACAAGTTGGCGACTTCTTAGTCGCGTCTAGCATTCCAGGTGTCGCTGTGGTCAACAATAACCCAGCACCGGGAACAGTAATTGCGCAAGCGTTGGAAGTCAATCCAAACGGGACTGCCATTGTGCGGGCGCTGATCCGTAAGTTCTAGACTTTCACAACAACCAGTCTTAAATCAAAAAGCGGGCTTCTTCAAGAAGCCCGCTTTTCTGTTAAGCGACTATTGAATTACAGCTTGTCTACTCGTGCTTTGATCTGCGCAAGTTCCCCTTCAATGCTGCTAAGTGACGTTTTTGCATTCTCAAGTTTGCCGGTTTCGGTGCGAACAAAGCGTGCATACGGCGCAATGGCTGTGTTGTGGCGCTGCATAATGCGTTCGAGTTCGCCCGTAAATTGTTGGTTGAGCGTGCGAACAATGCGTTTGCGCATGGTTGCAATCTTTTCACGGAAGTCGCGTTCTGCAGAACGGCGGCGGGCTGGAATAACGAACAGACCCAGCGCCGCGACAACACTCCCAAGAATAATGCCAGTAGCGTCAGCAGCAGCGGTCGCAGCAATTGCAGCCACGGCTGCGCCAAGCCCAATCGCACCCACTTCGATCATTGCTAGTGTTGCCACAGCAGATTGGGCACCATCGGCGAGTAACTCTGCTTCATACTTCCGATCGTACTTTTGCACGACGCGGCTGACTTCGTTGGTCATTTGCTCAAACAAGCGTTCGCGCTCGTAGCGGAATGAGGCATTCGCATCGTCACCAATTAGATTGGCTTGATGGGCGCGGCGCCGTTCAGCCAAATAGTCATTTACTGCTTGCCACTGACGCAGGTCGGCATCTACAAGCCAGTCAATGATCTCATTGACCTTGCGTTCGATCTGTTCTGGCACGCCAGCGGTGACTTGCTCTTCAAATCCGCGTTGAATTTCTTCTTTGCGTGTCAGTTGCCAGACTTTACTAATGCGGAAGATGCTGTCAAAGAAGTCGCGGCCACGCTGCTCCATTTCAAGCAGAATGTTGTCCACGCCCTTGAGGTGCAGATCAAAGTCACGCTTCATATCAGTTTCGAAGGTGGTCATTTGCCCTTCGACGTTGTTCAGCATCATCAAATCTTCGGCAAGCAACTCGCTTTGCTCATCAATCGCGCCCAGATAGCGCGAGGTGAGATGCGTGCCAACGCCCACTGGATTAGCCAATTTGAGTTTTAGACGGCTGGCTTCATCCAGTGTTTCTTTGATGTACCGTTCAAGCGGTTCAAACTGGCTGGACGGCCATAAATCTGGCTCGCCAGTTTTGGCTTTGAAGGCTTGCAGGGCGCTAATTGGAAAGATCTCGACATCAATGCCGAGCGTTTCGCGGGTACTTTGGCGAATGAACTCTACGATCTTGGTGCGTTCGTCTTCGTTTTGGACGTAATCAATTTTGTTGAGGACGACGACGACCTTTTTACCCCAATCGCGAATAGGGGCTAGAAAAGCACGCTCACTTTCTGAGAAGGCACGATCTGCTGATATAAGGAAGAGAACGAGATCAGAGCGAGGAACGAAGTCTGTTGTCAGCTCTTCATGTTCGCGGAAGATGGCGTTTGCACCGGGCGTATCCACAATGCTGATGTCGCGCAGGACTTCTGCTGGTGCGGTAATTACGCGGATCTTTTCTGGAGTGACTTCGTCAGAGACTACATCGCCATAGCGCAAGATGTTGATGTCTTGTGTCGTTGGTAAGTTCCCTTCAGCGAGGATCTTTTCACCCAGCAGTGCATTGATGAAGCTACTTTTGCCAGTGTTGTATTCCCCAACAATAACCAGCAAGAAAAAGTCATCAAGTTGACGAATAGAGTCGTCAAGGGTCGCGAGATCCACATCGGTCGCATTGAAAGATTTCAATGCCCGATAGAGCTGCTCAAGAGCGGCTTTTTCGTCATTGAGAAGTTGTTCGTGTTGTTTGTTTAGTATTTCCATTGAAATTCCAAAGCTACATAGATTCTTACAAGGCGTATGCAGCTTTTTGAATGAATACGAAAACTCAGAGTGTCATTCCTGCGTAGGCGAGGGTGACAATTGGGTAATTCTGTGTCGATTTAAGCCTCTCTCTACTGTAATGGTGAGAAGGCGTTTCTTACTTAGATGTCTGATTTTCAATCTGGACACGCAAAAGCGCAATAAATTCTGCATTTCATATATAGCGCTAACGCACAAAGTGCCTTTGCTAAAGCAAGCGTATCATTAAAGCGCGGTGTCGTTAGACTTTCGTAAACGGTATTTGTTCGCCACTTGTCCAGATTCCCACGCTTGCCCTACCTTGCCGCCGCAAATCCTATTGTGATAAAATTCGCAAACGATTTTATAAGTCGTGTTGAGCCTTAATCGCTGTGCCATTTTTTAGGATGTCATAGCAAAATTCTAAAAATCCGCTCAAACATAATCCTTTAATAAGGTCTACGTTACATGCCCATAGAAAGCTTGATAAACGATTATTTGCCGATCTTGGTTCTGCTCACGCTAGCAACTGGGTTAGCCTGTCTGATCGTCGTCATTGGGACGGTCATGGGTCCTAAAAAACCATCCGCGACAAAAGGTATGGCCTATGAGTCGGGGATGACGCCAATTGGTTCTGCTGTCCGACGGGTTCCAATCCGTTATTACCTCGTTGCAGTTCTATTTATCCTCTTTGATATTGAAGTGATGTTCTTTGTGCCATGGGCTGTCTCCCTCAAGAAAATGGGTGCATTCAGCTTTTGGTCAATGATGGTCTTTACATTTGTGCTTACCATCGGCTTGATCTATGAATGGAAAGTCGGTGCGCTAGACTGGGAATAATCTTATGGGTCTTGAACAAAAAGCCGGAGATTTGGGCGTCGTTACCGCCCGTTTAGAAGACGTTGTCAACTGGGGCCGCACTTACGCAATGTGGCCAATGTTGTTTGGTCTTGCCTGCTGTGCAATTGAAATGATTGCAACGCAGTCCTCAAACTACGATGCCTCCCGTTTCGGGATGGAACTCATGCGTCCTTCACCGCGTCAGTCTGATCTGATGATTGTTGCTGGTCGTGTTACTCGCAAAATGGCACCAGTTGTACGTCGCTTGTACGACCAAATGCCAGAACCAAAGTGGGTAATTGCAATGGGCGACTGTGCATCATGTAGTGGTGTGTTCAATAACTACGCGCTAGTTCAAGGTGTAGACGAAGTTGTTCCAGTCGATGTTTACGTCGCTGGCTGTCCTCCACGTCCAGAAGCGTTGTTGAACGGCTTCATGACCTTGCACGAAAAAGTAAAGCAAGAAAAGCTTTCTCACTGGGCATAATCGCACATGAGCCATCTTGAAAAAACTCTCGCTGCTCTTGAAGCAGAACACCCAGGTGTAATTCAAGAAAAAATCGAGTTTCGTGGTGAAACAACGATTGTAGTTGCACCAGATGTTGTAAAAGCAGTCTTGGCGTTTTTGAAAAACACGCCAGAGTTGGACTACAACTACTTAGCTGACTTGGCTGCAGTAGATTATTCTCCTGCTGAACCGCGCTTTGCAGTGTCTTATATTCCATATTCACTGCGCTACAACACGCGTTTCCGCGTGAAAACATTTGCTGCGGACAGCTATGAGCCAGAATTGGATACGGTTTCAGACCTTTATTTGTCTGCAAACTGGCAAGAACGCGAAGCCTACGACATGATGGGGATTTCCTTTACAGGGCACCCAGACCAACGTCGGATTTTGATGCCAGCAGATTGGGAAGGTCACCCTCATCGTAAAGATTACCCACTTGGCTACGAAGAAGTTCAGTTCTCCTTCAATCGCCGTGACGTGGATAAGCGCAAGAATTACGCGAAGAGATCATAAGTTATGAGTCAAATTGAACAAGTCGACGCAACTGTAAACGATC
>JAHDIM010000240.1 GCA_020630805.1 Anaerolineales bacterium
AATTCATTCCACGGGATTGTGCGTTCGCCAATCATGGAAGTGAGCGCCATGGCGAGGGTGTAGCGTTGTGGGCTTTCTAAGAACAGCCAAGCGAGCGCGAACTCGGTCCAGCCGGTCATAAAACCAAAGAGCACGGTAACCGCCATTGCGGGCAACGACAGTGGCAGAATCACGCGAATGAAGGACTGCGTTGGCGATGCACCATCGATGAGAGCAGCTTCTTCAAGTTCTTTAGGAATGGTGTCAAAGTAACCTTTCAAGTTCCACACAGCAAATGGCAGGACCGAAGATGCGTAAGCAATAGCCAAGCCTAGCAGCGTTTTACGCAGGGTTTCGTCGCCAATTGGGACCGAGTTGAACAGTACAAAGAGTGGTCCAACGGTGGCGACTGCTGGCAACATCAGCAAAATGATGAAGCTTAGCATGCCTGCTTGACGCCCAATGAATTTGAAACGACTAAAAGCATAAGCGGCAGAAGAGCCGATGATGACTGCCACAATCGACGTGCCTAAGGAAACTAGAAGGCTGTTCAGCAGCAGACCACCAAAGGTCATGCACGTTTCAGGTTTCGCTGGGTTAGAGCAGAAGCGGATCCATGGTTCGACCAAAATCTTGCGGTACGCATCAAAAGAGATGTTGGTCGGAATGAGCTTCAGGTCTAGCGGCTTACTAAAGCCGGCTGGCTCTAGCGACATAGTGACAATCCAAAATACTGGGAACATCACAATGGCAGTGATGAACAGCAAGAAGATCTGTACCCCTAGTTGTCCGAGAAACTCACGGCGCTTCTTGGCATTGCGAATGAAAAAGACGCCATAAACGAGCAATAATGCGATGATCGCGGCGATGACAATAAGTGACGTTCTAAGCATCGTAAGACTCCGTGGCGCGGGTCACGCGGTTTTGTAACAGTGTGAAGGCTAATAAGATGAAGAACACCACAATTGAGAAGGCTGCGCCAATGCCGTAGAGGCGTTGGGTGAAAATCAGCTTATAAGCTTGGGTGACCAGAATTTCAGTGCGCCCTTTTGGCCCACCGTTCGTTACAAAGTAGATGATGTTGAATTGATTGAAAGTCCAAATGGTCCCGAGCATGATAGCTGGCACCATTGCTGGACGGAGTAGTGGTAGCGTAATCTTTTTGAATTTTTGCCAGCCGGTTGCGCCGTCAATGTCAGCAGCTTCGTACATTTCATTTGGAATGGACTGTAATGCACCTGTGGCAACCACGGTCATAAACGGCCAGCCGAGCCAGACGTTAGTCATCAACGCGGCGAAGTAAGACATCGGGAGCCAAGCCAGAATGCCTTCATTGTCGACCTGCGCGAGCCAGCGCGTGGTGTCTGGAATGCTGGTGAAAAAGGCTTGGTTGAACAAGTCAATTAGCTGATTGACAGCCCCAAAGCGGTCGTGGAACATGTTGGTCCACACGGTGGCAGAGACCATCCCCGGAATTGCCCACGGAATAATAAACAGTGCCCGATAAATTTTGCGCCCGATGAGGTTCTTGTAATTGAGCGCCATTGCAATGGCAACCCCAATGACCGTGTGCAAGATGACATTAGAAACCGTCCACCAGATGTTGAAGAACAGCAGGCGCGGGAAGTAGTAATCTTGAATAGCCAGTTCGCTCTTAAGAATACTGACAAAATTACCAATGCCCGGAATGTGTGAGACGTCGTAGCCAAAGACTGTCCCTTCGTAGTAGGCGTACTCTGGCCGAAATTCTGCGCTGCCCGGAATAAGTGGGTTATAGCGTAGATTGGTGATCTCAAAGTCGGTGAGCGACATCCACCATTGAAAGAGCTGCGGCACTAAAGTGATGATGATCATCAAAAGGCCAGCTGGTGCGATGTACATCCAAGCCCGACGCGTGTCACGAAACAGCCGTTTACGGCGAGCCCGTTTCGCATCGGTAGGGGTATAGGTGGAATGTGTGGTCATAAATCCTGCGTGTGGTTACAGATTGTGTTGACTGGAGTATAAGGATTGGCCTGCCGAATGCAATTCTAGACACATTGTCTACATCGCAATAATGCTGGTCTTTTTTCTAACCTCTGTCCAGATTCAAAGTCCGTTGCAAAAAGCTTGATCAATGATACAATGGAACCGCTTCCATGGAAACGGTTCCAAGAAGCTTTCTAAGCTGGAGCATTTACCAGCGTAAACAGGACACCTAGGGATTTCTAGTCCCATTACATTTGAGAGTGCCACACAACAATTCTCTATGTCGCCCACAATAAAAGATGTTGCTGAAGCAGCAGGTGTTGGTATTGGCACAGTCTCACGCGTGCTAAACGACAGTCCGTCTGTTCGACCTGAAACGCGTGCCAAGGTGCAAAAAGTAATTGCACAGTTGAACTATCACCCAAATGCACTGGCGCAAGGGCTCTCTCGGCGCGAGTCGCGCACCATTGGCGTTTTAGTTCCATTTCTGACAATGCCGTTCTTTGTAACGGTTATGGAAGGGATTGATAAAGTGCTTTCAGAGTCTGATTATGACCTGATTGTGCTAAATGTTGACAAGCCCGACAAACGGGCGCAGTACCTAAAAAATTACGTTTATTCACGTCGTTTAGATGGGTTGATTGGGGTGACAGTTCCCTTTTCCCAAGAAGAAATTACAAAGCTATCCCAAGTAAAGTGCCCAATTGTGGCAGTTGATAATGCTATTGATGACGTCTCTTCCTACTTCGTCAACAATACAGAAGGCGGCAAATTAGCCATGGCGCATCTGTTGGCATTGGGGCATACCAAAATCGGATACCTCGGTGACTTACATGGCATTGTGCGCGGTGTGCCAAATACGCCAGAGCATCGGTACACGGGATATTTAGAGGCGTTGAAAGACGCAGGCATTCCTTTTGATGACCGCTACACTCGTTTTGGCATCATGAGTGAAGAAAACGGATATAAGCTGACAAAGTCAGTAATGGAACAGGCTGATCCGCCAACTGCGCTTTTCGTATATTGTGACACTGCTGCCGTTGGGGCGTTGCAAGCCTTGCGTGAAATGGGACTGCGCGTGCCAGAAGACATCTCAGTTGTCGGGTTTGATGATATTGATGTTGCTCGGCATGTTAATTTGACAACCATTCGCCAGCCTATGCAGAAATATGGCGTCAAGGCGGCGGAAAAAATACTTGAATTGCTATCCGGTACGGCAACGACAAGCAGTCACCACTGTTTCGATCTTGAACTAGTCGAGCGTGGAACGACTGCAGTCGTTGCTGTTTAAGAAGAAATTACAAATTATCACGATTAGTAAGGAGACGTTATTCGCTCAATTGCTTTCACCTAAACACTGGTTGTTTGTTTTTCAAAAAAATTGAACTGAGGAGAGTTCAGAATGAATAAACTACAAAAAAACTGGATCGCACTACTGGCAATGATGCTAGTGGGCGCCATTGCACTGGCCGCTTGTGGCGGTGCACAAGAAGCGGCTGAAACCGTCGTCGATGAAGCAGCGGAAGCTGTTGAAGAAGCGGCAGAAGTCGTGGAAGAAGCAGCCGAAGAGGTTGCTGAAGAAGTTGAAGAAGCCGTTGAAGAAGTAATGGGTGCCGAAGGCAAGGTTACGCTTTGGTACGGCTGGAACGAAGAAGAAACTGCAGCACTTAACAAAGTAATTGCAGCTTTCCAAGAAGAAAATCCAAATGCTGAATTTGAAGTTCTCTTCAAACCATTTGACGACTTGCGCGGTGCATACGAAACCGCAGCAGCTGCAGGTGAAGGCCCAAGCGTCCTCATCGGTGCTGCTGACTGGGGCCCAGCACTTTACGATGCATCATTGGTTGCAAACGTAGACGGGCTTGTCTCAACTGATGGCATTAACGAAGCTGCTTTGGCTGCTGTGCAATACAGCGATGCACTCGTCGGTATCCCACAAACCATCAAGGGTGTGGTGATGTTCCGGAATGCATCATTGGTTGCTGACGCTCCAGCTAGCTTTGATGACGTTGTTGCTCTCGGCGAATTGGCTGACATCGAACGTGGGTTCTTCTTCTCTGCTGGTCACTTGAACGGCAATGGCGGTGAATTGATGGATGCGAGCGGTATGCCAGCATTCAACTCAGACGCTGGTGTTGCTTGGTTGAGCCAAATGGCTAACTATGGTGACAGCGAATACTACGGTGAAACCGATGTTGACTTGTTCAAAGCTGGTGAATTGGGTGTCATTGTTGACGGTACCTGGAACACCGCTGGTTTAGCTGAAGCAATTGGCGCTGAAAACTTGGTGATCGATCCATGGCCAGCAGGCATGAGCGGTTATGTCCAAACTGAAAACTTGTACCTTGGTGCAAACGTTGACGGTGCAGACAAAGACGCTAGTGTTGCTTTCATGAACTTCTTCATGTCACCAGCTGCGCAAGCAATGTTGACTGAAGCTGGTCACATTCCAGCAATCGCTGGCGTTGACATGACTGACGCACACTTGCAACAAGCTGCTGCTGCCTTTGAAGGTGGTGTGGCATTCCCAGTGATCCCACAAATGGGTTCATACTGGGGTCCAATGGACGCTGCTTTGAACGCTGTCTTCGAAGAAGGCATGGATCCAGCAGAAGCATTGGCAACCGCTGAAGCTGAAGTTGCTGCCGCCCTTGGTGGTGAAGCAATGGAAGAAGAAGCGATGGAAGAAGAAAGCGAAGACGCCATGATGGGCGAAATGGATGCTTACTTAGCTGCCGCAATGAACGGCGACTATGCAGGTACCGTTGTGACCATGATGGGCCCATTTGTTGACCAAGATGAACAAAAATTCTTGGACGGCATCGCTGCATTCGAAGAAGCGACTGGCATTGACCTTCAATATGAAGGGACCAAAGAATTTGAAGCCACCATTGGTGTGCGTGTAGAAGCTGGCGATGCCCCTGACATTGTCGACTTCCCACAACCTGGTTTGTTGGCTAACTTCGTCCGCCAAGGTGAAGTTGTCGACTTGAACCAACACTTCAGCCAAGAATACCTCCAAGGTCAATACATCGACAGCTGGCTCGACATGGGTACCATCGAAGGTGCTGATGGCGAAATCATGGCTGGTATCTGGCACCGCGTATTCGGTAAGTCACAAGTTTGGTATCCGAAGGATGATTGGGATGCCGCTGGTTACCCAATTCCAGAAACTTGGGACGACATGGTCGCAGTGATGGATCAAATCGTTGCTGATGGCGACACCCCATGGTGTATCGGGATTGAATCTGGTGCTGCAACCGGTTGGGCTGCAACAGACTGGATGGAAGAAGTCATGCTCCGCACGACCTCTCTCGAAAATTACGACGCATGGGTTGCTGGCTCTTTGGACTTTGATAGCCCAGAAGTCAAGAACGCTGCAGAAACCATGGCAAGCATCTGGTTCAACGACGACTATGTCTTCGGTGGCCGCGAAGCAATTGCTACCACCAGCTTTGGTGATAGCCCAGCAGCAATGTTTGAAGATCCACCAAAATGCTGGATGCACAAGCAAGGCTCATTCATCACCAGCTTCTTCCCAGAAGGGAACGAACCAGGTGTTGACTACGACTTCTTCTACTTGCCGCCAATCGGTGACGACTATGGTCGCCCATACTTGGTCTCAGGTGACATCTACGCAGCATTCGACGCTCGCCCAGAAGTAATGGCATTCATGCAATACTTCATGAGCGCAGAAAGCTTGAAAGATGGTTGGTTAGCACAAGGTGGCGCATTGTCACCACACAAAGACGTCAACTTGGACTGGTATGCAGATCCAATCGACGCGAAGTTGGGTGGCGCAATTGCCGACGCAACCAGCGTCCGCTTTGACGCATCTGACTTGATGCCAGGTGAAGTTGGTGCAGGTTCATTCTGGACCGAAATGACTGACTTCGTTGCAGGCAACATTGATCTCGACACCGCGATGGCAAACATCGATGCTTCATGGCCAGAAGGCGTTGAAGGTGAAGCTGGTGACGAAATTGAAGGCGATGACGAAGCTGCTGATGACGGCGCTGCAATGGATGCAGGCGACGGCGCAGGTTTCGTTGCTAAAGCTATGGCTGGCGAATACGACGGCACCGTTGTTACGATGATGGGTCCATTCG
>JAHDIM010000241.1 GCA_020630805.1 Anaerolineales bacterium
GTCCGTTTAGAAAGCGCCGCATGATACAATCAGACTGAAAGGCATAATGACGTGCGCGGTAATTGTCGTCAGCTCACAGCCCTTTATAAACGCCGATAAAATTGACCAGATGCACTTTTTCACATGGCGTTTGCTGAAAGATTCGCAGCACTTGTCTCCAACTCAAATTCCAGAGCCAGCTGCGAAACGCACACTCCAACTAGACAATTTACCGAACCACTTGAATGGAAAGTATCCTCGACGGGCTTAATTCGGCTCAACTACAAGCAGTAACAACACCACCTGGACCAACCCTCGTTTTAGCTGGGCCTGGTTCTGGTAAAACGCGTGTCTTAACATTGCGGATTGTGCATCTTGTGACTAAGCTGCGCGTTGCTCCCTACCGCATTATGGCAGTCACGTTTACAAACAAAGCGGCCAAAGAAATGCGGCGGCGTGTTGAAGACCAAATTGGTGAATTACGCGGACTTACTGTTGGTACATTCCACAGCTTATGTGTCCGAATTTTGCGTCGTGAAGCCGAACGTTTAGATGTCACGCGCGACTTTGCCATCTTTGACAGTAGCGATCAACTTGCCCTCATCAAGCAAGCGATGGAGCAAGAGCGCATTGACGAAAAACGCGTCAAGCCAAAGCGCTTGCAAGGCGCAATCTCTAACGCCAAAAATGAACTCCTAACGCCTGCCACCATGATCACTGACACATACTTCAGTGAAATTGTGTCACGCGTCTATGCCTCGTATCAGCGTCTGTTGCGTGAAAACAACGCCATGGATTTTGACGACCTGCTGATGCAGACGACAATGCTCTTTAGTCAAAATCCAGACTTACTTGAGAAGTATCAGGGCTATTACGAACACGTTCTGGTTGACGAATTCCAAGATACCAACGTCGCGCAATATACGCTGCTCCAACAGCTTGCGGGAAATAACCGTAATATCTTCGTTGTTGGGGATATTGACCAATCTGTCTACCGCTGGCGTGGCGCGGATTATCGTAACGTTCGCCGGTTTCAGGGAGATTACCCCGAAGCCGTCACCATCTTGCTTGAGCAAAATTACCGCTCAACACAGCTCATTTTGGACGCTGCCACGGCAGTGATTGATAAAAATCCGAACCGCATCAAGAAAAAGTTGTTCACAGAGCGCTCTGGCGGTGACAAGATCCAAATCCATGAGGCTTACGACGAAAACGAGCAAGCGCAGTACGTCATCGATAAAATTGCGGAGCTCACGTTGTACGGCAGCTATTCGCCCGGTGACTGCGCTATTATGTATCGCACCAACGCGCAATCACGCGCGCTGGAAGACGCATTTGTTCGTAATAATCTGCCGTATCGTCTAGTTGGCGCAACTCGGTTTTACGGTCGGCGTGAAATCAAAGATGTGCTGGCCTATTTGCGCTTGCTGCACAATCCTTATGACACGGTCAGCCTATTTCGGATTATCAATGTTCCGGCACGCGGCATTGGGAAGAAAGCAATCGAAGGCTTACAACTGTGCGCAACGGATACTGGCTTAGCGCCGCTGGGTATCTTGTTGGATCTCGCCCAAAACGGCAAAGACTCACCCTATTACAACATTATTGGCACGCGCGCCGCAAAGCCACTAATGGACTTCGGACTAATGTATCAGGGATGGCGGGAAGCACTGGCAACGCACAGCATTGTCCAACTTGTTGATCTCATTCTAGATACCAGCGGGTACAACACCTTTATCAATGATGGCACCGATGAAGGCGACGAGCGCTGGGCCAATGTGATGGAACTTCGTAACGTCGCCGCAGAATTTAGTGAGACCGATCTTACGATGTTCTTGGAAGAAATTTCTTTAGTGTCTGAAACAGACAACCTTGATGAGGAAGCGCAATCTAAAGCGCCGACGCTGCTAACTTTGCACGCAGCCAAAGGCCTTGAATATCCCGTTGTCTTTCTCATTGGCTTGGCAGATGGAGTCTTCCCACATCAGCGCTCATTTGAAGACGCTGAAGAAATGGCTGAAGAGCGCCGACTGATGTATGTCGGGATCACCCGCGCTGAAGATCAACTGTATTTGCTCTATAACTTCCGGCACTTTGGCTATGGCGAAGCAACGTTCAATCAGCCATCACGATTCTTGAGCGACATCCCAAAAGCGCTGATGAGCGGGCATATTCCAGAAAGCAAAAATGGAAAGACCACGTCTCCGCGCGAATCGTATCGTCGCGTTACCACGTGGGACTCACCCACGCGGGTTCAAACTGGCACCGGGCGCTCTTATACCATGAGCAGTAGCACAAAGCGCTCACGCGCCAAGCCTGCCACGGATGCAAATCTAGAATATAAGACAGGTCAAAAAGTGAAGCACGGCGAATTTGGCGCAGGAATTGTGATTGAAAGTAAATTGGTTGGCGGCGACGAACTCGTCACCGTGGCATTTGAGTCAGTGGGACTGAAACGTTTGCTGCCCAAAATTGCAAAGTTAGACACCATTGAAGAATAAGTGTTGCGTCACTTGCAGCACCTGAGTAATACTGGTAAACATCCGTTAGCAGAAGTAGTAGTACAACTAAGTGTGAGGAGCACTTTACCCACTCTATGTATTCGTTTGGAAAAATTCCAGCAAATCTAAATCGTGGCGAGCTGTTGAGCTACAAATTACGACGCCTATGTGAAAAGGTAAACGGCATTCAGGCGGCAGTATTGGTAAATTCAGACGGCCTATTAATGGCCTCCCATCCCCTCCCAACTAATGAATTAGACGACCCCACTGGCGGCGAAGCAGTCGCTGCCATGGCCTCAGTCACCAAAACCCTTGCTGACCGAACATTGGATCGGCTACAGCAAGGGAAAGCAAAGCGCGTCATTCTTGAAGGCGAACATGGCACTATTGCAGTGCTACCAGCTGGGCAAGACGCATCCCTGGCAATAATCTTGACTGCAGATGCCAAGATTGGGTTAGCAACCTTAGCAGCGTCTCAAATTGCCGAAGACGTTACAAAGATCATCGACTCTTAGCCAACTTGTAGCGCAGAGAGCAAGATTTCCAAAATCAACATCCCAATAAATAAGAGGGTCGCTAAGCCGATAAGAATTAGTAAAGGTGCCAATGGCGACCCTGTCGATTGTGCTCGCATCGGCGTCGTTCGCTCCGGCGGTGCCATTGCACGCACGCGTAAACGCATTAGCAGTACACCATACCCTAGTGCAACAATCAGAAAAATTAGTGTAGGCAGTGACATCTATCCATCCTCCTTTAGCTGTCATTGGCGCGTTCACCAAAGAGACGCAATCTACGCCGCAAAGGTTCCATCAACGTGTGATAACTATCCCTGAATTTTGCGCAACTTGTAATACAACTTGTGACAAGTGGAGGATCACAGGCGAAGAATTGTGGCCGCGTGGTACCTGCATCAGGCAACAAGAGGTTACAGATTAGTTTCGTATAACTAAGTATCTTGCTTTTTAGGATAGGCAAATACTTGAAATCCTATGACAATTCTTTACACTTAGAGGAGGACTTGCTATGCCACAATTTCGTGTGTTTTTAATGGATGATGATCTCGCCGCTTTGAATTTTCAAAGAGGATTGTTGATGCGCGACTTGCGATCGACCTGTGCGGGATATGCGACGAGCCCCGAAAAGCTACTCGATCTCATTGACGACACGCCAAAGAAATTACTACCTAAGCTCATTGTCTTAGACGCAGAATACGAAACCGAGTTTGAAGAGCTTAAACTACCAAAGCTCATTAAAACCGTGAAAGAGAAGGTTCCAGGAGCCAAGGTCGCTTGTCTGTCACAATACTGTGTGCATGACACCATGCGCGACGCCCTCAATGCAGGGGTTGATGCAGTTTTAGAAAAAAATAGCGTCTATCTAGGATATGTGGCCGCCCTTGTGCGGACGCTGCGGAGTGAGCTAGTGGTTTGTGGCGACATTCCAGCTATGCTTTGTCGGTTGCACGGACGGAAGGCGGTCGTATTGCCAAAGTGGCAACCCCACCCTGACTTACGCCCCGTCTATTTACAAGTGTTTCACTTATGCATTCTCGATGGCATGAGCGCTCGCGAAGCCGGTCGTGAAATCAACCGCTCCCCAACAACGGTTGAGACGTACCTGAAGCATTGTTACAACATCTTAGAAGATGGCTGGATTGATAGCAGCGACTTAGAGGCCGTAAAAGAAACTCAGAACTGGGAAAAGCTAGCCCGGCGTGACTGGGCATTTCACAAATTTACAGCCTTCCCCCCACCCAAATAAAAAATGCGAGGAAATCCTCGCATTTTTTATTTATGACATCAGCTTCGCAATAGCAAGATCTGACTTTTCTTCCTCATTCAGAAACGCAATCTCTAATGCATTCAACTGCGCCTTGCGAATGTCCTGCTTCGTTAGTCCAGCACGCGGCGCAGCAACGTCATATTCATGACGTAGATCAATTCCACTAATACTTGGATCATCCGTATTGATTGTCGCTTTGACACCTGCATCTAGCAACTGCTTGAGTGGGTGGGCTGAATAACTTGGCACCGTACTCGTCTGCACATTACTGGTCAGGCTAATTTCAACGCCAATATCACGCTTGATGAGTTCATCGACAAGTTTTGGATCTTCCACGCTGCGTGTGCCATGTCCAAGGCGAGTCGCACCTAACTCATTGATCGCTTGCCACACGCTTTCAGCCCCAGCAGCTTCGCCCGCATGCACCGTAATCTGCCAGCCAGCATTACGCCCTTTCTTGAAATGCTCCACAAATAGTTCGCCAGGATAGTTGCCTTCATCGCCAGCAAGGTCTAACGCCGTGATGTGATCACGCTGGGTCAACAGCGCATCAAGCTCTTGCATACAAACATCAGCACCATAGGTGCGGCTCAAAATGCCAATGAGATTGGCCTTGACACCAGTCTGGCGAATGCCGTCCTTAGTACCCTGCACAACAGCCTCAACAACCCCAGCGGGGTCTAACCCATGCGGTTCCGCCATAAACCACGGACTAAAGCGCAGTTCGATGTAATCAATCTGTTCACGCGCCGCATCGATCACGTTCTCTTTGGCAACGCGACGGCAAGCAGCATAGTCAACAAGCACACCCGTCATCCATTTGAACTTTGCCAAGAACTCCATCAAACCAGGTTCAGGAGACATCACTTGCACATGCGGACGCAAGCCTTCAAGGTCATTGGCAGGTAATGGCAAATTGTGTTTACGGCCTAGGTCAAGAATTGTTTTCAAGCGCACACTGCCATCAAGGTGGCGGTGCAGGTCAATGAGAGGGAGGTCAGGAGAAATGTTGGTCATAAATTAGCGTATTTTCAAAAGTACTCACTCATCTTCTACAATGAAGACGGCACTAATCTTGCAGATTTCAATCGTATGGACTTAATTCTTCAACTCATCCAAGAGCCTTCTATCCAATCATTTGGCGCAGTCATTGTACTCATTGTTGCTGCCGCCATCGCTTGGTCTATTATCAAATACATGGTCAAAATGACTTGGAAAGTATTTGTGAGTGGATGTGTTGGAATTCTAGCACTTGCCACGTGTGGCGGTGGTGCATTGTACGTCCTGTTGACGCAATTGCAGTAAATCCGCAAGCGAACAACCCATCCGCAGGTAAATAAAAACGCCCCAGCAAATGCTGGGGCGTTTCGTTTTGCAAATAGCAAAGGGACAGACTAGAAGTCCATGCCACCGCCTGGAGGCATTGCTGGACCAGCGCCAGCAGCTTCTGGAATGTCGGTGATCAAAGCTTCGGTGGTGAGGATCATGTTTGCAATTGATGCAGCATTTTCCAATGCGCCACGGGTCACCTTGGCTGGATCCAAGATACCTTCTTTGATCATGTCAACGTATTCACCACTGATGACGTTGTAACCAATGTTTGGATTGTTTTGGTCACTTTGCATGCGGCGAACTTCGTTGATGATGACTGAGCCGTCTTGGCCAGCGTTTGAAGCAAT
>JAHDIM010000019.1 GCA_020630805.1 Anaerolineales bacterium
CTGGCACACCGATGTTACCTGAAGACAGGTGCATCTTGATGGTGTAGTCATCGACACGTTCGAGGTCGTTCATGCCACCTTCGAGGTAGTTCAAAAGACCTTTCACAGAAGAACCAACTTCGTCGTCCAACCATTGGCTGAAGTTGAAGAGGACATCGTCTGCGGTCAAGGTGTCACCATTGTTGAAGGTAACGCCTTGGCGAATGTTCAAGGTCCATTCGTCAACATCTTCGTTGGCTTCCCAGCTTTCGAGCAGCCAAGGGCGAGCAATGTTGTCTGAACCTGGTTCTACCAAGTATTCAGCAACTTGGCGAACGATATTAGCACCTTGGATCCATGACAAACGTGCAGGGTGGTCCAAGATTTGACCGGTTTCCATACCGACCAACAATGTGCCGCCAGCTTTAGCGCCACCTTCTGCCATGGCTTCGCCTTCTTCGGCCATAGCTTCTTCTTCTGCGGCTGGTGCTGCTGCACCACCACATGCTGCTGCAACTGAAGCCACACCAGCGCTCATGCCCAACAACGTTGCGAATCGCATAAATTCGCGTCGGGTTAGGCGACCATCGTTCATCATGTCAAAGTATTCTGGAATACGTGGATGGACTTTGGCCATATATTTCTTAGAAACGGTTCTAGGTTTCATATGGGAAACTACTCCTCCTAAAAGAATAGATTTACAAAGATTAACAACAAGCCAGCTTGAAAATTGCTTGTTTCCAGGCGGTAATTCAAACCGAGTTGTTAGCCCACAAAGTTGGAAGGCCCGGTATTCTAAGTCTCACAATGTCATGTGTGGCTTGACATCGTGGTCAATAGATTTCGGGCGGTATGTGCGTTTTGGCGCGCTCGTATTATAAAGGCGCAACGCCTGATATATCAGGGCAAAGAATACCTTTTACTTGATATTAATGCAATTTATCTGGCTGCCAAACTATACGCAATTCTAACGTATTGGTGAATAATGCGAAAGGGACGCCGTATTTTGTTAATGGTCTTCGCGTAGATCGTTCATACTTTCGCAATTTGCAACTCACAATTCGGCACCTGCCATATATTCCTTCCAGCGCAGATAAACCGTAGCGCCGATTGTGGATAATGGCTCAGGTGGTAGTTGGGTTGGCTGAGCTTGAGTCAAGTAGTAATTAATATAAGAATTGCTGAGTCCACTAGCTTGCTCAGCAGCTAAAATTCCAGACAAAATCCCCTTTGATGCGCCAAGTCCATTTTGCGCACAGGCCGCATATAAATCTGTTTCTAGTTCTCCGAAAACTGGGACACCATTGAATGTCAAACACAACCTGCCGCCCCAGCGATATTGCATTTGCGTATGTTTCAACATCGGGAAGCGGGCCTTGTAACTACTATCGTGCATGTTGGCAGATCTAGTCACATGCTTCTCGGTTCCAATGACACTTGGAATAAAGTCAAATTTGTTGCGCACAATAATACGATGTCCGCCACGCCCATTGATTTTGCGAATAGTAGAGCCCATTGGGTCTGAAGGGACGATGTCCCAAACGGGCTGTCCACCGATCGAACTCGCATCGGTTTCGCTCAATTCCTCTGACATCGATGCATACAAGAAGATGTGCATTAGCCTGCGCTTCATAAAGCCAAAGCTTTGCAAGTGTCCGTTGACAGCCAAGATCACTTTTGGCGCTGAGATGCTGCCCAGCGGTGTTTTGGCAAGCCAACTGCGGTTTTCTCTCTCAAGGGCAAGCACTGGTGTGTCTTCAAAAAGTTCAATCTGAGACGCCAAACCATTGGCCAATTCACGTACAAAACCGGCTGGTTGGATCATAGCGGATCCTGGCGTGAACAATCCGCTCTGATAGTAAGTCAGACCGGTGATGCTGCGCATATCTTTTTCATCCCGCCACTCAGCATCTTCACCAAGCTTATGTAGGTGTGCTAAGTAGTTGCGATTGTGCTTTTCGCCTTTGTCGGTTGCAGCGCCATAAAGTTTGCCACGCCGATCAAATAGTTCTGTTGTGAATTTATATTCTCGGGCTGCATCTTCGGCAAAATCTAGCGCGACGCGATTCATTTCAGTCTGAAATTTGTCAGCGTCCATCGCACCAGTATATTCATCTGAGTTGATGTCGTGCGGTAGATCGATCATGAACCCAGAGCTACGACCTGCCGCACCTGCACCAATACGGATTGCATCGACGAGAACAACTTTGTCAGTAGGGTGCAATTGATGTAACCGGCGCGCTGCGGCTAATCCCGCAAAACCGCCGCCAATGACGAGCCAGTCAGCAGTGATGTTGCCTGTAAGCACACTAGCCGAGTGCTGATAGTCACCCCAGATGGCATTCCAGCCGCTAATACCTGGATTACCAGACGCGGTTGATTTGACGTTGATTTTCACAACCTAGACTACGTTTTCGTCAGGGCGATCACTCAAATCGACCCAAATGGTTTTGAGTTCAGTGTATTGATCATGTGCATGGATGGAGTTGTCACGCCCGCCAAATCCAGACTGCTTATAGCCGCCAAATGGGGTGGTGATGTCCCCTTCGCCATAGCTGTTGACAGTGACAGTTCCAGCGCGGATAGCGCGCGCAGCCCGAATAGCACGTTTGGCATTAGCTGAGAAGACTGCTGCGGTGAGTCCGTAAGCGGTGTCATTTGCCAATCTAATAGCGTCATCGTTGCTGGTAACGGTCAACACGGAGAGCACGGGGCCGAAGATTTCTTCTCTCGCAATTGCGGCATCGGTGGCAACGTTATCAAAGATGGTTGGCATGACGTATTTGCCGGCTTGGGTTGTGCCACCCGCTAGCACTTTGACGTTACCTGTTTTTCGTTTATCAAGATAGCTACAGACTTTGTTGTAGTGTTCGGAGTCTACAAGCGCACCAAGCTGGTTAGTCGGATCAAGGGGATCACCCGTGCGCCATTCATTGCAGCGCGCAATGACATGCTTTAGCAATTCGTCTTTGACGGTTTCATGCACGATGAGACGTGATGAGGCTGAACAGTTTTCACCCATGTTCCAAAAAGCGCCGTTCACAACGTGTTCGGCAATGAGATCTAGATCTTCTGCATCGCTCAAGACAACAAACGGATTCTTGCCGCCGCATTCCAGCACAACTTTTTTGAGGTTGGAATCTGCTGAATAGCGTAAGAATCGACGGCCTGTTTCAGTAGAGCCAGTAAAACTGACCATATCGACATCCATGTGACGCCCAAGCGGCTCACCAACAGAGGGCCCATCGCCTGTGATAACGTTGAAGACTCCTTTGGGAATGCCTGCTTCCATTGCAAGTTCCGCCACGCGGAGCGCTGTAAGTGAAGTTTGTTCAGCGGGTTTGATGATGACCGAATTCCCAGCAGCTAATGCCGGTCCAATTTTCCAAGCTAACATCATCAATGGGAAATTCCATGGGAGCACTGCTGCGACCACACCAATTGGTTCACGGACAATAATGGCCATGGCATCATCGCCAACTGGGGCTGTTTGGTCATAGATCTTGTCGATCAATTCAGCGTGCCACAGAATGGTGTGCACCGTTTCTGGAATGTCGATTTTTTCGCAGTCGGCAATCGGTTTGCCGCTATCAAGGCTCTCCATGACGGCGAGTTCTCGACGATTGCGTTTGATCAGCTTTGTAAGTTTGACTAGAGTGGCTTTTCGCTCGGCTGGATGCATGTTCCGCCAGTGACCTTGTTCAAAGGCTTCGCGTGCTTTCTCAACGGCATAATCAACATCGGTTGCGTCACAGGCGGCTATTTCAGTAAGTGTTTCGCCCGTTGCTGGATTGAGCGTTGGAAACGTCTTGCCAGACTTGGCTGCTCTGAATGCGCCATTGATAAAGCTGCCGTTTGGGAGCAGCATCTCTGCGGCAATTACGCCATATTCTTCACGGGTCAGTAAGTCAGACATTATTTGCCCTCCGCAACGATTGCAGCAACAGTACGCTTCAATGTGGTGACTGTGTCTCGGAGGAGACGTTTGTCATCTTTGTTTAGTGGCCGAAGCGGGTCTCGCGGTGGCCCAGCAGGTAACCCCATTAGTTCGCACCCATATTTGATATTTTGGACAAACTTGCCCCCTTGTTCTAAGACGGCCATGAGTGGGAGTAGGGCGGTCATAATGCGGCGGCCTTTGTCAAAGTCTTTTTCAATGACACAGGCTTCATACAAGGCTACATGCTCTGTGGGCAGGAAGTTAGATCCTCCTGCGACCCAGACTTTGGCCCCCCAAGCAAAGAACTCTAAGGCCTGATCATCCATGCCGCAGCCGAGTGTGATGTGCGGATATTCGCGCGCTAGCATGTGCACGCGGTTGATATCACCAGAGCTTTCCTTGATTGCTTGGAAATTCTTCGAACGCCCAACGCGGTTTAAGTACTCGGCATTCATGTTTGTTCCCGTCCGGTGGGGGTAGTTGTAAAGCATTACCGGTAGGTTTGCGACGCGATCGATCTTTAGCGCGTGCATGGCGTTTTCCAAATCGGTTGGCACGGCGTACGGCGGCGAATTGATGAGGATTGAATCGGCACCAGCTTCTTTTGCTGCTTTTGCAAATGCCAGCGCTTCTTGCGTTTGCGTTGACCCAACGCCAATCATCAATTGACAGCGGTCACCTATAATTTCCTTTGAGAAATGCATCATCTCGACGCGTTCGTCAAAGGTTTGGGCATAATATTCGCCCGTAGATCCACCAACCAAAATACAATGAATGCCTGCCTCAATCAGGTAGTCACAGACTGTGGCAAAGCCGTCTTTGTCTATTTGCCCATCTTCCAAGTGTGGCGTGATGATGGGCGTGAAAATTCCTTCCATCTTCATAAGAATCTATCCACGAATTACACGAATGGAGCACGAATAAAAATTGGTGATATTCGCGCCCATTCGTGGATTCATTAATATGTCTGGTTTAGGCCTCCGTCTGCCGGAATTTCACGTTCGCGGCGGGCGATGTAGTCAAGCAGTTCATCATTAATGGCTTGATCGATTTTGGGTTCTTCGTAGTTTTTGAGCAATTTCTTGGCGTATTCGAGCGCGCGCTGCGTAATTTCTTTTGAGCCTTCGGCGCGCCATTGTTCAATTGAATTGTTATCAAATAACTGCGGCATGAAGAAGCCACGTTCGAAATTTTCTAACGTGTGCGGATGCCCCAAATAATGACCGCCAGGACCGATGTCGCGTACGGCATCCAGTGCTTCGTCAAAGTCATCCCATTTCGGGCCCTCAGCCATGCGGTAGCCCATGGCACATTGTTCAGCATCCACCACGAACTTGGCAATTGAGCAGTGCATACCAGCTTCATTCCACCCCGCAGAGTGCCAAATGTAGTGGGCGCCAGACAGCATCACGGCCATCAATGTCGATGCACTTTCATAGCCAGCTTGCGCATCAAAGGTTTTTGCACCACCAAGTGTATTGGACGTGCGCCATGGGACGTCATAATATCGTGCCATTTGGCCAATCATGAAATTCATTAGTGCGATTTCTGGTGTGCCAGCCATTGGGGCGCCAGATTTCATGGAAACGGTAGACAAATAATGACCATAAATCACCGGTGCGCCTTTGCGGATGAGCTGTGAGTAGGCGAGGGTGATCAATGCCTCTGCATTCAGTTGAACGACGGACGGCACGACGGAGGCAGGTGTGTTGGCTCCGCCTAAGACAAATGGTGACACTAATAAAGGCTGATTGCGGCGTGAAAATGCACGCAATGCGCCTAGCATGGTCTCATCCCAGACCAAGGGAGAGTTGCCATTGACGTTCCCAGTCACCACCGGATTCTTGTCGACAAAGTCCTTTCCAAACATAATCTCGCACATATCCAGCACGTCTTCGGCGTTCTTTGGCGAGGTCGTCATGCCCATGAAGGTCTTGTCTGAATACTTCATGGAGGAATAGGTAATGCGCAAATGACGATGCGCAACCGGATGATCCATCGGTTCCACAATGTGGTGGGCACTGGAATGGATGGCTGGTAACTCGTGTGAGAGTTTATGGAAGGTTGCTAGATCATCCAGCGTCGGATTACGCCGTACGTCTTCCAGATCACGCAAATAGGGGGCGCCTGTCATCGGGACGAAAATGGAGTGAGGACCACCAAGATGCACCGTTTTCTTTGGGTCACGTGCATGCAGCGAGAGCGTACTTGGGATGCTAGCGATCAGTTCGCGAATCTGATGTCGATCGACGTAAACGCGCTCACCGTCTACTTTTGCACCGGCTTTACGCCAGTCCTCTAACCCAATTGGGTCGCGGAAGATCACCCCTACTTCTTCCAAAATGCGCATCGATTCATGATCTATCCGCTCAATCTGAGCTTGATCAAGCGGTTCAACGACGGGTAAGTTGCGCTTAAGTGTTGGCAGCATCGGATCTTTTTTGATCGCTACCGCTGCTCGTCGTGCGGCACTGCCTCTCCGTCTAGATTTTGTTGTCATTCAAATAGTCCTTTGCAGTGTGGTCTTGATCACGATAGCCAAGAGCTCTGGAGATGTCTCTGGCTGTGCGCGTTGTGTATTGAATAAATTGCGTGAGCTTTTTTGCATCAATTCGCGTTTCTGGCCCAGACGTGCAAACTGCCGCGACAATTTCGCGATGTTGATTGAAAACTGGTGCGGCGACAGCGCGTAGCCCAGATTCAAGGTCACCGTCCGTGGTGGCATAGCCTTGCTCCCGGATGGTTGCCAGCTCTTGACTAAAAGCTTGCCAGTCAGATTGTGTGGCGCGAGTCAGTTGGGTCAATGCTGTTGTTTGCAATTGGGTCAACACATCACTCGGCTGGTGTGCCAAAAGCGCTTTCCCCGTGGATGTTGTGTGGGCTGGAAGCCTTGCCCCAATATATTGCGTTGTGCCGATGAGGTGGTGTCCTAACACTTCATCGATGGCCATAGACTGCGCGACGTTGTCCTCAATCCACAGGATGTCTAGTCCAATACTTTCCTTTGTCAGGGCATTGAGGGCCCTTAAATGGGGCTGAGCAACTTCCCGCAACCGATTCGATCGCACAGCGCGCCCGCCAAGGGCAATCATTTCTGACCCGAGTTGATAGGCGCCGCTATCTGCTCGCCGGATCACGCCTTCATATTCTAGGCTGGAAAGAATGCGAAACACTGTCGTTTGTTTGAGTGCGGTTTCTTGCACCAATTCAGCTAACGTCCAGCGTGGTTTCTCGTCGCTAAAAAGCTTTAGCAGTTGAAACGCCCGCCGGATAGATTGAGTTCCTTCAGGTTTTGCCATTTCAAAATATGGAAGTAGCTTCCGTATTATGGAAGATTATAGAGTTGAGTGTGGTGGTTTGCAAGTTGGTTAGTCTGCTAACTATGTAATTTCCCAGAATCAAAAAAGGCGATTGCATTTACAATCGCCTTGATTTTCTAAACTAATGAAAGCGCGAGGTGTTAGCTCACTACGTCTTTCAGACGCAAGTCTTGCTTTTTCAAGTAAGCCATCAACCCAATCTTATCGATGGTGCGCAGAGCGCGCGCTGACAACTTGATCTTGACATGACGATCCAATTCAGGAACGTAGATGCGCTTTGTTTGAATGTTTGGCGTCCAGCGGCGGCGAGTTTTCTTTTGTGAAAACGGAACGTTGTTACCGAATGCTGGTTTTTTGCCACTAATTTTGCATTTGCGAGACATGAGACGTAACCTACTTAACTTCTTTGTAAATGACGTGCCGTCGCAAAAACGGATCGTACTTTTTGATTTCCAATCGTTCTGGATTATTCCGACGATTCTTTTCAGTCACATACATGTGACCGCTTTCAGTGCTTTTCAAGCGAATGTGATTGCGGACGCCTTTTTTCGCCATGATCTTTCTCTTTTAGCTTAGATTATTTTTTCTTTCAGGCACCTATCAAGGTGCGCTCACGAAAATATATTGTACCTGAAAAACGCTATTTTGCGAAGTGCGAACCTGAACTGTGTGATGAAATGTTGTGCCTCGTCATAGACGATCGTCCTAAGCAAACCCTGTCATAGAATTTGCATCACTTGAAAATCGTATTACCCAGCAAATGCCTTGCGCACTTCCTCACCAATAATCTTGATCCCTTCTGCCACAATCTCGGCTGGTCCGGCATAACTCATTCGAATACATTCGTGTTTGTGTTGCCAGTCTTCTTCTAATCCCGGATAGAAGTGGTGTCCCGGCAATACAATGACTTTGCGGGCTTTTAAGCGTTCATAGAGTTCTTGCGATGAAATCGGGAGATTGGGAAACCACAGCCAAAGGAAAATTGCCCCTTCTGGTTTATGAATACGCAGCATGCTGTCATCAAGTTCTGCACGTAATAATTGGATTGCCGTTTGTACTTTGTTTGTGTAATGTGGCTTGATTACGGTTTCACTCAGCCGTGAAATGGCATCTGTTGCGATCATTCTGTTCGCTAGAACAGCGCCAAAGTTAGTAGGGGCAAGACTAATAACAGCATTCATGCCTTCAATAAGACGAATAATATCCTCATGTGCGACGAGGATTCCAGTCCGTGTGCCTGGCAACCCAAGCTTAGACATACTCAAACACATAATCATGTGAGGCTCCCAAATTGGATCAACATCTTCAAAGATGATGCCCGGGAAGGGGGCGCCATATGCGTTATCGACGATTAGCGGTATGCCGTATTCCTTTGCTAGTGCGCTGAGTTGCGCCATCTCTTCATCTTCCAACACATTGCCAGTTGGGTTGGTAGGCCGGGAGACGCAGATTGCACCAATGGTGTCGTCGACATCTAATGCGTCAAAGTCGACAAAGTATTTATAAAACCCATTTTCCTGAATGCGGATTTCAGGTTTGTAGCTGACAAAAATCTCTTTACTGAGGCCCGCTTCGGTATAGCCGACATATTCGGGCGCCATGGGGAACAAAATCTTCTTTTGGTCCCCATTTGAAAACTCGCCTGCAAAGGCATTGAATAGGTAGAAAAAGGCAGTTTGGCTGCCGTTGGTAATGGCTATATTTTCTGGACCGACTGCCCAGCCACATTCGCGCTTGAGATAGCCTGCTACGGTTTCGCGAAAACTCTGGATGCCGGCTGCGCCCGTATAACGGCTGAGCATCATGTCAAACTCAGTTTGGTTTTCTAATAGCGCTGCCATTTCGGTTTGAAAGACGGTTTGCATTTCGGGAATTTCACTAGGGTTACCACCACCAAGGGTCAAGTAGCCAGCTTCTAAAGTGAGGTCGCCAAGATCATCCATTAGTTGTACAACGGCTGAATCTTTCTGAAATTTTTGCGCAAAGGTTGAGTAAGAAAACGTCATGAAAAATTATTCTGGTGATTTGACTGAGATCGCTGCTTCGATTTGGCGAGAATACTGTTTGCGTAATTCGCGACGCAAGACCTTGCCGATGAACGTCCGGGGAAATTCATTTACAAACACCACAAAGACTGGCACAAGTTTTGGGGGAAGGCGACGTTTGCAATATTCAATAATTTGCTCCGGCGATGGGTGCTGTTTGCCAGCCACAATGAATGCAACCGGGCGGTTTGCGACCGTGACAACCGCGGCTTCCCGAACTTGTGGAATTTCATATAAGACTTCTTCTACGTCGCGTGGGAAATACGGTTCTTGTGACTTATCTGGATACCACATTTCCTGTTTGCGGGCGATGATCTGAAAGAAGCCGTCCTGATCCATTTGTGCAATGTCGCCGGTGCGCAGCCAGCCGTCAGCATCTAACACGGCATTGGTTGCGTCTTGATCTTTCCAATAGCCCGTCATCACCTGAGGCCCCCGCACAACTAGCTCTCCAATTGTGTCTGGGGGAAGGGGTTCACCTGTCTTAAGGTCGATAATTTTGGCGTCTGTTGATGGCAATGGAATGCCAATGTAGCCCGCCTTGCGCCGCCCATATAGCGGATTTGCGTGGGTAACTGGTGCGGCTTCGGTTAGGCCATAGCCTTCAACTAAACGGCCACGCGTAAGTTTTTCAAACGACTCTTGCACCTCAACGTGTAGAGGCGAGGAACCACTAATACAAGCCCGAATGGATTTGACGTTGTATTTGCGCACGCCCTTAAATTCACTGATGGCCACATACATCGCTGGAATGCCGGGGAAGATAGTCGGTTTCCATTTCTTGATGTGTTGCAAGGTTTCGAGTACGTCAAAGCGCGGCAGTAAGATGATCTGCGCACCTAGGGAAATCGGTGTCACCATGCCGGTTAGCAAGCCGTAACTGTGGGTGACTGGCAAAATCGATAAGAAACGTTCGTTTTCATCTGCGTCAGTCGCCATCCAATGGCGAGTTTGAACCGTATTGGCGACCAGATTACGATGGGAGAGCATTACCCCTTTAGGATTACCTGTTGTGCCGCTGGTAAATTGAATGACGGCTAAGTCACTTGGAGAGCGGCCTTTGTTGCCTTCACTAAAGGTTGGGGAATGCGTGTAGAGGGCAAAATTTAGACGCTGTTCGTTGGCTGCAAGTTTGGTTTTGAGGCGATGCCCGTCTTGTTTTTCATTCCGAAACGTAAAAATGACTTTTTTCCAGCTTGGTAAATAGTCTTTTACATTGGTAATAAAGACCTGCCGCACGTTGGTTTCAGCGCGCACACGTTCAAGTAGATGTTGCTTTTGGGTAAACGTAACCAAGACGACAGTGTCCGTAACGTTGAGTTGGCGAATCACCTCATCATCTTCTGTTAGCGGGGTGGTCATTACGGTCACAGCGCCAATTTTTAGCGACCCAAAGAATGTCACCAGCGTTTGCGGAATATTAGGCAACAGCAGCATGACGCGGTCATTAGGCTTGATGCCCAACGCGGCCAGCGAATTTGCAAACCGATTGGCTTCGCGATTCAAACGCCGATATGAAATACGTTTGCCAAAGTACACAATGGCTTTCCTTAGCGGAAAGCGACGTGTTGCTGACCGCAGAAAATCTTGAATTAGAATGCGCGGCAAACCGATTGTGTAGGGCACGTCTTCGTTATAGTTGCCAAGCCAAGGGCGTTCCCGTTGCAATTCAGTCCGTCTGCTCTTGAGAGCCGCACGCCAACTGCTGTGCTTTTGAGTAATAAAGCTTTTGATGGCGCGGTTGACCGCGTCGCGGCGTTCTAGCATCACTTTGTGACCGGAACTCCCAACATTGACTTCTTGGGCACCTGGAATAAGTGGCGCGACTTTTTCGAAAGAGCTTTTTTCAAAGAACCAATCCCGGTCACCACGAATAATCAGTGTTGGTGTGGTGACTAGCGGAAACTTGTCCCAACCGTCCCATTGCGAAACCGTATTGCGATGCATAATTGCCAACACGTGAGCGGGGGCACCAATCTGTGGATTGATGCGCATCAGGGTTCGAATCAGCGGAATGGGGAAACGCTTAAGGCCAAAGTCTGCCACGCGATGGATGTCATATTTGCCAACGCCAGCGATCAAAATTAGCTTTTCTAAACGCTCGGGATGCGCAAGTGCATATTCAGTACACAGTGCAACGCCAAATGAATGCCCAGCCAGAATGAACGTTTCAGGTAGCTCAAGCTCAGCAAACGCCCGTTCAATGTCATCGAGATTTTCTTCGATGGTGTAATCTGTATACGGTTTGTCTGAATGTCCGTGCCCGCGGGTTTCAAGCGCAACAACTCGATATTTGTCTGAGAAATATGTGAGTTGAGCTTCCCAATGGGCGGCTTTTCCGCCAAAACCGTGAATCAAGACTAGCGTTTTTTCATAGCGCTCTGGGGCAATGTCAATTGCAGAGAGGCGACGGAGCGGTTGCTCAGAGATGCGGACTTCGTGGCGGAATAACTCAATATCGAGTGACATGTGTTCATTATAGAGGAGACAATGGCAGAACTATGACCTCAATTCAGATTGGCCCAAAAGGATTTGTCGACTGTGATGGCGAGCAAATTTACTATGAATGCTATGGAGACGGTGTCCCGATTGTGCTCTGTCATGGCAAAGGCGGGAATCATGCAATTTGGTATCAACAAGTCCCCCATTTAGCACGCGATTTTCGCGTTGTAACGTGGGATCAGCGTGGCTTTGGGCGGTCTACAAACCACACTGAACAATCGAGCCCGCAAGTTGCAGTCTCAGATTTGATTGCCGTTATGGACACGCTCGGAATTGAGCAGGCTCATTTGGTTGGGCAGTCTATGGGGGGCTGGGCTGTATTGGGTGCAGCATTGAAGCATCCTGAAAAGGTGCTAAGTCTGATATTGGCAAATTCGGTTGCGGGGATCACTACGCCGGAAATTGCGCAGATGTATCAAGAACTTGCGTTAAGGCGTTTGAACAAGACACCGACGATGTATTTATCAATGGATGGCCATGCTGTGATTGAGTCTCAGACTGTGGAACAAAATCTCACTCGGGCATTTCTTTACGATCAAATTGGGAAGTCGCATGGCGATGCTCCTGTGAACATGAGCTTGCTTCTAATTAAAACAATATTCGAACCCGCAACTTTGGCCAGTTTGTCAGTGCCTACTCTATTCATTACTGGAGAGCGTGACTCTACATTTCCCCCAGACATGATCCGGTTGGCGGCTGCATGCGTCCCTAATGCCAAAGTGGTTGAGATTCCTGAAGCAGATCATTCGCCATATTTTGAAACACCAGCAGCTTGGAATGCCACAGTGCGTGCGTTTTTGAAAGGAATTTCAGCGTAGTGATCTGATGCATAATGGTACATGCGCATCAAGCTAAGCATTTTTGCTGGCCAATTCGAACCCATTCGACTTCGCTCAGGGCAGGCAGCGGTTGGGATGACGTATCAATCGCGTTT
Source organism: Anaerolineales bacterium (assembly GCA_020630805.1). Taxonomy (GTDB): domain Bacteria; phylum Chloroflexota; class Anaerolineae; order Anaerolineales; family UBA6668; genus JAHDIM01. The sequence continues at coordinate 12,721 of JAHDIM010000019.1, forward strand.
GTGACTATTAGCAATGTATTCATCCTTAGCTTGATGCCTATCTGCCCTGATGTATCTTGGCGCTACACACACGCTGTAATGTAAACTTTGTATAGATGAAAACAACACCATTTCGTTCCGGCTTTGTCGCGGTCTTTGGTCGCCCCAACGTTGGAAAATCAACTCTGCTCAACGCCATCCTAGGCGAGAAACTGGCAATTGTGTCGGCGCGTCCAAATACCACTCGGCGGCAACAGCTTGGTATTCACACTACCGACACCTCACAGATAATCTTTATCGACACCCCTGGGATCAATCGGCCCCGCCAGCAGATGGATAAGTTCATGGCGGCAAGTGCTGACCGTGCCTTAAACGATGCAGATGCCTTATTGTGGGTGGTTGACGTTTCCCAGCGCCCAGGTGGGGGAGATCGTTTCATTGCGCGACGCATTGCAGAAACGTTGGATAAAAAGCCTGCTGTGATTGCCATGAATAAGATGGATCTGCTCAAGCCAAAGCATGTGCTAGAAAACACGGCTGCCTACGCAGAACTAATGCCGCACGCCAAGTGGATGCTAACAACCGCAACCCGTGATGATAATATTCAAGAATTGTTGGCGTTACTCGCAGAAACACTCCCGGAAGGCGATGTGATCTACGATCAAGAGCTGTATACAACCTCAAATGTGCGCGATATGGCTGCTGAACTTATCCGAGAGACGGCACTAGAACATCTACGTGAAGAAATTCCGCATGGGTTGGCTGTTCAAATTGATGAGTTTGACGAAAGTGATGCGCCAGGACTGACGCGCGTTTATGCCACGGTGTTCTTGGAGCAAGAGCGTCACCGTCGAATATTTATCGGCAAAAAGGCAGAGATGTTGAAGACAATTTCTAGTAGCTCGCGGAAGAAAATCGAGAGCTTGCTAGGAGGCAAGGTGTATCTGGAAATCTTTGTGAAGATTTTGTCTGAGTGGCGCAATAGTGAAAAACACGTGCGTGACATGGGCTATCGGATTGAGGATTTGTAGAGTAGGGCGTAGTTTTTGACTTAAAAACAAGGCGGGCTCCTTTTCATACACTAAGTGTATAAGCAGGAGCCCGCCTTGTTGTTTTAACGTTATCGCAAACTATCGAAATTATTCTCTAGCACGTCTTCCCACGTTTCGGCGCGATCCCACAACATATACCGCGTTAAGGTCGGATGCGTCTCCATCAGAATTTCATACATTCGGTGGGCTAAGTACCGCACGCCAAAGTGGGCGTTTGGCGCGCTGCGCAAGCGGCAAAAATGAAAGGTGTCCCGCAGGTTGAGGGTCATCAATAAACGGCGGTTGTGGGCGTTTGTTACAACATAACTCGCCACATGCGGATTGACCTCATTTGCGATCGCATGGTAAGTCTCATCTGCCAATTTCATAGCGGCATGATATTCCTTTTCAAAGCCGGCTTTTGAAATTAGGCTAGGCGTTGCGTATCCCAACTCTGTTGTTAAGCGTTGCGGCGTTTGTGACATCATGCGGTGGCGTTTGACTTCAAAATACGCGCCTTGATCCATCATGCTGTCAAAGGTATAGGTCACATGCTCCAGTTCGCGCAGTGGTACGTCAAAGCGATCTAGCCGTGACAGGGCTTCATTGAGCAGGGCATCGCGTTGATCCCGTGACATGGGCTTGACTTGTGCGAGCGCTTCCTTGAATGACCCAACCCCAAATCGATATAAACACGCTGCTAAGAACTTGTCTTCAGCATTTTCTGTGTGTTCAATCAACTCCAGCCATGCTGGGTTTTCAGCTGTTTTGAACTCAGCATCGAGCGTTTCTTCAAGCGCATTGTTGGTTTCCATCATATACGGCTTTTCATCCGCATACTTCACCAAGGTTGGTGCAATCTTGGTAGAAACTGCTTTGACTTCCGCCCCAATTTCACGCACTTCTTGCAAGGGGTGTGACAGCATTTTGCGAATGGCATGTTCATAGACCCGCGCATTGGCTGTCATCCCAACATTTGCTAAGGCAGACGCTGGCAATAGGTAACGGGCGGCATCCACATACTTGGAGCGAATGCGACCATCGTGTCGACTACTGCTTTCACCATCTTTTTGAGGATAGCGTTCTGCAATGACTCGCTTCAACGGCTCCAAACTATCTAAGTAGGTTTGGAAGAGATGGCGGCAAGTGCGATTGTAGTCGTGTCCTAATGGAATGCCATCTAGTTCAGCCGGACGCCAAAAACTTTCGGCATCCCATTTCTGATAACGCGTTGATTTCTCCGTATACGACGCAAGCCGATTGCCCTCAATTGTCTCAATGGCCAAGCGCGAAACGTTCTCAAACGCAATATGCAAAACTGCGTGTTCAGCAACAGATGCGTGCCCGTAGCCAACAACCCATTTTTCATGAAACTGCGCCGATTTTTCGTCAGTCAATTCGGCTGCAATTTCGCGAAACGAAAGCGGACTACGTGAGGTTTTCGCAAACGTCACTGCAATCGTTTCTGGAGTTAAGTCTTTGGCGCTGAGTGGATAGATTTCGCGTTTTGGCATAGAGGTTGTTATTGGATTTGTTTAGTCTGGGTTGCCTGAAGAGTAAAGAGTGATGAGTGAACTATGTGCTAACTTCACTTATCACTCCTTAGTTTTCAAAATATCTTTTGCAGTCTCAATGTCATTCTGAATCTGCGCAATAATCGCGTCAATTCCATCAAACTTTTGCTCAGGACGCACAAAGTCGATGAAGTCTAGGCTTGCGGCTTCGCCGTAGATGTCACGGTTGAAATCAAACAAAAATGTTTCAATAGTCGGGCGTACTTCGCCGGTCTTGAAAGTAGGGCGAACGCCAACGTTTGTAACGCCATCAATAACTTCATTGCCTAGCGTCATGCGGGTAGCATAGACCCCATTCATCGGGCGGATATTGGCAAGATCAAAGCTCAGGTTGGCCGTTGGAAAGCCAATTTTGCTGCCACGATGATCTCCATGCTCAATCACACCATCTAACTTGAAGGGGCGGCCCATTAGCGTTCTTGCACAGGCAACGTCACCTTTGTAAAGCGCAGCGCGAATGCGTGTACTTGAGACCGTTTCATCTGCTACTTTGTAGGCTGGAAACTCATTGATGCTGATATTGCTATTCTGTGTGACACTGCGCAGCCAGGTAAGGTTACCTTCGCGTTTATGACCAAACGAAAAGTCGGCGCCAGCCCACAGCCCACACAGGTCAAGTGCACTATGGATTTTGTTCAAAAAGGCAGATGCGCTTGTTTGAGAAAGTTCTGTTTCAAAGGGCAGAATAATGGCAGTTTCAACGCCAATTGCATCTAAATAACGGAGCTTTTGCGGCACGGTTGTGATATAGAAATTTTCTGTCTCGCGCCCGAAAAACATCTTTGGATGTGGAAAGAAGCTTAGGACCGCTGCGTGACCATCGTTCGCTTTGGCTTTATCTACCAGTGTTTTGATCAACTGTTGGTGGCCCAGATGCACGCCATCAAAGGACCCAATCGCAAGATACGTGTTTTTATACGTGCCTGCTTCTGGCAGCTGTTGAAGATATTGCATATAGACGGCGCTAATTGGGTTGTTGAAATACTTTTTCTGGTCGCATTAGGCCGTTTTCGACCTTGGTAATTGCAATCAGTTCACCGGCGTAATTATAAGCGCGGATGGGAGTCTGTGCGACCACTTCACGAGGAATTCGCTTCCCGTGCATGATGGCTAAACAGTCCTCATCATTGAGTGTGATGGACGCCATTTCATCCATCCCCGTACCTAGTGGCAGCATTGCAGATTCCAGCATGCCGTCGTCCTTTAATGTTTGGATTTCTTCTAAGGATCTGGCTTGCCCGATTCCAAATGCACCTGATTGGATGCGACGCAGGGCAATCAGGTGGCCACCGACACCTAGGTTTTGGCCTAGGTCGTGCGCGATTGAACGGATGTAAGTACCCGCCGAGCAGTGGATTTCTAAATCCAGTGTCGTTTCGGATTGTGCCACTAAGGTCAGTTGATGGATGGTGACTGGGCGCGCCGGTAGCTCGACTTGTTTGCCTTGTCGGGCTAACTCGTATGCTTTTTTTCCATCGCGTTTGATGGCAGAGTGGGCGGGGGGCACTTGTTCAATTGCGCCGCGAAATACATCGAGGGCGCTTTCAATTTGTAGATTAGCAAACGTTGGGACCGGAGCCGTGGCTACGACTTGCCCTTCTGCATCATATGTGTCGGTTGTCGTTCCTAGTTGAACAGTCGCAACGTAGCCTTTGTCATGCCGAATAAGGTAGTCGCTAAGGCGCGTAGCTTGGCCTAACAACATGACCATCACACCAGTTGCCATGGGGTCGAGCGTGCCAGTATGTCCAATTTTGCGCATGCCAGCAATGCGCCGTAATTTACCGACGACGTCATGCGAGGTAATGCCTTTAGGTTTGTCTACAATCAGTAGACCGTTATACGGATGGGACATAAGCACGCGTGGTTAGCGTTAGCGAGCGTTGACGGCCTGTTGTGTGGCTGCTAAAACGGCTTTTGCTGCGTCAGCAAGCTTGATGTTGGCAATCCGCGCCCCTGCTGCCGCCCGGTGACCGCCACCGCCAAATTGGCTCGCAACTTCAGACACATCTACATCGCCAGTGGCGCGCCAGCTAATCTTTACATCTCGGTTGTTGCCCTCAATGATGATAACCGCGACTTCAATGCCTTCGATTGACGAAAGTACCTGCACAATATCTGCATCACCGCGCGCTGTATAGCCACTGGCTTGTTTATCGCTTAGGTTTATTGTTGCCCAAGCAATATCATTTTCCACGGTTACTTTCTTTAAGACTTGTCCCCACAGTTTTACGGCAGACAGCGAGCGTCGATGCAAGGCGAGTTCAGAAATTTCATGGATATTCGCGCCGCGTTCCATGAGTGAGCGGGCAAGATCCACTGTGGATGGGGTGGTGTTGCTTGTCCGGAAGCCTTGCGTATCTGTGACAATGCCAGTGAGTAACGCACGGGCAGCCTTCGTTGAAATTGGAATTTCAAAGGTGTCCAGCAGTTCCACCAGATACTCTGCCGTAGAGGCGGCAGTGTCACTAACTAAATTGATCTCGCCATAGTTAGTGTTACTAATGTGATGATCAATATTGATGTGCACTTGCCCTTCAAGGCTGTTCGCAACATTTCCAATGCGGTCAAGTGATGCAGCATCGACTGTGACCACAATGTCAGCATCTAGAGGGATATTGCGTTCGAAGCGCTCATGGCCTTTCAAGTAGTGGAAGGCGTTTGGAACTTTGTCTGCACAAACGGGGGTAACGGTTTTCCCAGTGTCCCGTAAGGCCAGCGCAAAACCAAGCGCTGAACCAATTGCATCCCCATCTGGTGAGATGTGGGTGATGATAGCAATGTGTTCAGCGCTGTCTAATAGTGTTTGCGCCTGTGAAAGTAAGGCGTTGGTCAAGCGAATTATCCTTCTGAGTCCGCAGTGTCGTCAGGCTGATGTTCGGATTTATCCTGTTCGATGAGCGAGTCAAGAACAGCATTGATGTGTGAGGCTTCTGCTGGAAGTGAGTCCCAGTGGAAGCGTAGTGCCGGTGTTTTGCGACTTTGGAGCCGCTTGGCGAGTTCGCGCCGTAGAAATCCGGAGGCACTGTTTAAGCCATCCATGACTGCATCGGCAGCATCAGACGAGCCATCCATGGTGCAGACCCAGATGTTGGCGTAGTCTAACTCGCGGTCTACCCGCACTTCTGTAATTGTTAAGAGTTGGACGCGCGGATCTGAGATTTCGAACTGCAACAGTTCTCCCAAAATCTGTTGAATGCGTCCAGCAACCCGCTTGTGTCGGATTGCCGCATTATTTCGAGCCATAGTTTGGTGTGATAGTTTGTTGGTTTGCTGGTTGGTTAGTGCTGCTGTTTTGAAACGGCATGACTAACAAACTTACCAACTCGCCAACCAATTTACTTCTCTTCAATAACGTATGCAGAAATAATGTCACCTTCTTTGAGCTTGTTGAATTTCTCCATCGAAATCCCACATTCAAAGCCTTTGCGAATTTCAGCCACGTCTTCTTGTAGATGCTTGATTGAGCCAATTGGCCCTTCATGGATCACGTCCCCATCACGGATGATGCGGGCTTGATCGTTTCGACCAATCACGCCGTCTAAGACCATACAACCAGCAACGTTCCCAACTTTGGAAATACGGAACATGGCGCGAACTTCGGCCTCACCGGTTGCACGTTCCACATATTCTGGTTCGAGCATCCCATGAAGTGCCAGTTCAATGTCTTCAATCAAGCGATAGATAATGTTGTAGAACCGGATCTGTACTTTTTCAGTTGCAGCCTTGTTCTTTGCTGACGAGTCAGGTTCTGAGTTGAACCCAATCACAATTGCGTCAGACGCTGACGCCAGCAGAATGTCATTTTCGCCAATGTTGCCGGTGCCAGAGTGGATGATGCGTACTTTGAGCTCGTCATTCCCCAATTTTTCAAGCGATGAAATGATTGGCTCAAGTGACCCTTGTACATCCGCTTTGACAATGAGGTTTAACTCTTGAGTTTCACCTTTGCTGAATTGGCTGAAAATTTGGTCAAGTGTACGTGCAGAGCGCTTGCTCTTGGCGGCTTGTTTCGCTTCAATTTCACGCTCAGATGCCATCTTGCGGGCTGTTCGTTCGTTCTTGACGCTTTCGAACATGTCGCCAGACGTTGGGACATCAGACAAGCCCATGATTTCAACTGGCGTTGATGGCCCAGCGCTCTTGATTTTGTTGCCTTTGTAGTCAAACATGGCGCGGACGCGACCGGAAATGGAGCCAGCAACAAGCGCATCGCCTTGCTTGAGGCTACCGTTTTGCACCAGAATGGTTGCCAAAACACCGCGCGACTTGTTACGTTGTGCTTCAACAATTGTCCCGGCAGCTGGCCCATTTGGGTCTGCTTCAATCGGGAGTTCATCAGTGATGAGCAAGATGGCTTCTAAGATGTCTTCAATCCCATCGCCTTTCAGCGCCGAGATTGGGATCACCATGGTGTCACCTTCATATTCTTCTGGGACCAAGCCTGAATCCGCTAGCTGCGTCTTTACCAATTCAGGATTTGCATTTTGCTTATCCATTTTGTTGAGAGCAACCACAATTGGCACTTGCGCTGCTTTTGCATGCGCAATGGCTTCCTTGGTTTGTGGCATCACACCATCGTCAGCAGCAACCACCAAAATGGCAAGATCGGTAACCTGCGCACCACGAGCCCGCATTGCGGTAAAGGCTTCGTGACCAGGGGTGTCCAAGAACGTAATCAGTTTGTCATCATGCGTGACCTGATACGCCCCAATGTGCTGGGTAATCCCACCGGCTTCGCCATCAGCAACGTTCGTACTGCGGATGCGGTCAAGCAGGGAGGTTTTCCCGTGGTCAACGTGACCCAAAATGGTGACGACAGGTGGGCGCCGCTTGAGCTTGCTTTCATCGACGTTTTCGATGATTTTGCGCCATTCTGGCAGGTCAGCAGAGTCAACTGGCTCTGCTTCCGCTTCGGCCTCGGACTTTGCTTCAAACCCAAGTTCTTCAGCAACAATAGCAGCTGTATCAAAGTCGATCTCCTGATTGATACTCGCCATTACACCGTTTGCCATCAATTTTTTGATGACATCGATTGAGCTGGCGCCCATCGTCTCAGCTAGATCACGAACAGTGATAAAGTCTGGTAGTTCAATTATCTTGTTATCACTCATGTTTCTTACCTCGCCTTAGTCCTACTGTCCTTCAGCGTTATCTTGCGCAATAACGTCTGTTAAATGCTGCCGTAATCGGCTAATATCGTCTGCGGTTGGCGTTGTCTTCAACGCGTTTGCGACAATCTGTGTCTTACTGGTCGCTTTTTCCCAACACGCTGCCTGATCACAGAGATAAGCGCCACGACCGTTGCGTTTACCAGTTGGGTCTACCAGAATGCCGTCTGGTGTTCGTACTAAGCGCGTTAGACTGCGTTTGTCACTTGTGTCGCGACACGCAATGCAAGTTCGAATTGGAATTCGGCGCTGCTTTTTCGTCATTAGCCTCCGCTAATCGACCTATCCCCACTCATCTTCCAAGTCGTCGTCCCAGCTTGCACCAGAGCGATTGGACTTGCGCTGACGGGTTGTAATGTAAACACCCAACTCGTCGTCGTAGGTGATCGTTTTCTTCTTCTTTTTCTTTTTCTTCTTCTTCGGCATCTGTGAATCATCGTCGTCAGATGTTTCGCTGTCTGCACTTTCTGAAGTGTCATCTTCTGCCGCGAGTTGGGCCGCAGCTTCGGCTTCTGCAGCGGCTTTGATGGCAGCTTCTTTTTCTAGCTTGGCAGCTTCTTCAGCAGCTAAGCGTTCTGCTTCAGCTTCTGCAGCCGCAGCGGCAGCCAATTCTTCTTCGCTTTCGTCTTCAATCATCAGCAGTTCCATTTGAACCTTTTCAAGGATCTTAGGGCTAATGCCATCGATTGCTAACAAGCGGTCAGGGTTGATCAACAATGTTTCCAGAACATGACCGGCGGTTTCAAAGCCTGCGTCTTGGAAGGCGCGCACCGTGAGAATTGTGAGTTCTTCAACTTCATCAATTGGGGTGCGGTAAGCGCGTGCTGGAATTTCAGCGCGAATAGCTTCCAAGCGTTCCATGTGCACTTCGCGGTTTGCAATGCGCAATTCTAGACGTTTGCTTTCGTAAGCATGCACCAAGCGTTGCATTGGCGCATATTCTTCAGGCATGACCGGTTTCTTTTCAATGATCTTGCCCATCGTGACTGCCACTTGATCAAGATCACGACCATGTTCGGCTGCCAAGTCAGCAAAGGCGTCACTGGTTTGCAGTGAGCGAACGGCTTCGCCGCTGGCTTCGGTCAAGCTCTTGATGTCAATCCGCCAACCAGTGAGCTTTGCGCTCAAGCGTGCGTTTTGACCTTCGCGACCAATGGCCAATGAAAGCTGATCATCTGGCACGATGACAGTGGCGGTACGGCCGTCAATTGGGTCATCGTCCAAATACACGCCAGAGACGCGGGCTGGACTAAGTGACTTCGCAATAAACGCTGACTGGTCTGGGTTCCATTCAATGACGTCAATTTTTTCGTCGTTGAGCTCACGCACAATCGATTGAATACGCACACCGCGCATCCCAACACACGCCCCTACAGGGTCTACGCCAGGTTGCAGTGCTGCCACAGCGACCTTGGAGCGATAGCCTGCTTCACGTGCAATCGACTTGATTTCTACTGTGCCTGTGTATATTTCAGGCACTTCCATTTCAAGCAAGCGGCGCAACATATTTTTGTGCGTCCGTGAAATGATGATCTGTGGTCCACGGGTGGTCTTTTTGACTTCCACAACATACGCGCGCACTTTTTCGTGCGTTTTGAAGCGTTCGTGCGGCATTTGTTCCTTTTGTGGCATCAACGCTTCGGCGCGCCCCAAACTGAGTGTTACGCCACTGCGGTTGATGCTTTGCACTGTGCCGTGCACAATTTCACCTTCGCGTTCAACGTACTCTTGATATTGACTTTCGCGCTCGGCTTCGCGGACGCGTTGCAAAATGACTTGTTTAGCGGTTTGCGCTGCAATGCGTCCAAAACCAGACGGCGTGCTATCGACTGAGATAACGTCGCCGAGCTGAACGTCAGCATCGTATTGGCGTGCAATTGGCAAACGCACTTCTGTGCGTTCATCGTGCACATCGTCAACCACTTCTTTTTCTGCAAAGATGCGGATATCACCAGTTTCTGGCGTGACTTTCGCTTCAACGGCTTGTGCATTTGAAGCATTCACGGAACGGCGATAAGCCGTAACCAATGCAGATTCCAACGCTTCAATCAGCACTTCGTGGCCGATTTTGCTACGTTCTGCGATTTGATTGAAAGCGAGCAAAATTTCGTTTTTCATGGTTTGTTCTGTGTCGGATAAACCGAACTCTTCACTATTCGGTAATAGAGAGCGACAAGGGCTTACGTCTGGCCCATAAAACAAAAAAAGTGGGGGTGACCCACTTTTTGTCAACGACAATTAGTTTGTGTCAAAAGTATAGCATGGTGTGGTCACCAGTCGCAAGGTTTTTTCGCATGTGATGATAATGTTTTCAAATATTGATAAATATCGATATTTTGTGTAATATCTATTTATCGATATCTATCAATATATATGAGGCAACATGTACGACACAATTATTGTTGGGGCTGGACAGGCTGGATTAGCAACAGCATATTACTTACAACAGCACAATATTCGGTTTCTAATTCTTGAAGGGTCTGGCACTACAGCAGGGTCTTGGCCTAATTACTATGAAAGTCTAAAAGTCTTTTCGCCAGTTGGCTATTCACACTTGCCTGGCTTCGCTTTTCCGGGTGAAAAACATCATTATCCGTCTAGGCAAGATGTGATTGACTATTTACAGGCTTACGCTAAGCACTTTGCATTTCCCATAAAAACAGAGTCTAAGGTGACTAGCATTACAAAAGATGTAGAGGCGTTTGCCATCAAGACTGAGCTTGGAGACACCTATACAGCTCGGTCGGTAATTGATGCGACTGGTGCCTTCAATCAGCCATATTTCCCAGATATTCCTAATCGCAGCGAATACCAAGGGCAGGTATTGCACACCTTTCAATATCAACGACCAGACACATTTGCTGGGAAACGTGTTCTTGTGATTGGCGCTGGGAACTCGGCTATCCAAGTGGCTGGAGACTTAGTTGGGACTGCCCAAAATGTAACTATTGTTTCGCGATCTCCGATCAAACTGATGCCGCAAAAAATACTAGGGCTCGATGTTCATTTTTTCAGTCGTTATCTAGGTTTAGATAAGCTGCGTCCACGCGGGGCGGAAACTGGCGGAAAGCAACCTGTGCAAGTCATTGACACTGGCAATTATGGTGCCATGCTTGCTTCTGGGGCTATCCAGACAATGTCAATGTTCAGCTCATTTACAAAATTCGGCGTGCAATGGACGGATGGCTCCGTTATGGATTTTGATGCGGTGATCTACGGAACGGGTTACCGACCAAGTTATTCTCACTTACCAACAGAGGCGCTGAATGAAGCGGGACGGTTAAACCAGAATAAAGGCGTTAGCAATCTGCAGGGGCTTTACTATATGGGGCAAGCCTTTCAACGTAACTTTGCCTCTGCGACGTTACGTGGCGTAGGTTCAGATGCAAAAATCATCGTGCGGCACTTGCGTAAGTATTTGAAAACCATGGCTTGATGACTTCGCTCAGGGTATATAACGGAGAACGCGGATTTGTATGCTTAGGAAGCTTGTAATAGGGAATTCCAATCCGTGCTTTCCGTGTCCCAACCTTTTCAACTCCATGTCCCAAATCTTCTCAATTTCATAAGATGCCGGAAAATTCGGGACTTTGAATTTGGAACTTCCAATTTCCCGATGATAGACTTCACACCATGAAATCGATTGGTCGCCTGTTTAGGCTGATTCCTCCATATCTAATGTGGGCAATTCCGGCGCTTGTGTTTCTTGTGCTGGCAAATGCTGCACAGCTTGTTCTTCCTCAGTTAATCCAACGTGCCATTGATGATGGCATGGCGGTTGGCGTTTGGGATGTAGTTGTGCGTAGTGCTTGGCTCGTTGTCGCGCTGTCAGTTGGGCGTGCAATTTTGACGTTCTTACAGCGCTATCTAATTGAAGTTGTTGCCCAAGGCGTGGCCTTTGACCTACGCAACACCATCTTTGACAAGCTGCAGGCGCTGTCTTTCAGCTACTTCGACAAAGCCCGCGCCGGTCAGCTCATTACCCGTGTCACTAGCGATGTCGAACAAGTTCGCTTATTTCTCAGCCAAGGGTTACTCCAATTTGTGACGGCCATCGTCATGATTTTTGGCAGTGCGATTATTCTATTTCGCACCAATTGGCGCTTGGCAAGCGCAGTGTTTGTTGTCGTACTGCTAACTGGCGTGGTGATTGGGTTCCTCTTTACGCTGGTTCGACCGCTGTTTATGGAAGTGCAAAAGCGACTAGGCCGTTTGAACAATACTCTCCAAGAAAACTTAGCCGGTATTCGCGTGGTCAAAGCGTTTGCGCGTGAACCGTACGAAGCGCAGCGCTTTTCTGAAGCTAATGTCTCTTTTCGTGACCAAAATTTGATGGTCATCACCAAATTGTCGAGCGTCTTTCCGCTAATCTTCTTGCTGGCCAATATTGGAACGCTGGTTGTCATCTGGGTTGGTGGCAGCATGGTGATCAACGAGTCGCTCAAGATTGGCGAACTGCTGGCCTTCAATACATATCTGACGCTGCTCTTGTTTCCGCTTTTCATTCTTGGGTTTATTTCAACATTGATCTCGCGTGCGGCGGCATCGGCAGATCGCATCTTTGAAGTGATTGATGCTGAAATTGATGTCAAAGATAAACCCGGTGCAATCGATTTGCCACTTGTGGATGGACGCGTTGTGTTTGAAAACGTGACATTCCGCTATGCCGGCGGGGAAAACAAAGCGTTAGATGACGTCTCGTTTACGGCTGAACCGGGTGAGACAATCGCGATCTTGGGGCAAACCGGGTCGGGTAAGACGACCGTTATCAACATGATCCCGCGCTTTTACGATGTCAATGAAGGCGTTATTCGCATAGATGGCCATGACATCCGCGATGTTGCACTGGACTCTTTGCGGCGTCAGATTGGCTTAGTACTCCAAGAAACAATGCTGTTTAGCGGAACGATTGCCAGCAACATTGCCTATGGTGATCCAGATGCGACACAAGATCAAATTGAAGACGCGGCCAAAGCGGCGCAAGCGCATGACTTTATTGCTGAATTGGACGATGGGTATGGAACTGTGGTTGGCGAGCGGGGCGCTGGATTGTCTGGTGGGCAACGCCAGCGAATTGCGATTGCGCGCGCATTATTAGTTGATCCGAAATTGCTAATCTTGGATGACAGCACCTCAGCTGTCGACACGCAAACCGAATATCGCATTCAACAAGCGCTGACCAAACTCATGGAAGGCCGCACGAGCATTGTAATCGCGCAACGGATTAGTACGGTGCGTGCCGCAGACAAAATCATTGTGCTAGACCAAGGCAAAATCTCAGCCATTGGCACGCATGATGACTTGCTGGCCACAAGTCCTCTATATGGCGAAATTGTCGACTCCCAACTTATTGAAGACACGCGCGAGGTGACCAATGACTGAGCGACGTCAAAATCAACGTGACACGCGCCGCGACTCGGGTTATCGCTCTGCTGAACATTCCATCGTTGCGGCAACAGATGAACGCGCAGACGATACAGGCGCAGTCTTTCGGCGGTTAGCGCACTATTGGAAGCCTTACCGCAGCATTATCTATGTTTTGTTATTTTGGATTTTGCTAGGCGCGACGGCCCAAGGTGTAGGCCCGTACCTCGTTGGGCGTGCGATTGACGATTACATTACCGTCCGTGATGCCAATGGCCTCATGCGAATGATGTTCTTATTGCTAGGCGTGTACTTCCTGCAATACCTCGCGTTCCGCGGCCAAGTGCTAAAACTTGGTGTGATCTCCGCCCACACGCTCTACGATGTCCGCACCGATTTGTTTAAAGCAATTCAGCGTCTGAACATGAATTACTTTGACAAGAACGCCGCTGGTGATCTGATGAGCCGCCTTGTTAATGACACTGAGACTGTGGGGCAATTTATGGGCGAAGGCTTGTCTCGTTCACTAGGGAGCTTCTTCTCGCTCATCGGTATTCTGATTACGATGTTTGTGTTGGACTGGCGTCTGACTTTAGCAACTGCGGCAGTTTTGCCAGCGATGGTCATCGCACTCCAACTGTTGGCAAGATTTGCCCGCCGGGCGTACAGACAGACGCGCGAAACGATTGGGGATGTATCGGCTAACTTAGAAGAAGAAATCAGTGGGGTGCGCGTGGCGCAGGCGTTTAGCCGCACTGAGTTCAATAGTGAACGTTTTACTGAGCGTAACAATGCCAACCGCAATGCCAATATTCGCGCGGAAGCCGCAACAGCCACGATTATGCCGACGCTGGAAATGCTGAGTGCCTCATCGATTGCAATTGTATTGGGCTACGGTGGCTGGCGAGTGTTGAATGACCAAATCACGATTGGGTTGATTTCCTCATTCTTGCTTTACGTCAATAACTTCTTCCGGCCTGTGCAAGTGTTGGCGACCTTCTATGGCACTGCCCAAGCGGCCTTTGCCGGCGCAGAACGTATTTTTGCCTTGGTTGATGAGCCTGTCACGATTGAAGATCCCGCCAATCCGAAACAATTGCCGGTGTTGGACGGCGCAGTAAAGTTTGAAAACGTCAGCTTTGCCTACGAGCCAGACAAGCCGATTTTGAAAGATGTCAGCATTGACATTCAACCAGGTCAGACCGTCGCGATTGTCGGCCCAACTGGGGCAGGGAAGACGACCATCATTAATTTGTTGGGGCGTTTCTATGAAGTTGATAAAGGTCGGGTCTTAGTAGACGGTATTGACATTCGCGATGTCCGTCGCGCTGATCTGCGGCAGCAAATGGGTATTGTGTTGCAAGACAACTTTCTGTTCAGCGGCTCAATTGCCGATAACATTCGCTATGGCTATCTAGACGCGACCGATGAAGAAGTCAAAGCGGCTGCCGAAGCTGTCAATGCACACGTCTTCATTGAAAAGTTGGAGGATGGCTATGCAACTGCACTTGGTGAACGTGGCGGGAATTTGTCTCAAGGACAACGCCAGCTTATCTCATTTGCGCGCGCGATTTTGTCTAACCCACGCATTCTGATTTTAGATGAAGCCACGTCGAGCGTAGATACCCGTACCGAAGCGTTGATTCAAAAAGCGCTTGAAAAATTGCTGTCAGAACGGACAGCCTTTGTCATTGCCCACCGGCTTTCGACCATTCGCAATGCAGATTTACTGTTGGTGATTGAAGACGGTCGAATTGCTGAGCAAGGCTCGCACGCGGAGCTGTTGGAAAAAGACGGCTTGTACGCGGAGTTGTATAACCGGCAGTTTTATAAGCCTGAAGAATAGGCTTTCATTGAAAAGACTTCACGAAAGTCGCAAACGTCAAATTACGAGGCGGGTTCCTTAAGGCGACCAAAAGTCGTTAGGAACCCGCCTCGTTGTTACTTCTACTCCCCCATCAACACAAAAAAGTGCATCAGGGTTTCAATGCCACGGAAAAATGTTGGCAAGTGAATCTTTTCATTTGGCCCATGCAGGCCGTCATCTGGCAAGCCAAAGCCGGTGATTACCGACTGTACGCCCAGAATTTCTTGCATAAGACCAACCACTGGAATACTGCCGCCTTCCAATTTGAAGACTGGCTCAACGCCAAAGGTGGTTTCCAATGCTGTTGAAATCGATTGCACTGGTTTGGTGTGACGGTCAACTAAGACCGCTGGCGCACCGTGCCCAATCAACTTCAATTCCCACGTCACCGTATTCGGTGCATTTTCTTCCAAATACTGCCGCAGTTGTGCTTCCACCAATTCAGGATCTTGATACGGCACTAAGCGCATAGAAATCTTTGCCATGGCTTTGGCTGGTAAGACCGTCTTGGCACCTTCGCCAATGAAGCCCGAGTACAGCCCATTGACTTCCAATGTTGGCCGCGCGCCAGTGTGTTCTAAGAACGAATAGCCTTTTTCCCCAAACAACGCTGGTGGATTCGCGGCATTGCGCATAAATTCAGCTTCGCTCAACGGTAGCTTTGCAATTGCTTCGCGTTCTTCGTCTGGCAAGGTGCGGACTTTGTCATAATAACCAGGCAAGGTGATGCGACCATCTGCGTCATGCATGCCACTGACGAGATCCGCCAAGACCTGCGCTGGATTGTGAACGGCACCGCCATAAATGCCAGAGTGCAAGTCAGACTCGGCACCGTGAACCCACAGTTCAAAGTAAGCCAACCCGCGTAGACCATAGGTCACTGAGGGTTGCGTTGGGCTAATAATGCCTGCATCTGGATTGAGCGCAACATCGCACGCGAGTAACTCTTTATGCGCTTCCATCAGGGTGCCTAAGTTGGGTGACCCGATTTCTTCTTCCCCTTCAATCAATACTTTGATATTGACAGGAATACCGCCACCATGATGATGTAAAGCGGCGAGTGCCATTAGCGAAGCAAGGACTTGCCCTTTCATGTCAGAGGCGCCGCGTGCGTATAGATTTTCGCCGCGTTGCTCTGGTGTGAACGGATCACTGTTCCATTCATCAATCGGATCGACAGGTTGAACGTCGAAGTGCCCGTAGAGCAAGACGGTTGGTTTGCCGGGTGCATGCAGCCAGTCTGCATAGACAGACGGATGACGGGCGGTTTCTAGGATCTGAATATTTTCAAAACCAGATTTTTCTAGTCGCTGGGCGACCCAGTCAGCGCAGGTGCGCATATCAGCCTCGTGTTCAGAGAGCGTCGAAATGCTTGGAATCGAGGCGAATTCTTTGAGCAACCCAACAATGAAATCGTTGTGGTCACGGATGTGTTGAATGGCAGTTTGGAGATCAGTCACAATATTTGTTATTTGCGATAAACGTCTTTGCGATTACCAATTTTGATGATGTAGATGATCAGTTGTTGATCACGAATTTCATAAATGATGCGAAAGTTACCTTGACGCATCCGATAAAGCTCTGCGCCAGCCAGTTTTTTACAATTGTCTGGACGTGGATTTATTTGGAGCGCTTCGATCTTCTCAAGTATACGCTGTCGATCTTTTTTTGTCGGCAGGCGTTTGAGTTCTTTTAGCGCCGATGGCTTGAAGATTAGCTTATATGAGGCCACTGTCGCGCAGCTCTTTTAAGGCATCTTCGTAGGAAATATCGGCTTCGTCTTTACGCTGCTGATAGGCTTCAATATCTTCAATGTCTTCCAGCAGAATAATGCTGACTGCCTCATTGACAAGCTCCGAGAAAGAGCGTTCAGTTTCGGCTGCTTTTAGACGTAACGCGCGATGTAGCTTTGGGTCGAAATAGACTGTGGTGCGTTTAGAAAGTGTGGACATATTGTCACTATAACGTTATGACGTTGTGCTGTCAATTTGATGATCAATTTCGTGCAATGCGTCCCGTTAGCAACTAAAATCTGCGCATGGCAAAAAAATCCAGTGTAACCCCCATTCGACAACAATATTTAGATATCAAACGCGAGCATGCAGATGCCATCGTTTTCTTTAGACTGGGTGACTTCTACGAAACCTTTGATAACGATGCAGAGACCATTTCGCGAGAGCTAGACATTGTATTGACTGGTCGCAACATCGGCAAAGGACAGCGTGTTCCAATGGCTGGGGTGCCGCATCATGCACGGGATAACTATTTGTCACGTTTGATTGCAAAGGGTTATCACGTCGCCATCTGTGAGCAGGTCGGGTCTACACCAATCAATGGTTTAGTGCCGCGAAAAGTGGTGCGTGTGGTAACACCGGGGACGGTGGTTGAGCCAAATATGTTGGATGCTAATCGCAACAATTATTTGGCCGCGTGCGTTGTCGATGGCAATCGCGCTGGCGTTGCGCACGTGGATATCACCACTGGGCAGTTTGCCACGACCCAGATTGAAGATCAGCGCTGTTTGCAGATGGCATTACAAGAGCTAACACGTTTGTCTCCCACCGAGGTGGTGTTGCCTGAAGACATTGCTGAACATATGAACGCGCTGGATAGCTATCAGTCAAAAGTGAATCCTTGGAAAGCAAATGAATCCACGGCTCGCCAAGTATTGGAGGCGCATTTTGATGTTGCTACCTTGGCGGGATTTGGCGTTGAGAGCAAGCCTTTAGCGCTACGTGCTGCTGGTCTGATTATCCAATACCTGCGCGAACATCAACAAGAAGCCTTGACTTTGCTTACCAGTCTAAGTCTGTATGTGATGGGCGACTTTATGCAACTAGATGCGGCCACGCGCCGAAATCTAGAGTTGACTGAAACGTTGCGGGGCAGTCAAAAGCAAGGGTCATTGCTGGGAGCTTTAGATCGCACGGTTACGCCGATGGGCGGGCGTTATTTACGTCAGTGGGTGAGCGAACCGCTATTAGATGTTTCCGCAGTCAACCAACGTCTTGAAGGCGTGGAGAGCTTTTTCAACGACGCCGTGTTGCGAGCATCCATGCGCGATGCGTTGAAAGTCATGGGCGACCTTGAACGGCTCATCAATCGCGTACGCGGTGGCAGCGCCAGTCCACGGGATTTAGGCAGTATACGGGATACGTTGCAGCAACTGCCAGTTGTAACTGCTCTTGGCACTGAACTGCCAAAGGGTGTGCTAAAACAAACCATTGAAAAACTTGATTCTGCCAATGACATGATCGATTTGGTTGGCAGAGCATTAGTAGATGAGCCGCCAACAAAATTAGATAAACCTGGTGTAATTCGTGCTGGCTGGTCTGAAGAATTGGATGGCATCATGGCTGCATCTAAAGGCGCACGGGACTGGATCGCCAATCTTGAGCCTCAAGAAAAAGCGGCTACAGGGATTTCGAATCTCAAAGTTGGCTTCAATAAAGTCTTTGGCTATTACATTGAGATCTCAAAGTCCAACACTAAATTTGCGCCTGAACACTATATTCGCAAGCAAACGTTAGTCAATGCCGAACGCTACATCACGCCAGAGTTGAAAGAATATGAGACGTTAGTGTTGAATGCTGAAGAGCAAATTCTGGCCGTTGAAAAGCGCCTGTTTGAAGAACTCTGTGTACAACTTGCGGCTCAGGCTGAACGGCTGCTTCATAATGCGCGCTTATTGGCGCGGCTGGACGTTTTTGCTTCTTTAGCAGAAGCAGCCGCGATCAATAACTATGTGAAACCAAAGGTCGTGCAAGAAGATGTGTTGCAACTCATCAATTGCCGCCACCCCGTTGTAGAACGGTCGCTGCCACCCGGCCAGCGCTTTACGCCAAATGACTGCGAGTACACAATGGGTGAGCGCATTTGGGTCATTACTGGCCCTAACATGAGCGGGAAAAGTACCTTTCTCCGCCAAATCGCGATCTGTGTACTGATGGCGCAAATCGGTAGCTTTGTGCCGGCCGACGCCGCCACGATTGGCATTGTGGATCGCATCTTTTCACGGATCGGGGCGCAGGATGAAATCCATGCGGGACAATCGACGTTTATGGTTGAGATGGTGGAAACGGCAAACATTCTCAATAACGCCACAAATCGTAGCTTACTCATCCTCGATGAAATTGGACGCGGCACCAGCACATATGACGGCTTGTCTCTAGCGTGGGCGATTATTGAATACGTCCATAACCATCCGCGTTTGAAAGCGAAGACTTTGTTCGCAACGCATTATCATGAGCTAATTGATCTTTCGAATATGTTGCCCGGTGTGAGTAATTACAACGTTGCTGTCTCCGAAGAAGGAGATGATGTCGTTTTCTTACATCGGATTGTAGCTGGAGGGGCGGACAAGTCTTACGGTATTCACGTTGCCAAGCTGGCAGGTCTACCGAAGCCGCTGATTCAGCGTGCAGAAGAGATTTTAGACAAGTTAGAGACCAGTGGTGGTTCTGCAACACCACCGCCAGCAGAAGTCTTTGAACGCCCACAACAGATGGCGCTGTTCCCGCAAACGAATCCGCTGTTAGACGAGCTTGGGGCGTTAGATGTCAATACGTTGACGCCATTGGATGCGCTCACCAAGCTATACGAATGGCAAAAGAAGTTTGGGTCATGAAACAGCCCGGCCCAAATCGATTTCAATTGCGCGGCAACATCAAGTATCTTTTTGTTGCGTTCATTATTGCGCATTTTACCTACCCCTTCTCTGAACTCAGTACGGCTGCCAGCGCCATTTATGTCGTTGGTTACAGCTTGATATTAGCGCTCGGGGCATACGTGACGGCGGTGACGCAGCGACGGATGGTCGTAGGCCTGACAATGGCGCTTGTGACGCTCGTCACTGGTGTGGCGTGGGCTTTCTTCTCCAATGACCAAGTCTTGAACATTTCTTTGTGGGTGTTCTATGCCAGCATCATTACTAACATTATTTTGATGATTGTTGCCTTGGCTGAGTACATATTCATGGCAAAAGTAGTGACGCAGCGCGTCCTAATTGCGGGGGTAACGCTTTACTTTCTCATTGGTAATTTGTTTACGCCCATTTATCTCGCGTTAAACGCACTGATTTTGAATTTTACAGAGCAGGCTGCGTTTGGTATTCATACGTGGGAGCCAGTGAACGGCATTACTTGGCAGCGGATGTACTACCTGAGCTTCACGACGTTGACCACATTAGGTTTTGGCGATGTCACACCTGTGAATCCCTTTGTAGAGCCGTTTGTATTGGCTGAGGCGGTTGTCGGCGTATTGTATTTGGCAAGTCTGATGGCGCGCTTGGTGTCACTATACGATAGCCAGAGAACATCTTAAGGCTGCGGCTCACTTAGTCCCCACATCGCGCCATGTTGATGTAGCTGCACTAAATACTCTGCGGCCTGTCTGGGCGTCAACGGTTGCCCATTTGCGAGCCACCACTCCACGAAGCCCGTCTGGGCCGCAGCCATATAGCGAATTGCAATTTCAGATGGAATCGGTGCGTTAGGGCTAGCAGCAATCATTTCTGCTAAAAATGCGCTGGTGCTCTTTTCAACTTCAGCTCTAACTTTACGCTCAAATCCCGGAATCCCCTTAGCGCCAAGCATGACTAAATAAAAATCTGCATACTCAGCAATATGTTCAAACATTTGGATCACTACCCCAAACGGATCTTGTTTGATCTCTTCTGGCTTGTTGTACGGCAAGTCGATGAAGAGCAGGTCGGTAAGGCGTTCTGCTAAGTCATATTTGTCGGTGTAATAGCGATAAAACGTCGCGCGGTTGATGTTTGCTGCGTTACACAGGTCTCGGATGGCGACTTTATCGAAGCCTTTTTCTGTCACAAGTTGGATAAACGCATCGCGAATGGCATTGAGGGTACGGCGCGTACGGCGATCTTTGATTTGCGTCATATTAGGTATTTGTGTTGCATAAGCAGCATTTGCTGCCAAATTGTTGATTGACACGGTCTATGCATGTGTCAATAATTGCGTTATACAACAAGTGTCTCACAATTTCGTTGGCTAGTTGGCTAGTTGGCTAGTGGAGCCTGCTCTGCGATCTAAAAGTAACT
>JAHDIM010000242.1 GCA_020630805.1 Anaerolineales bacterium
GGGCATTCGCCAATTCACCTGGCGATAAATCTCCGTGAAAAACTTTCTTTCGCATCGGCTTTATTGTATCCGAAAACACGGTAAACTTAGGCCATGACAACCATTACATCGCAAGTGATTTGTGTCTTCCGCCGCGACAACCAAATTCTGGTGCGCGAGATCTATGACAAGGTCGAAAAAAAGATCGTCTTTCGCCCGCTTGGTGGTGAGATTGGATTTGGTGAATATAGCCAATATGCCGTGATGCGTCACATGCAAAATCAGCTCAAAATGGGGATTGTCAATCTTCAAGGGCTGGGGATGTTGGAAAACGTCTACACCTACAACGGTGAAAAACAGCACGAAATTGTCTTTATCTACGAAGCAGGCTTTGCCGATTACGATACCTACGATCAAGACAAAATTCGCATCACCCAAGGGGAATACACCTTTGAAGCTGAATGGGTGGGCCTCGCTGAGTTTCGCAGTGGCGATGTCAGCATTGTGCCAGAGCAATTGTTGGACTTCCTACAAGACGTCAACACCATCCCACTGATGCCGTCCTAATGACTACCATCCAGCTGTACCCTGTTCACTCCACCAGCATCAAAGCGATTGGGTATGACGTACGCTCTAAAACGCTAGCCGTCGAATTCCAAAGCGGCAAGCTGTACTACTACTTTGAAGTTCCCCCAGACCTCTACGAAGACTTCCGGCAAACGCCGTCACTGGGCATTTTCTTTCAAGATCATATAAGAGATCAGTTTGCGTATGATTTGGTGGGGTGAGGGAATGCGTAAGGTGTAATGCGTATTACACCAACCATCAGCCGCGCAGCATTCTTGATAGTTCAGACTGAAATAGAACCGCAGCATATAACACATTACGAATTACATAATACGCATTCGACTTAAAACGAAAGAGGCTCAGCCTTTGTTCAATTTCGCCAGACTGCAAGCCTGACATCGAGTGAGTATACGCCGAGCCCCTTTGTTTAGGAGGAGAAGAAAGATGTTGTTTGTTGTCGCACCTTTATAGTAGCAAGTGCCGTGCCTGATTTTTATTTAGCTAACATTGAGAATAGATTGAGACTAAATTAGTCCAAATCTAAGTCAAGCGCTTCGTCTAACACGGACTCTAGTTCTTTCTCCAAATCGGCACGCTTCGGACGGCGGCGGCCCAACCCTTTGAATCGACTCAACAGAATACCAGTCACATCACGCGTGATTTCGCGCATCCGACGGTTGGTTAGCTTTTCGCCGCTTTCGAACCAACGTGCAGCGGCAATCCCCATTACTAAGGTTGTTCCAGCGGCAATCGCGGCAGCCAATGCCCAACCTGGCGGGCCACCCAGCTTACTCAGTTCCATAAACAGCGTCCGGCCAATGTACCCTAGACCAAAAGTCGCAATCAGTTCTTTTGCGCGGCCCAGCGTGATCTTCTCACCATAAATCCGTGCAATGCCAAGCACGAGTGCACTTTGCACCCCGACTAATGGGATGAAGTCTAGTAATGGAATCGGCGTCAGCGCGATCAGCCCCGCAGTGGTTGCAGCACGGGTCGTCGCATTCCACGCCAACTGGCGGCGGTATGGCGGTAAGGCTGCGCCGAGTGCTGCCATCAATTCTGGTTCCGCTTGGACAATGCCCAGCAAGACTTGTTCTAGATTTTTCCCGGACTGCGCCGCGATCGGCACCACTTGAGATTTGTCTAAGCCAAGGTTCTCAGCGGCTTTCTCATGGACTTCACTGGCGTTTTTACTGACCAAGTCCATCTTGTTCAGCACAACCAGATACGGTTTATCCAGCGCTTTGAGAGTCGCAAACAGCTCAAGATCTGGCTGGCGAATGCCTTGCGAGGCATCAAACACAACAACGATGAAATCTGCCGTTTGTGCCGCAGCTAACGCATGCGCGCGTTCATTGACACCGGCAATACCGACTGCATCCACACCTGGCGTATCCACCAAGGCAAAAATCCCCACATCCCCAACCTGATTGACTTTGGTGGTTCCCGGAATCGGACTCACCTCAGCTTTTTCTTCACTGGCCTGAATCAGTTGGTTGTAGAGCGTGGACTTACCCGCATTGGTCGGCCCCACAATCGCAACCGAGTGTTTGTTGCCCATTACAATGCGTAATTGCTCACCGCCCATTTCTGCTAACTGCTTCATCCGATCGACATTACTTGTGGGCAGCATCTTGGCAATATTCTGCAGTTCCAAACGCGATTTTTCTGGCAGCTCTTCATAAAGCTGTAACACCAGCTCGCGCGTGTCACGGGCATATTTTGAGAAATTCGCTAAATCGTTGGCCATAGTTGAATTGTGAGTGTTGAAAGTAATTCTGTCAATTGTACGCAGTGTGGTCGTCATAGATTGATGGCGTTATAAAAGTAGTGCGTACTGCGTAGTGCGTCGCGACTAAATGTTGAGCGCTACATAGATGTCTTCCACGCGCATTGTCACGCAATACGTAATACGCAGTAGACAAACCCGAGTCGCAGATTTTCACTAATCACTCATCACTTCTTACCTCCCCATGCTCAAAAACCGCTACCGTCGTATCACCCGCTTTTTTGCTCGCATTATTTGGCAATTTATTTTTTGGGAACTGATTTTGCCTAAGGTTGGGCTACGCAACTTCTCTAGTCAAAGACGCCTCAGCCGCTTACAAACAGCAGCCCGCCGCTATCGCGCCCTAGCTACTGATATGGGCGGTGTGCTGATCAAAATTGGGCAGTGGTTTTCAGCCCGCGCAGATATTCTGCCAAAGATCGTGACTGACGAACTTGCTGGCCTACAAGACGAAGTCCGCAAAGAGAAATTTGAAGACATTCGGCGCGTCGCGGAACAAGAGTTGGGGCGTACCTTAGAAGACGCTTACGCCTGGTTCAACGAAACGCCAATTGCCGCTGCTTCGATTGGCCAAGCCCACAAAGCCCGCTTACATCCGGCAGATGCCGCAAAGGTTGGTTACGAAGACATCGTGGTCAAAGTGCAGCGCCCGCAAATTGAGCAAATCATCAATATTGATCTTGAAGCGCTTGCCACCGTTGCCAAATGGCTGATGCGCTACAAACCGATCAGCAAACGCGCCGATGTGCCAGCGTTGCTGCGTGAATTCTCACGCACGTTGTATGAAGAAATTGACTACATGGCCGAGGGCAAGCACGGGGAGACATTTGCCAAGAACTTTGAAAACCGCAAAGGCATTCAAGTCCCCGCCATTGTATGGTCGCACACCGCGCGCAAAGTCATTACGCAAGAAGAAGTCAAAGCCATCAAGATCACCGACTATGCCGCCATTGAAGCCGCAGGATTGGATCGCCACGAAATCGCGATCCGGATGGTGGAAGCTTACTTAGAGCAAATTTTCAGCGACTCTTTCTTCCATGCCGACCCACACCCTGGCAATTTGTTTGTGTCACCAACGCCTGTCTTACGCGGCAATCCTAAAACCACTGTCGATGATGATGGCTGGCAACTGATTTTCATTGACTTTGGCATGGTGGGACATATTTCACCAAGTATGCGCAAAGGGCTACGCGAAATGGCGCTGGCTGTCATCTCGCAAGACTCCACCCGTCTGATCCAAGCCTATCAGCACCTTGGCGTGATTTTGCCGGGAGCAGACATCAGCGCCCTCGAACGCGCTGGCGCGACCTTGTTTGAACGCTTTTGGGGCAAGAGCACCGCTGAAATCCGCGATATTAGTTTTGAAGAAACCGAAGCCTTTGCCGCGCAATTCCGCGACCTGATCTATGAACTGCCGTTCCAAGTGCCGGAAGATCTCATTTTCTTTGGGCGCACCTTGGAGATTTTGAGCGGTATTAGCGTCGGGTTGTTTGAACAATTCAACGTCTGGGAAAGCGTGATCCCAATCACGCAGCGCTTGTTTGCCGAAGAAGCCGCCGAAGCCCGCTTTGGCTTAGATGAAGTTGTGGATTTAGGGCGTTTGTCGCTCAGCATCCCGCGTCAGGCGAGCAACGTCTTAGACAAGTTAGACCGTGGTCGCGTGGAGTTCAATTCACCGCGCACGAACCTGCTGATTGAAAGACTCACCACCGCCGTTGAACGCGGCAGCATTGCACTAGTGTTCATCGGCCTGTTACTAGGTGGAATTCAGTTGTTGTTAGCTGAGATGACGACAGCAGGGTATGTGTTGTTAGGTGGAGCAGCAATTGCGCTATGGCGAGTTGTGTTTGGCAATCGTGTGACTTAACCACGAGACGGGTTCCTTCGAGGAACCCGTCTCGTTATACGATCATTTCCCAAACACCATCACCCGCCAAATGCCTTGATAATCATCACTGATCAAGTGCAATCCGCTTGACGTTGCATAGCGTTGAATATCTGAATGCGAATGCAAGTAGGGGTGGTAGCCACTTCCAAACAGGGTCAGCACCTTATCCGCGATTGTAAAAAAGACCTTGAACCACCACGCTTCTGTAGGAAAGCTGATCGCCAGATATTGTGTCGCGCGCTCCGCCGCTTGCCCCAACAGCTTATCTAAGTGTGGATAGCAGCAGATTACGCGATCTAGCATTACCACATCGACTGGTGCGAACTCGTCTGCCACTTGAGCAAAATCTGTGTTGTGATAGGTAATTTTGTCGCTCACACCAAAGTGATCTGCGTTGCCTTTTGCCGCTGCTAAATAGGCAGTTGAGACATCTACACCTGTGACTTCAGCCGCCACACCCTTGCGCACCAACTCTTGATGCAGTGCGCCAGCGCCACAGCCAATTTCCATCACTGACAACTCCCGTTCATGCAAAAACGGCGCAATCATTTTTTGCGCCCGTTTCTTCAACCCCTTGTTGCGATAGCGCTTCGCGTCACGTTTCGCATCGCGTTCGCCAAACGTCGCATCGAGATCATTTACATTTTCACAGCAGCAAGAACAAAGCATAAAGACAGAGATCCAATTCGCAGTATTGTATGGTGTAGCACCCATTGTAGAGACGTCCATGGTATGGCGTCTCAGCGACCCAAAATCGCAAATAAATCGTTTAGATAGACGGTGTTAAACCACCGCAAACAACCGCCAATATCATTTTACGACACCGCCAATGGCGACATCTTAATCACGAGGCGGGTTCCTGACAACCTGTGGGGTTGCCTTAAGGAACCCGCCTCGTTGCCACGTCTATAATTACCCCGACCCATGACCACAATTCCCGTAATCGACCTCACCCCTTACTTTGACGGCAGCGACAAGCAGCACGTTGCGCAACAAATCAATGCTGCGTGCTTAGATGTCGGCTTCTTCACCATCACCGGCCACGGCATTCCGCTGGACATCATCACCGCCGCCAATGATGCCGCCCGCGCTTACTTTGATCAGCCATTAAGCGAAAAGCTCAAGGTCAAAGCCGTTGCTGGGATGGGTTACATTGGTCCAGATGGCGAGAATTTAGCAGCAAGCTTAGACGATGATGCGGTTGTGGATGTAAAAGAATCGCTAAATTTGAATCGACCGATCAACGACATTGCTTGGCCTGCAACACCGCCTGAATTGAACGCGGCAGCGGACACTTACTATCAAGCGTTACTCAAACTAGCGGATGACTTGATGCGCTTGTTCGCATTGGCCCTTGATCTGCCCGAAAACTGGTTTGACGATAAAGTCAACAATCCGCGCACCATTCTGCGCTTGTTGAACTATCCGGCCATCATGGCGCAAAACAGTGGCGCTACCCGCGCTGGTGCGCACACCGACTACGGTACGCTTACCATTTTGTGGTCACCGGACTCACGCGGGCTGCAAGCCAAAGACCGCAACGGCAACTGGCTAGATGTAATTGCACCGCCAGAGCAGTTCATCATCAACATTGGGGATCTGATGATGAATTGGACCAATGACAAGTGGATTTCAACGCTACACCGCGTGATGCCGCGACCTGACACAGTAGGCAAACGCCGCCAATCGATGGCGTTTTTTCATAACCC
>JAHDIM010000020.1 GCA_020630805.1 Anaerolineales bacterium
GCTTTAAGTTGAGAATACGCAGCAGAAAATGGCGACAATTGCACTCCGGACTTACTTAGAAGAAATCCGATCTTACATTGATGAAGGCGCGACCAATCAGGCATTGGCGCACCTCAAACACTTAGTGACGCTCAATCCGAAAAGTATTGCAGCATACCGATTGATGGGTGATGCGTTCTTGAAGAATAATGATCTTGCAAGTGCTAAGGAAATGTATCAGCGCGTGCTGTCTGCTGAACCTACTGATGCCGCCGCTCATGCTGGTTTGGCAACGGTATTGTCACAGCGTGATGAAATCAGTGATGCAATTTGGCATGCTGAACGTGCATTTGAGAGGGAACCGAGCAACGCTTCAGTCCGTGACCAACTTTCGGACTTATATACAAGCCGTGACGGGCAGGCCCCAGAACGCATCTTGCTCACACGCGCAGCACTTTCTCGCTTATACCTCAATGGTGATTTATACGACCAAGCCATTGCAGAATGCCAAATTGCACTTGGTGAGCAACCTGACCGTACAGATTTACAACTTATATTGGCTGAAGCGCAATGGCGGAGCGGTAAAACCGAAGCTGCAACGGAAGGCTGTGAAGAGCTATTGAAGCGCCTTCCCAATTGCCGCCCAGCTCACCATATACTGGCAAACATCTGGCAAGATGCAGGTGTTTTTGAACGCGCACGCCCGCATCAGTTGGCACTGCGAGACCTAGATCCTTACTACAAATCAATTGAAGATCTTACAGAATTAGATGCTGCACAATATGCTGCATCACAAGCTGTCGAAGTGGAGAGACTTGTCATTCATGACAAAACCACAAAGGTAGCACTGTCTCCAACCGTTGAAAAGTTGACAGGCACGCCAGAAATTGCCAATATTGAAGAAGAGTTAGAGAGTCAACCAATCCTAGACGAGATAGCTATTGCACCTCCCACCATAGAGGACACGCAGCCTATTGTGCCGTCTACTGTGGACTCTCTCGCAGAGATTGAGGAAGATAGTGTTTCTGAGAGCAGCAACTCTGAACCTTCGCCCCTTTCAGCACCTGAAACTGAGCAAGACGCATTTGACACACCAACTGACGTTGAATCTGATCTTGAGACGGAAGTAGATAATATGACTGGTAACGACTCGATATTCCAACCTTCAGATGATAACGAAGGTGACAACCCATCTAGCTGGTTTGATAGTAACAGTAATGATCTTCCAGATACCGGCGGTTTAGCCTCCATATTTGGTCAAATTAGCGAGTCTGAAAACGAACCGGATCACAGCTTAGGTGACATCCTAGAGCCTGATGAAGCCATGTTGCAAAACATCTTCAACTTAACCGAGGATGGTACTGCGACAGACGCTGACAATTCCGCAGACGATTTGCCAGACTGGCTCAAAGCAATTAGCGAATCGGCGGATGAGCCAACGCCTGAACCAGTCAAAATCGATCCACTTGAAGAATTGATTCAGCCACCAAGTGCTTCAACTGAGCCAGTCATGCCTGAAATCTCTCCTGATCCAGAGTCTGTTGCCGAAGAAGTAATGGCTGAGTTGGACGCTATTATCGCCCCAAGTGAAGTGATTGAAACTGAACAGGCAGACATGGTTGCGGAACCAACCACCGTCGAAGCCCTAATAGGTGAGCCAGTCCAAGTGGATGCAGAACCGAAAATCGAAAAAGGTGAGCTTCCAGAGTGGCTAGCCCCATTTGGTGTACCAAGTGGTAAAGACGCATTGAGTATGGAGCCAATCATCGGCAATACCACTGGTCAAAATGCGTCTGTGAGCGAAGAGACGGTCAAAATTGAAGAGACAAATCCAGGAACTTCTTTTGAAGTTCCTGAAATGCCAGATTGGTTGCCGGAACCAGTTGAGACCGTCCGCCAAACGGCTGCGGATAGCACAATGCCAACAGTCAAGGCGTCTACAAAAGTTGAAGACACTAGCCCTGACTGGCTCCGCAAGCCAGAAGAAGATCCTTTTTCTGAGCTTGGTGGCGGTGACTTAGACGTACCAGATTGGCTGCATCAAGCCATGCAAGCTGATGGCGCAACAAGCAGCCAACCTCCAGTTGATATGGTGATTGAGCCAGACAGTACACCTGAGCCTGCGGGAGAACCAGTCGCCATAAATCCTTTTGATGATTTAGACAGCGTTGCTGAAAAGCTTGAGGCACAGGTTGGTTCGGGCATCGATTCCATTAGCGAAACAGTCGATGATATTGAAACAGGCGTAGAAGACGCTATTCCTGAATTGCCACCAATTGAAGTTATTGCTGAAGACACGATCAAGCCTGTCACAGATGAGCTTCCAATGGAAGTTGAGGAAATCATTGAGCCTTTAATTGCTCCAGAAATTGAAGTTCCAACGTTCGAAGCAGAATTACCAAGCATGGGCGCAGCAGCAGACACCACTGTTGAGCCGCTTCAAATGCCTGAGCTTGGTGCCAATCTTGACATCAGTGATGATTTACCAGAGTTGGATCCTGAACTTCCAGATCCAATTTTGCCAAGTGTTGAAGACGCGCTAGAAGAAGTTTCATTACCTGAACCAGAAGTCGATCTAGCTGGTATTTCTGAACTTACGCCAGTCGCGGATGACTCTGACCCAGTAGAACTTCCTAACATTGATAGTTTGCTTGAAGGCGCTGTTACCGAAAATCTCGATGTCTCTGCCACAGTAGACGCAGACGTAACGCTGCC
The DNA here is from genome assembly GCA_020630805.1 of Anaerolineales bacterium. Lineage (GTDB taxonomy): Bacteria > Chloroflexota > Anaerolineae > Anaerolineales > UBA6668 > JAHDIM01. Next base: position 2,695 of record JAHDIM010000020.1, read on the forward strand.
TGAACTAGATATTGAAGAAGAGTTAGATTTACCAACGCTGAGTGAACTCGCACCACTAGCTGGAGACACCACTGAGACTGCGGAACTTGGCCTTGAGAAGCTTGAAGCATTCATCGATGAGGAAGTCCCTACCCCCAGCCGAGTTACCGCAGAACTGGCGCCAGACAATCCTTCATGGTTACAAGACATATTGGGTGAGCCAACGGTCGAAACGAACCAAACCCTCACCGAAGACGACATCAACACGATATTTGCGGAAGCAAGTCAGCAGGAAGACGTTACTACAGCAGAAGTAGAAGTAACGTCCTCAACTGACGATCTCGTGGAAGAAACCGCAGCTTGGCTCGACAGTATTCGAGAAGACAATGACAACACGCCGTCTGCCGCTGAAGTAAAGGTCGAAGCGATTGCGGCTGAAGCACCAGATGTAGAACCAGCAGCCGAACTTCCACAGTGGCTCAAAAATCTATCTGCCGATGGTAATGACGCTGCACCCGCTGACAGTTCAATTGGTGACGTGTCTGAAACCGAATTGTCACCACTTGATATGGGCACACCTGTAGTAGAGAAAGTCGAAGAAACACCTACAGAAGAAACCAGCGGCTGGCAACGCGTTGAGGCGCCGCCAGAGTCTTCAGAACCTGATGACGTTAGCGCGCTTGTTGAAACTGCTGAAGAACTACCTGAACCAACCGAAAGTGAAATTTCGTTAGACCCTCTTGGTGGTCTTGGTGCGCTCCTAATCCCAGAAACGCCAACTGTAGATTCCATCAGTTCAGGCTTATCGTCCATCGATGACAAAATTGAAGCTGTTGTTGATGAAATAGTAGAGCCAGAAGTTGAGGTCGCAGTTGAACCTTCGGTTGCTGAAGTCACAGAAGTTGTAGAAACCGAGATTGAAGACATCGTAGAGGAAATTACTCCACCTGCATCGGTAGAAACACCACCTGTCGCAACGGTAGAAACACCAAAGGCTGCTATTACGCCTCCGTTACCAACTGTAGCAACATCGCTTGAAGATATTGATGCACTCAAAGCAGCCAGAGTACGTAAGCCTCAAATCAAAGTCTCGAAACCAAGTGGCAACTTGGGAGAAAACCTAATTGAGCATGCACACGGCTTGTTTGACAGCGGCGACACAGATCGGGCCTATGACGTCTTCCAGAAGTTGGTAAAATCTGGCAAAAATCTGGAACGCGTGACTGCTCACTTGGAAGTCATTAGCAAGAGCAAAAATGCAACCCCTCTTTGGATGCAATTGCTAGGCGACGCCTACATGCGCAATGATCAGCTCCAGAAAGCACTTGAAGCATATAAATCTGCGTTAGCGAGTTTTTAGGCTTACTAACGCATTCTCATAAAATTGGCTGCAAATGCAGCAACAAAAATATTTACGATATTTCAGGAGAAAATCTTTTGGAAAAGACTCTCGTCATCATCAAACCGGACGGCGTGGCTCGCGGTTTGATTGGAGAAATTGTTTCACGCCTAGAACGCCGTGGTATTCGCCTTATCGGCATGAAGTTTGTACAAGTGGCTACAGAACTTGCAGAAGAACACTACGGTGTTCACAAAGAGCGCCCTTTCTACCCAGCTCTGATTGAATACATCACGTCTGGACCAGTCGTTTTGATGGCTTGGGAAGGTAACAAAGTGATTGAAGCTGTCCGCCAATCTGTGGGTGCAACCAATCCAACGCAAGCTGCTCCTGGCAGCATTCGCGGCGATTTCGGTATTGATATCGGTCGCAACCTGATCCACGCGTCAGACTCTCCTGAAAATGGTGAGGCCGAAGTTAGCTTGTGGTTCGGTGCAGACGAATTGGTAAGCTGGGAACGACTTGGCGAAAGCTGGGTTTACGAAGGCTAGAATCCCATTTCAAGAAAACAAAAAAGGCGACCGCAATGGTCGCCTTTTTTATTTCAACTATATTTGCCCTATTGCAGTTTTAAGACAACTTTGCCTTCTTCCCACAATTCTTCAAGGTTGTAATAATCACGTTGGTCCGCACTAAACAAGTGAACGAGGACGTCCTCAAAGTCTAGTAAAACCCAACCACCTTCGGCTTGTTTCTCCAAACCTCTGAGCAATTGACCGCGCTTAGATGTTGATAGTACAGAAAGATCGCGCGCCATAGATTTTAGCTGTCTTTCTGTTTGACAGGTTGCAATCACATAGTAATCTGCAACGCTAGAGATCCCCTGCACATCAAGAAGCAAGATGTTTTCACCCATCTTCTCTTCAATCAGTTCGATCGTCTTATGTGAAAGTTCTAATGCTTCCAGATGTATTTTCTCCTTCGTATGTCTGCCCAGACTACGATTTACATTTTTCCTAAAGATGTCCCAATGGTCTGGATGAGTGTTTTCATTGCCACCGGTTTCGTGAGATACGCCGTCGCCCCAGCATCAATGCCTTCGCGAATATCTTCTGGCTGTGACTTTGCCGAAACAATGACAACCGGAAGCTCACGGTAGCGAGGATCACGTCGTAAATACCGACATAATTCTAAACCAGATACGCCCGGCATCATAATATCAAGCAAGACGAGATCTGGATTATGGTGTTGAATTAGTGACATTGCCTTTGCAGGCGAATGTGCACGCAAAACATCATATCCACTGACTTGCAACATAGTGCCCAACATTGCAGCGGTTTCAGCTTCGTCATCAACGACGATTACAGTTTGTTTGCCATCGGTTTGTGCAGACATGTTTTTATTTAATCACTTTGTGGCAGAAAATCAAAATCGAGTTTTCTGCTGACTCAAAACTGCCCGTTCCGCACGTGCCAATTTGGCAACAGCAACGCTCTTCAAACCAAATTTTGCCTCAATTGCAGCCACGATTTCATCAAGTTGGGCTTGCGTTCCAGCGGCCTCAAGCTCAACTTCTAGAACCGCAAACGAATCGAGTTGCTGATCGTCCAACCAAACCTCTACAAAGTCCAGAGTCCATTCAGCAATGCGCGCCGACTTGTCTTGTACTGTAATATCGCGACTATGCCGCGTTTGGCGAATTTCAAAGTAAGGTGCTAAGTCCTCTGCTTTCAACGCCTCAATAAACTTCTGCCGAACAACAATATGCGTAGGCCAATCTTCTGGATGAACTGACTGTCCGATTGGAAATTCATATTCCTCGCGGATGGACAGCGCCCCTCCTGAAGAGTTACGTGACTTCACCGTAAATAGCGTTTCAGTACAATTCACCACCCGTTGACGTACAACGTATCCAAGCCTCTCAACCGCCTTACTAGTCGATTCCAAGTAGGTATCGTGAACTTTTTTTATTTGCGCAGAGGACAAGGCAAATCCAGCCAGTGCCTGCAATGAAGACAGCCGTTGGGTGTCAAAGTCAGCAGGGAGTGCGAATTTCGCCTCAATTTCCAGCATCGTCGTAGACTTTCCAGCCTAGCTCTTCCAAATTGCCATCATCAACAACGCCGTCTGGAATGTTAGCGAGTACTGCCGCAGCTTCTGCCAAGATGGTATCTGTTCCAGCAACTCGCATATATGCATTCGCTTGCAACAAACGGCCTCGGTCACGTACCCGCTGCCCGACAATTTCCAATGGAGTCTCAATCGGTACCGGATTACGATACTTGACCTCCAATTTGACAGTCATCATGAAACGGTCTTGGTTGTTGATCATCCCAACCCGACCAACGGTTTCATCCAGAATTGTTGCAACAATTCCACCATGCCCAACACCGGGAAAGCCTTCAAAATGTTTAGGAAAAGTATATGTGCAGCGCACTTCGTCGTCGCCGTTATCGAAAAATACTAGCTTCAGTCCAACAGGATTTTCTATGCCACAGACGAAACAGTTGAGCGAACCAGGTTGTTGATTAGTTTTTGTCATTTTGTTCTAAAGGGTGGACACGCGTCAGTGCATTAATGCGCTTGCGTAATTTTCGATCACGCATCTTATGCGGATTGATGTCGTTTTCTTGTAAATATTGGGCAATTCCTGCCCCACGCTTTAGAACACCTGCCAAGCGAAAACGATCCTCTAATGCTGTAAGTGTGGGAATCCAATAGTCTGGCTGCGACCGAATCCAGCTCAGTTCAGACTGAAATCTGTTAGCAAGCGCCTGATATTCCACGTTGTCATCACGTAAGCGCTGCTCTAAATAAATCCGATGACGCTGCGAACGTGAGGCAATCAGGTCTTCGGTTGGATTTTCTTCATGAACCAAATCAAAAAGCTGCGCCATTTCGCGCACATAGTTGAGATGGGCGGAGAGCGCGATATATGCCAGTCGCAGTTGCGCAGGGTGCCGATCCATGAGGTTGGCTAGATACATAAAACTTTCTAAAGTCTCATTAGAGCCACTATCGATCACAAATGTATCTTTCCGCACCCCGAAGCGTCGCCGAATGTAGGTTTGCATTTGCTCTGCCACAGAAGGCGCACCATTGTGCCCACCTGTGCCACCGCTCAAGATCAATGTGTGGGTACGACCAACCGCAAAGCTGTAGCCAGCTGCTAAAGCATTGAGCTTACTTAGTTCTGAAAGCTGCCCGTTGGCGTCTAAGCCGTAGCCAAATACAAAGACAGCATCATATGGTTTGAATTTTTTCTTCGCCATGGAAGGGAATTATACGAACTTCATTCACTTTTCGTCAGTATAATTCCAAGCAATATGCAGCAGTATTCATGGCAGCTCACCAGAATTAGCACAATCCTGATTGCGATTGGTGTTCTTTTCGGAACCCCAACAGCATTATCATCACAGGCAACACCACCACCCGACCCTCGATTTGGCGCAATTGGCAGTTACTTTTCTCCGCACCTTGCAACAGAGCTTGGCGTTGGTTGGGACCGAATTGTCGTGCGTTGGGATAACCGTCAACCAGAAGGTCCTGACGATTGGGTCATTACTGATGACGAAAAAGATTGGATTGAGACGTCTATTGCCGGGCAAAGAGAAATTGCTATGCTGCTCATTGGGACACCGCCATGGGCGACTGAGGTATCTCCGCATAATGGCGTTCCAACCGGCCTCTACTTACCATATGACGATCCGGATAACCATTGGGGACAATTTGTTACGCGCATCGTTGAAGAAAACCACGAGCAGGTTAAGCACTGGATTGTCTGGAACGAACCAGATATTGCGCCCGATCATCCTGGCGTGCAACTGATTGGCACCGTTGGCGATTATTACCAAATGGTCAAAGTCGCGCACCAAGCTGCCCGCGCGATTGATCCTGACGCTCAAATCCATCTTGGAGCGTTTACATACTGGCATGACGTTGTATATGGTCGCGAACCTTATCTGGAGCGTTTCCTAACCGAGGCTAGTCAGGATCCATCTGCTGAGTCAAACGGCTTCTACTTTGATGTCGCAACATTTCATATCTATTTTGATACTGAAACCGTTTATGACATTCTCAAACAGCAGCAGGAGACGTTACAGGAATTCGGCTTAGACAAGCCAATTTGGATGAATGAAACCAACGCCCCACCCTATGATGACCCTGAAGCGGTTTGGGAAACGCCACTCCATCGCATCACGATGCGGCAGCAAGCCTCATTTCTTGTTCAAGCGCATGCCTTGGCACTTGCTGCTGGTGCAGAACGCATCGCGACTTACAAACTCAAGGACTTTGGTCCACACCCCGCTGGCGATTCATATGGCATCCAACGCGCAGACGACAGCCTACGCCCAATTGCGCGCGCTTTAGGCGCAATTACAACCCATTTCGCAGGTGCAGAAACGATTCATCACTACAAAGACGACATAAAGCAAATTGTCACGTTAGAGCGCGGCAAATTAGTCACAAGGGTGGTTTGGGCGCGAACAGCGCAAGAGGTCCATCTTGTACTCCCTGTTTCTGATGGCGCAGAAGCCACAATGGTGTATGACCGTCTTGGCCGTGGAATTGAACTCGACATTCCGACTACAGGGCATTATGAGTTTCCTCTCCCCGGTGCAGAGTGTCTTGGGCCAGATGGACACTGCATTGTCGGCGGTGACCCGTATCTTGTAGTCGAACGACTAGCCGATTGAGCCGAGATCAAAGTCATCCAGCTTCCCTAAGCTCTGAAGTGCTAGGATGAGGCTGAGATCAATATCTACTTGCGGTGCATCGGACAGCACTTCAGGTTCCCACGTGGCCTGCCGTTCTTTGAGCGCTGTCCACAATAATTCACGCTCCTGCCCTTTTATGACAAGATCTGACAAGGCGGTTGCAGCATTAAACTGTGCGCCTGTCGTATACAGGAACGTCAATCGATGCCAGTTTGTCGCAACAATTGGCAGGTCTAGCTGGTACATACTCCCGAGTTGAAGTTTGAAGTAACGATCATCCGCACGTGGATGATTTGGCTCTTGTCGCATCAATTCTTTTCGCGTCACCAACTCGTGCCCACGCACTTCCGCAAAGTGACGAATTTGCCAGCGTGACTCCCCAAATTTGCCAGTCTGATAAAACGCTACATAGTCCACGCTAATCACTTTGGGCGCTTTATTTGCCCGCAAGCGATACCACCCGAGCGTTTTTGCAATTTGCAGATCGCGAGGGTTCGGCAGGACCGCCACGAGAATGAGTGCTTCCGGTTCTGGTAGAAATGTTGACATTAGGATACGATTATTGAGCAGGACACGTTATATTCGCTCGCAAAAACGGTGAGAAACCTAATTTTTCGGCATGACAAACGAAACTCAAACACCAGCGTCAGACAATCAACAGGTAATTTTTCCCGCGCGTTGGTCGCGCACAACTAGCTATTTAGTTGTGCTTGCGGCATTAGCAGCGAGTTTGTGGGTCATTCTGGCCGCCCGTCAACTGTTCGGCGCTATTCTCATCTCGGGTCTGCTTGCGTATCTGCTCAACCCAGTGGTTTACGGCTTGCGGCGCATTGTGCCACGGCTTTCGCGGGACTGGGCTGTTGGCATCGTGTACTTGGTCTTCATTGGGATATTGTTCGCCCTGCCCGCAATTGCAACCCCAACGATTGCCCGCCAAGCAACAAATTTGCGATATTACGTTGAACAAATTCCAGATCAGCTTCAAAGGTTCACTGAAGAACCTGTTCAAATTGCAGGCTTTGAATTTGAGATCCCCTACAATCCAGATGACCTAATTCAGTCTGCCACAAGCTTTGCAACGGCCAGTGCCGTTGGCGCCGTGGAAATCTTGGCTGGCATCAGTACAAACTTAGCTTGGGTACTCATTGCCTTGATCACAACGTTTTATTTGTTGCGTGATGGACCACGCGTGCGCGCCTGGATTATTGATGTATTTCCAGCAGAACTGGAAGAAGATGTCACCATGCTAATTGACAAAATTGACCTAGTCTGGGGACGATTTCTACGCGGCCAGACGATGTTAGCCGCGTTAATTGGCGTGTTGACGGGGTTACTTACGGCAGCTGTTGGACTGCCCGGTGCAATTGTGATTGGCATTATTGCCGGTGTCCTAGATCTGGTTCCATCGCTTGGACCGACCGTCGCCGGCATTATTGCAACCGCAATTGCCTATTTTGCAGGCTCTACTATCTTGCCGATTTCGAATTTCTGGTTCGCGGTAGTGGTGCTTGGCATCATTATTTTCATTCAAAATGTAGAAAACATTTGGCTGCGCCCGCAAATTCTCGGCTATACCTTGAATCTACATCCCGCATTGGTGATTGTTGGGGTATTTGGTGCTCTGGCAACGTTTGGGATCTTGGGCGCGTTGATCATCGTGCCAGTCATGGCTTCTGTTGCAGTTTTATGGCGCTATGCCCATCCCCGCATCATCGGGTTTGAAAACGACAACTCGATCAAGCCGCGCCCAATTATTGCCAAAATTGAAGAAACGGGTCCATTACGCCCTAGTCGACGCAACAAATCTCAGTAAAGCAAGAAGTTATGTAAAAACCAGAAAATTCTCAAAAGTAGAATTGACGTTAGATCTGGTTTTTCCTGAAGGTTTCGCAAACAAACGTCGTATTTATTTCTGAGTTTTGGTTGCGAACACTTAGTCTTCTTCCTTACGGATTAGCCCCATTACGAACATATTGACAATGCTGACAACCAATGCCGCCATAAACGCTGCACCAAAGCCGGAAACGATCACGTCGTAACCAAGGCGACCGGCAATGTTGGCGGACAGTATGAACATCAACGTGTTCAAGATCAAAACACCAAAACCCAGGGTCAAAATAATCAGTGGAAACGTGAAAAACTTCAAAATTGGCCGGATGATGGCATTAACAAATCCCATAATGATGGCCAATACCGTAATGGTTTCCCAAAGTGCGCCATCAATTGTAAAACCCGGCACCACGTAAAACGCGATGGCGATGGCGACTGTCATGACAAGTGTGTGAACGATAAAATTTCGCATAGCTACGATCTCCCAATTGCTAATCTACTTACCCATCTATACGCAACTTCTTGCACAAAGGTTGCATGTCTAAGTGGTAGAATTTCGCGTACTTTCTATAGTAAAAGGTTGACATCATGTCGATAATAAATCAACATGGAGTGGCTTTACACTATTAAACTTTTCTGTAAAAAAATTATTTACCTAATATGAGCATAACGCGCGAAGAAGCTTGGGGCATTGTCTGCGAACATGTCCAAAGCGACAGTCTCCGAAAACATATGTTGTCTGTAGAGGCAGCAATGCGCTGGTACGCCCCGCAATATGGCGGTAATCCAGAAGAATGGGGAATGGCAGGCTTATTACACGATTTTGATTGGGAAATTCACCCGACATTGGAACAACACCCACAGGCTGGTTCAGCCATCCTCCGAGAACGCGGTGTTAGTGAAGACATGATTCAAACCGTACTAAGCCACGCGCCACACACAGGCGTAGCCCGCGACAACGATATGCGCAAAGCGCTCTTTGCTTGTGACGAAATTACAGGGCTGATCACAGCTGCTGTTCTTGTGCGCCCCAGTAAATCCATCATGGATTTGAAAGTTAAATCTGTAAAGAAAAAATGGAAAACCAAAGCCTTTGCCGCAGGTGTCAATCGAGAAGACGTTGAAATTGGTGCAGCAGAGATGGGCATTGAGCTTTGGGCACATGTTGGGAATGTAATCACCGCAATGCAAGCCGTCGCGCCGGATTTAGGTTTAGATGGCGCATTAGCAACAGAAGTCCAAGCCTAACTTAATGGCAACTCGCAATAACGATCCTTCAGCACCTCGCTACTGCCCCGCATGTGGAGTCCGCGTAGGTGCCGCCACAACAAAATGCATTGTCTGTGGCACTTCACTGAAGGAGAAAAAATCAGCGCTTAGTCAAACAACAGGCACAATGCCTGTTGAATCACGACCTACAGAGCGCCCTAACCTTGGCTCCACGCAAAGCCCCGGCTTTACTCAACCTGTTGCCGCTCCGCCTCGTCCTGAATCGACTCAAACGGTACGAAGCACAACGGGACGCACCAAAGCAACAAAGCGCAATAGCAATCAAGTATCCATTCCGATGCCGGTCTTTCTTGCCAGCATTCTCTTGTTTATGGTGCTAGGTGTTGGATTGACGCTTTTCGCCGTTCGTAGTGACATGTTCGTTGAAGCAACACCAACGGTTACACTCACGCGAACACCATTGCCAACGCTGACATCTGTTCCAACAGCAACATTTACCAATACACCAACAGTGACACCGTTGCCACCGCTGACGCATACAGTTGCATCTGGCGAAACATGTAGCAGTCTCGCTGCAATTTACCAAGTCTCAGTTGAAAGTATTCGCCAAGCAAATGGATTTGGGGCAGATTGTATTTTGTTCCAAGGCCAAGAGGTTTTGGTTCCACAGCCAACGGCAACACCGTTACCAACTGCAACAAACACTGTTCCGGCCGGTGAATTAACGCAAGTCGCCCGCCCAACGCATATTGTTGGCGCTGGTGAAAGCTTGTCTAGTATTGCAACGTTCTATGGTGTGGATTTTGAAACACTTGCGGATGTCAATGGCAAACCCGGTCCAGATTATGCAATTACCAGTGGAGAAAGCTTACGCATTCCATTGGACGCACCTATTCCTACGCCCGGCCCAACACCGACAGATACACCATTACCACCGAAAGCCGCACCTGAACTCATCAGTCCTGCAAACGGCACTGCTGTGTCAGCAGTTGAGCAAACGGTAAGCTTAGAATGGTCAGCCGTAAGCATTTTGGCACCAAATGAGTTTTATCGTGTCACAGTTCAAGATGTGACTGACCCAGATGGTAAAACTGTCGAAGCTATTACACAATCTACACGACACATCGTCAATGTAGACATGAAGCCTGTTGAAGCCGCGCCACATGCATATGAGTGGAATGTTGTCGTGGTTAGACAAATTGCGGATGATGAAAATGGTAACCCGCAGTATGAGCCAGCAGGCGTCACTAGTGAGAACAGAATTTTCACATGGACAGGCATTGGGGTCGCACCAGACCCTACTGATCCACCCGCCGAAGGAGATGGCTAATCATTTAGTCAGCCCGAACAACAAAGCACAAAATGACCCGGTCTAAAATTGGCCGGGTTTTGTTTGTCCAAACAAAATTCACTAATCAAAAAGTAGATCATGAGTTAGGCCATGCTAATTGGGCAGAACCTAGCTTTTCAACAATCGACGAGAAGTCTATACCAAGGAAAAGAAAATGGGCGCAGTAATCGTAATCGATTCATTCTGGGGAGACTCAGGCAAAGGCAAAATCGCGGCCTGGATGTCCAAACGCGATAACGCACTGGTATGTGCACGCGCTGGGATTGGCACAAACGCTGGTCACAGCATCTACATGAGTGACGGTGAACTCATCAAAACCCGTCAATTGCCACTTGGCTTTATGAACCCTGACACACAAATTGTGATTGGTTCAGGCGTTGCTGTTGATCCAGAAGTGTTCGCAGACGAAGTAGAACGCTACGGATTGGCAGACCGCGTAAAGGTGGATTATCGCTGTCCGGTTATTTTGCCAGAACACCGCGAACGTGAAACCGCAAATGCACACTTGTCAGAAACTGTTGGTTCTACCAAAAGTGGCTCTGGCGCTGCACGCGTAGATTTCATTCTGCGCAAAAACAAGCAAGCCCGTGACATTGACTCACTCAAGCCATATGCAGACGACGTTGCAAAAATTGTCAACGAAGCGGCCGCCGAAGGTCTCGTCATCGTTGAATGTTCACAAGGTACTTACTTGTCACTCGCGCTGTCTCCAGACTATCCATTTGTGACCTCAGACAACTGTACAGCTGCCGCCGCCGCAGATGATGTCGGCTTGAACTGGCAACTCATCGATGGCTGCTGCCTAATTGTGAAAGCAGTGCCATCTCGCGTTGGCGAAGGCCCACTCCCTGGCGAGCTTGATCCTGAAGAAATCAAGAAACGCGGTATTGATGAATACGGTGTTGTGACCGGACGCTTGCGCCGCAAAGCTGAAAGCATTCCGTATGACATGTTGCGCTATGCGTGCATGCTCAATGGCCCAACAGAAATCGCAGTGACCTTTATGGACCACTATGATCCTGAATGTGCCAACGCAGTAACCCCAGACCAAATTACGCAAAAAGCTTGGGATCTAATCAAGACGATTGAAAAAGAAACCGGCGTGCCAGTAACCATTGTTGAAACCGGCAAGCTGTTTGATCACATCGTTGATATCAAAGATGTTCCGCGCCCATAAACGCTGAACCAGTTCGATAAAAAAAGAGGGTTGCGACAAAATTCGCAACCCTCTTTTTGTTTTAGCAACTTATGAATTGAAGTGACTACGCTCTAGACGTATAGTCGCCGCGCACCACCCATTTGTAGGTTGTGAGCTCAGGCAACCCCATTGGGCCGCGCGCATGCAAACGTTGCGTGCTCACTGCAACTTCGGCGCCCAAGCCTAGCTGCCCCCCATCATTGAAGCGGGTACTAGCGTTGACCATTACCGCAGACGAGTCCACATTGTTTACAAATTTCTCAATATTCTCTGGCGTCGCTGACATAATGGCGTCAGAGTGTCCCATACTGTGCGCATTGATATGCGTAATCGCTTGATCAATGTTGTCTACAACCATCAGCCCTAAAATGAGCGCCATCCACTCCGTATCAAAATCATCTGGCCCGGCTGGAGTTACTTTGTCAGCATCTACCAACGCCATTGCTCTTGGTTCCGCCTTGAACTCTACTCCCATTGCGCCAAGTTCTGACACAACTTTGGGCAAGAATTCAGCCGCAACAGCTTGATTCACAATCAGCGTGTCCAAGGTATTACAGACGGAGGGACGTTGGGTTTTACCATTGATAATGACTGGAATAGACGCCTCAAGATCTGCAGTTTCATCGATGTAATAGTGACAGATGCCAATGCCGCCAGTAATGACTGGAATGGTGCTATTCTCTCGACAAAACGCATGTAGCCGATGCCCACCACGCGGAATAATGATGTCGATATAATCATGCAAGTTCAGCATTTCACCAACATATTTACGATCTGTATCCTCAATCAGTAAGACTGTATCAGCTGGCAGTCCTGCACTTTCTAAGGCCGCATGGACAACTTTCATCAGCGCTTGATTTGAGCGTAAGTTATCGCTCCCACCGCGTAAGATTGCAGTATTACCGGTCTTGATTGCCAGTGCTGCAATATCGATGGTGACATTGGGTCGTGATTCATAAATCACGCCTAACGTTCCTAACGGTACGCGCTGACGACAGATCTTCAATCCATTTGGCAGCACACGTTCATCAAAAGTTGTTCCAACAGGGTCCGGCAATTCTGCGACATTACGGACATCATTAGCAATGCCTTCTAAGCGCGCGGGGAAGAGTGTTAAGCGTTCAACCAGTGCTTCGGCAGTGTTAGATGCTTTTGCAGCATCGACATCTAGCTTGTTTGCTGCAAGAATTTCTGCTTCATGTGTCTTCAACCCATCAGCAAGTGCACTTAACGCGGTCATTTTTTGAGCGTTTGGTGCGACTGCCATAATTGAGGCCGCGGCTTTTGAACGCTGCCCAAGTGATTTCATATCAATCATGATGTCCTCTATTTCAAAATTAGATAATCACGGTGAATTGCTTCATCACCGTATGCATAGCCAAGTATTTTTTCAATCTCAGTGGAATTCTGTCCCAAGATGCGCAGCAGTTCTTGGTGTGTGTAATTGACAAGCCCACGCGCAATTTCATTCTGAGCTTGGTCAAAAATAGCAACGGTATCCCCCCGTTCAAAGGCCCCATCTACGCGGCGAATCCCGACCGGCAATAGGCTGCTTCCTTGCTGCAACGCTGAAATCGCGCCATTATCAATGGTCAGACGCGCCTTTTTGTCCCAGCCAGCCAGGATATACCGCTTCCGACTCTCAATTGACGTTACGACAGGCGTAAAACGCGTCCCGACATTTTCACCAGCAGCAACTCGCGCAATGATATTTTCAGCCTTGCCATTTGCAATGACGGTCGTCACCCCAGACCGCCTTGCGAGATCAGCCGCTTGTAATTTCGTCAGCATTCCGCCAGTGCCAAGCAAACCACCGGTCCCAGCCGCTTGCCAAAGTGACGTTGGAATCTCGTCTTCATCTACAACCGACACCAATTCAGCATCTGGATTGATGCGAGGATCTGCCGTGTAAACCCCGTTCTGGTCTGTCAGCATAATCAGTAAATCAGCGCCAATGAGCGCCGCTACTTGGGCAGATAAATTGTCATTGTCGCCAACGCGAATTTCATCCGTGGCCACGGTGTCATTTTCATTTACAATCGGCACAACTCCGCCATGATGTAACAATGCCAACATCGTGTTGCGTGAATTCAAAAAACCAGAACGACGCGAAATGTCTTTCCGGGTGAGCAGCACTTGGGCAACGTTCTTGCCATAATAGCCGAAAAGCTGTGCGTACAGCGCCATGAGACGCGGTTGGCCAATAGCTGACAGCATTTGTTTCCGAGGTAATTCTTTTGGAATTTTAGGGAACTGAAGTACTTCAGAGCCAACGGCTTGGGCACCGGAAGATACTAAAACGACATCTGCACCCGCATCCATCAGTTGTGCCATTTGACGCACCAACTCAATAATGCGATGCGGCGCAAGCGAGATGGTGCCATCTGTTAGCGTACTGGTGCCAAGCTTTACGACAATTCGACTATAACTGGAACAAGACATAAAAATTCTGTAATAAAAAAGCGCCAGCTAGTGGCTGACGCTCGTCTAATTTTCAAAGCAACTCCGGAAAAAATCAATACTCAGGCAGAAGTTTATACGCTTTGAGCGCCAGTTGGACAGCCAACCGCGTTTCCGGGTTATCTAGATCTAAGCCTGCAATTTCACCAATCCGTTCCATCCGATATTGGAGCGTATTGCGGTGAATATATAGCGCTTCTGCAGTTTGAGTCAGATTGCCTAAATGCTCAAAGTAAACAGTCAGTGTTTTGATAAGCGTACTATTGTGTTTTGCATCATATTCCAGCAAAGGACCAATGGATTCATTGCAGAATTGTTCAAGTTCGTCATAGCCCTGCAACTGGAACAGCAAGCGATGCACGCTCAGGTCACCAAAATACAAAGGCCGACTTTCATCTAAACGCCGAGCCGTCCCCATTGCCTGGGTGGCTTCACGATGGGAAACAGCCCATTCGTGTACGTTACGCGCTGGGCGACCAATGCCACAATATATTTTCGTACGCGGATAGTCTTGGGTTGCCAGTTCAAACACACTGTCTGACAAACTGCGTGCGCTCGCAATTGACATGCGCTCATCAAGAGCAATGAAGGCTGCAACCTCATCTTGCGAATTCCGGACGAGTGCAGACAAGCGCCCCAGCCCAATTTCACTATTCACAATGGTTTCAAGACGGCGCTGTGATGGCGGCGCGCCTGTTTTGGTTTCGCCCCAAGAGAAGACGACCACTGAATGCGGACTATCAATATGATGTCCTAATCGCCCTGCCCAGCGTTCAAGCTCTGCTGCTGGAATAGAACCTGCTAAAACAGCATCAATGAAGTCGCCCCGCAAACGTTTTGTGGTATCACTGACAGCCTTTGCTTTGGACATTGCCATCGCATAGGCCGCAGCGCCCTGCTCAATGAGCATGGTGTCAAGCGTGTCGATTTCGTTTTCAGCAGCAATGAAGGACAAGTAGCCACGCGCTAAGTGCTTGACGACAATTGGCGTGACCAAGCGTTGATAACGCTCAGCAATAGATTGCTGCTCTACACGCCCACGATTCTTCGCAGCAAAACGCCGATCTGACCAGCCATCTGGTAACAGTTTTGGATCTGTAATGCGCTTGGTCACGCTCATCCAGTCGCGGTCATCAATCTCACGCAATGGTTTATCTACCATTACACGCAGGCGCTTGTCTTGCAAGATGACGCCACGACCAGTAATCTTGGCAATTTCACCTGCAATCATATCCAGATCTACATCTTCTGCTGCCAACCTGAAGAGTTGCCGAGAGATATCGTTTGTGCGTTGCGCAATTTGCGCCTCACGTTTGAGCAATGTAGTGAGTGCACCACGATGCGCATCGCGAAGATCACTGCCTGCAGGCAACCCAATGACCGGCAAGCCTGCTTTGTCTGCAATTTGCAGCGCAGACTGCGGAATTGGCTGGTTGCTCGCAATTGCGGCTACGTTCAAGCCAATGAATTCTTTAATTGCAGCTTCCCAGTCGGGGTCGTCAGAACGCACCGCAACGATAACAAAGTCACCATCTTGCATGAGTTCTTCGCGACGTAATGGCACACCAACACTTACAGTCCAATTGACGAGGCGAGCTCGATGCGCTTCTCCTACCAAGTACCCTGAACCAGAGGGTAAGGCTAGACGCACTAAGTCTGAAAGTGAGATTTTTACCGAAGTATCTGCCATAAGATGCTAAGAGAATTTTTTAAATAGCTAAATAATATTCAGCGGAGCCCTAACTATAGAAGGATTATAAATAAATTTTACCGCTGTGCTTGTAAATGTAATGGTGACTAAACTAGTTGACTTCTAGTCAACGACTTAGCCACATTTTATAAAACGTTTATCCTTATCAAATATAGTATGAGAGTGGCATTGTGTCAAAACTGACATATGTGCAACTTGCACAATTCAGCATTCAAACTGCACAATGACTTGGTTTTTGGTGGCTAATAACTTTCTCTACGTTGTTTGTCGTCGGATTTCAAGCAAATCAATATTTTTTAGCCGCGATTTGGCTTAGATAATGGTGAGTGTGATTGTGCTTCGCAATCCGATCTCGCTATAATCTGTTTGAGGTATTTCTTTTTTATATGTCTGTACTATCAATTCTGTCATTCATTATTGTCTTTGGCATCCTGATCATTGTTCATGAGCTAGGACATTATGTGGCATCTCTTTGGGCTGGTGTCCACGTCAAAGAATTCGGCATTGGTATTCCACCCAAGGCAATGACGCTTGGCCATTGGCGCGGAACGGAGTTCACACTAAATTGGCTACCAATTGGTGGCTTTGTTCGCCCAGCTGGTGAAGATGACTTTTCAGTTGAAGGCGGTCTTGCCGCTGCACCAAAAATGCATCGAATTGTAATTTTGGCAGCTGGGTCATTTATGAACCTAGTCTTGGCTTTGGTCTTGTTTGTTGCCATGTACGTCATTGGCGAACCACAACCAATTGCCACTATCAGCGTCAATGAAGTTGCAGCGGGATCAATTGCTGAAGAAGCAGGTCTGCAACATGGCGACATTATCAGTGCTGTCAATGGTGAAAAAATCTCTGCCGATTTCCAACTTGAGCAAGCGCTAAGCAGCAATGCTGGCAATGAAATTGAGATTATTGTGGGCCGCAATAGCGAAGCAGTGACTGTCAGTCTGACTCCAGACAGCGCTGCGGACAACTACATTGGTGCATCCACATTAGCAACACCAATTTACGATGTCATCATTCGATTGGTTGAACCAGATGGCCCAGCGGCTGAGGCAGGCCTGCAAGTCGATGACATGTTGTTATCTGCAAACGGCAGTCCGATTAGCTCTGTACAAGACATGATTGATGTCACACAGGCAAATCTAGGTGAACCAATTGCGCTTGATGTGATGCGACTAGGCCAAGTTCAGACCTTGACAGTCACACCGCGAACGGAATGGCCTGAAGGCCAAGGCCCAACTGGCATTGTGCTGGGTCGCAACTATGTCGATTTCGTCAAATCAAACTTGCCATTTGGGCAAGCAGTTTCACAAAGCTTTAGCGATGTTGGCTTCCAAATTCGTGAAACGCTGATGATCCCAGTGCGTCTCATTCGTGATCAGCTTCAACCTGAAGAAGCCCGTTTGGTTAGTATCAAAGGGATTTATGACATCAATCGCGTCGTGGTAGAAGACTCGGTCGCTGTTGGGTCAATCTTCCCAATGCTCCAACTTGCTGGCTTCATTAGCGTTGCGTTGGCAATTGCAAACCTACTGCCTTTACCAGCGCTAGATGGCGGCCGAATCTTGTTTGTCTTGGTGGAAGCCATCCGCGGCAAACGCGTTCCCGCTGAACGTGAAGGGTTTGTTCATGCCATGGGTATGGCAATGCTGTTGGCACTCATGGTCGTGCTTGTCATCAATGACATTGTGAACCCGATTATTCCGAGATAAATTCGATCTCCCCCACTACAACTAAACTATTGAGACGGGTGGCCAATTGGTCGCCCGTTTTCATGCCTATTCCAAACTATTTTGCATTAGAATACCTGCTTTCTATGGAAGACCATCAAGATCTGAACCCGAACGATATCAAATTACCTGATCCAAATCAGGGCTTGGCTGCATTAAAAACCAATGCGGCATTGACGACTCCCGATATTGAATCGCTTTCATCCATTTGGGGCGAAACCTTAGCTGCATTCCAACAGCTCTGGCCAACGCTAGACTCCGCTCGTAAGGCAATGGTTTTGGAACAAATGGCAAGCATGTCAAAAGAATCTCTTCATTTGAGCTATGAAGAGATTGCTTTGATTTCCCTCAAAACCGAGCAAGGTCTTGGTCGCAAATGGGCAATTGATATCTTAGAGACTAGCGAAGATGTCCGGGCTATACCAGCTTTAGTGAGCGCTCTCAATAGTGATGCACATCCAAGCACTAGAGCAGCAGCAGCAAAAAAGTTGTATACGTTCTTAGAACTCGCTGAAGATGGTCTGATTACCGATCGAAATCTCGACTTGATTGAAGCTAGCCTAATTGACGCCGCCAACTCAGATGAGAGTGTCGAAGTGCGTAGCGCAGCAGTCGCCTCACTTGGGCCAATCAACACTACTGAAGTTGAAAACGTTATTCGCGACAGTGCGCTAAATCAAAACGTGTCGCTTCAAGCCGCTGCTGTTCTTGCAATGGGCCGCAGCTACGACATAGAGCGTTGGCAAGACTACGTCCAAGACAGTTTCGAACACGTTGCGCCTCTCGTTAGACAAAATGCAGCCCTCGCCGCTGGCATGTTTGCCGATGAAAACTTAGCAGCAGATCTCGCTGAGTTGTTATTCGATGAAGAAGATGAAGTCCTAGCGAATACAATTTGGGCCTTAGGTGAAATTGGTGGACGCGTTGCGCGTCGCAAACTGATGGAATTCCAAACAATCCATGAAGGTGACGAAACCTTTGAAGACGCAATTGAAGATGCCTTAGCGATGATGGATCTTGGCGAAGGCAGTGGAGATATTTTTTCCATCTAACCCATGCTTGAGCTTTGGAGTGACCCGCATCGGCGGGCATGGTCAGTCATTGTTGCCTCGTTTCTTGTAACGAGCATTATTTGCGTTTCTGCGCCTGTTTTAGCATGGCGTTTTGTTCAACAAAGCACACGCAACAATGTCTCTACCATTGCACTTACTTCAGGGCGCGTCTTAGTAAAACAATCAGACAGTGTGCTTCCAGTTGCGATTGGGAACGAAGATGAGCAGTTTGAGGAAGGAATTGACATTCAAATTGAAGACAATTCTCAAGCTGCCATCACAATTCGTGAACCACGTGACAATACGTTGCTTAGCACGTTACAACTCTATAGCGACACTGAAGCCCAAATCACGCGTTCCCGTGCGCCCCGCTTCCGAATCAGTGAAAACGATAACAGGATTGACCTCGACGTCGATCGCGGACGTTTACGCATAACGATTACTGAATCGGAACCACCAACGATTGTGAATTTGCAAACCCCAGATGCACAAATTGTTTTGCGTGAGCCTGGAAACTATTCTCTTGAAGTGCGGAACGGCATTACTGATGTGCTTGTGGCAAACGGCGAGGCTGTTGTCAGCGCTGAAGGGAAATCACTTGAGCTAGATTCAAGTGAACGCACCGTAGTGAACCAAGGTGATGCTCCAGAAGGGATTCTGCTGAGCGAACGAAACCTTTTGCGTAATGGCGACTTCAGCAGCAGCCTGACCAATGGCTGGACCGTTTATAAGAACAGAGACGATGTCAATCAGTCAGATGGCGTGATTACGCTGACCCGACAAGACGGGCTCTCTGCGGTGCAGTTTGACCGGCGCGGTGCCGGCTGGGCACAAACTGGAATCACGCAAGTCCTAAACCGCGACATCCGAGATTATTCCAGCCTAAAGCTGAACTTAGCAGTTTGGTTAGCGTTTCAAGATCTGCGTAACTGTGGCATTCGGGGGTCTGAATGCCCGCTTATGGTACGCATTGAATATATTGATGGTCTGGGCAACTTGCAAAGTTGGATCCACGGATTCTATTACTTACAAGACACTACTGGCACCTACCCAAACCACTGTGTCACCTGCCCGCCGCCAAGTGGACAACATGACGCTATCAACAATGGTGTGTGGCACTTTTTTGACTCAGACAATTTAGTTGAGCAACTCACCACTAATGGCGTACCACCCTCCAGTATTGAGGCCATCTCAATTTATGCCGAAGGCCACAGCTTTGAAAGCTATGCCTCTGCAATCGAGTTGGTTGTGGAAGAGTAATCAGCTTAGAAATTTCGCGCCCCGACAATCTGGACTTTGGCGTTCATTCCTCCATCCTCTCTCCGCCAAACTTCGTGCGGAAAGAACATAGACGCCGATAACACAAACGAGAACGCTGCCCCAACGCCGGGCTCATTGCGTAGCGTACGATAGTACTCCACATACTGATGCCCTTTCGTCCCCGAATCAACCCGTTCTGATGGATTCGAGAACTCAGTAATCAACAACAATTTACGTGGATACCGTCGGCGATATTCTTTGTAAATTTGACCACCGCCAAGACTTCGTAAAGACGTTTCACTTAGCCAATACGCATGCACGCCAACCCAGTCGCACTCTTGAACCGCAAAATCGGCTTCGTCTAAGAATGGCCACATCGGCGTCCGATGACCTAGCAGAATATTTCCTGGTGACATGCCCGGAAAGCCAAACTTTGCCTCTGGCATACTCGCCCGCAAATGGTCACGCACTTGCAGTAGCCACATCCCGAAATCACGTCCGTTTTGCCAAATATTTTGCCAGCCCTCGATGCGTAAGTTTGGCTCATTGTGGATCTCGAAGTGGCGAATTCCACGTTGGTAATGGGCTCGCGCGCCCTGCTCTACACGATTGATAAAGTCAGAAGCTGAAATATACGTGTCCCCAAAATTGGTAAACAACCGCGTCATTAGGAAAATTTGTGGATTGTCAGACCGAACACGGTCAATATCACGCGCGGGGGCATTCGACAACAGCTTCAAGGCTTCAATACGGGCTGTTTTTAAGGGTTGATAGTCACGCTCACCGAGCGGGCCATCGGCACGCCCATGGACACCTATCAAACACCGATCATAAGGCCAGTCGTACGTGATCGGCACTGGCTCAGGCTGCCCACCATCTCCAGGGTCAGGAATGATAGTGCCAGGATCTGGCGCATCCAAATATGGTGTCGGATCAATGACATCGTATGGATACAGTGTCAGTCCAGCCGCTGAAGCACCTTCTTTTTTCAAAGAAAAATGCAAATGTGACGCCGTTGAATTCCCAGTTGAATCTGCAAAGCCAATTACTTGCCCGCGCGTGACTTGCTGGTCTTTGCGAACATGCGCACTCTTCAAATGAGCATAAATAGTTTTATAGCCATCAATATGCCGGATGCGCACATGAATCCCATAGGGGTGGTTGTTGCTGCCATCGTGGACTGCATAGACCGCGCCATCAGCTGCCGCGTAGACATTCGCACCTTCAGGCGCCCGAATATCAATGCCTTCATGCCCTGGTAAACCCCACCGACGATAGTAGTCAGCGTTGACCCCAAATTGCTGGGTCACTAATGCATAATCTGTTGGCCAGCGCAGGCGAAACGGCAGTTCGTCCTTTCCAAACGGATCATTGTTACGAATACGTTCGGCTAATTTCTCGCGCAGTTCTTCAGGACTGGTGACATTGAGAACGTCTAGTTTTGCGTCTGGATAGTGCTCACGGAACCAAGGCTGAACGTCACGACCAAAGCCCCCGGCAATGTTGACCAACGTGATGGTCTGTCCAGGATATTGAAACTTTCCTGCGGTTTCAGGATCGTGCGTAATCCGAACGCGAAAGCGAAACGCATAATCACGCGCAGCCTGAATCCAGCGGAAATAGTTTTGCTTTGGAAGTAAAAGAATGTGTTCGTCTGCCATGGCAGAGTGAATATAGACGAAAATCTTTCACGTGGCAACTTTTGGGGATTTGAATGAAGCCCCTCACCAAGCCAAACACCTCATCTACCAACAGTTCAACTCGCCCCAAACCCAAGCCCACGCTCTTTCAATGAAACATGCCGATTGTGCCCAATCACCAAATGATCTAGCACCGGAATATCTAAGATTTTTCCTGCATCAACCAAGCGCCGAGTAACAGACACATCTTCTGGTGACGGCGTTGGATCACCACTTGGATGATTGTGCGCCACAATAATTGCAGCTGCGTTACGTCGCGTTGCAATGCGCCAAAGTTCACAGGCGCGAATGGACGCACTGTTGAGCGCCCCCTGATAGACTTCAACTGTTTCAATGATCCGATTCTTAGTATCAAGCAATAAGACATAGACGCATTCTTGTTCAAGGCCAGTCATGTAGGAGCGTAAATATAAAGCGGCATCATGCGGAGAGGAAATTTGAGGACGTGTTCCCAAGTCAGCCCTCGCAACCCGATACCCAAGTTCAATTGCTGCTAAAAGCTGCGCCGCTTTGGCAGTTCCCACGCCCTTAAGTTCACAGAGACGGTCGGCACCGGACCGCGAAAGACCCGCTAACCCGCCAACTTGTTTCAGAATTCTCTGTGCCATTTGAATGGCACTTTCTCCTTGTAATCCAACCCGTAACAAAATTGCTAAGAGCTCTGCATTTGAGAGACTTTTCGCTCCCATTGAAAGTAGTCGCTCACGAGGACGGTCATCTACTTCCATGTCGGTAATTCGATGTGTTGTTGTTTCCATATGTTTACTTAACGCACATCACATCGTGTTTTAGATTTGGGGTCGTTATAGTTTGGTTCGAATCCTGCAAACTGTATAATTTGACTATGCCATTTGAATTAGCTGAATTCGTAAATTTAGAAGCTGTAACCCAGTACGCCTTGTATGCCCTATCTTGTATGGGCGCATTTTTAGCAGCCTTGTGGTTAGCGCTTGTCATTTGGACCTTCAAAGACATGCGTTCGCGCTCGCGAGACATCTTTGCTGCCATTTTGGCGGCGTTACTCGTGGCAATCCTGAATATTCCAGCTCTGCTTATTTATTTGATCCTACGGCCCAGAGAAACGCTCAATGAAGCTTATGAGCGCGCTTTGGAGGAAGAAGCGTTACTGCAACAGATAGAGGTGCGTAATAGTTGTCCAGGCTGCAGCCGTCCCACTAAAGATGACTGGCATCTCTGCCCGCACTGCATGACGATCTTGAAAAAAGCTTGTGTCCAGTGTGACTACCCACTTGATCTGACATGGAATGTCTGCCCAAGGTGTAGTACACCTGCGCCGGGGCGTGGCTCCGAAGTCGAGCCAGAAACACCTTCGTCGCCAGCAAATATTGTTCCATCGCAGGCCAACAACGCTAGCATTATTGACGATACGCAGGAAACGCCAGCGACTGTACAATCACCTAACGGTGAATAATAGTTAACCAAAAAGCGGCTCGTCACTACGAACCGCTTTTTTATTTAAGATTGACTGTCTAGCGAACTAAAGTGCTGCAAATCCAGGGTAGACTGCTGCTGCGCCCAATTCTTCTTCAATGCGCAAAAGTTGGTTGTACTTCGCAACACGGTCTGAACGCGCTGGCGCACCGGTCTTGATTTGACCCATATTCAACGCAACTGATAAATCTGCAATCGTTGCATCTGACGTTTCACCAGAGCGGTGAGACGTTACAGCCTTCCATCCGTTGCGATGGCACATTTCCACTGCCTGAATGGTTTCCGTCAATGACCCAATCTGATTGAGCTTGCAAAGTAGGGCATTGGCAGCTTTCAGTTCAATTCCCTTCTTTACAAAGGCTGGGTTTGTAACGAGCAAGTCATCACCAACCAATTGAACACGATCGCCAATTTTTGCAGTCAGCTTTTGCCAACCGTCCCAGTCATTTTCATCAAGACCGTCTTCAATTGAAACCAAAGGATACTTGTCCACCAAATTGGCCCAGAAATCGACCATTTCATCTGAGGTTAGTTGAACACCTTCGATGCGCATGTTGTACTTGCCCATGTCTGCGTCATAGAATTCGCTTGCGGCTGCATCTACGGCAATCCCAATTTGTTCACCAGGCTTGTATCCTGCGCTTTCAACTGCTTTGAGGATCATTTCAATTGCAGCAACGTTAGTACCGAGAGAAGGCGCATAGCCACCTTCATCGCCAACCAGCACGCTGTGCCCGCCAGCTTTCAAAACCTTGCGCAGGTTATGATAGATTTCGGCACACCAGCGCAACCCTTCACTAAAAGAAGGGGCTGCAAGTGGCATCACCATGAATTCTTGAATATCGGTAGATTGCCAACCGGTGTGTTCTCCACCGTTTAGAATGTTTGCCATTGGCACTGGCAAAACGTGGGCATGGACACCACCAATGTAGCGGTATAACGGCAAGCTCACAGACTCTGCTGCAGCTTTTGCAACAGCCAAGCTTGTCCCGAGGATTGCGTTAGCACCTAAATGGGCCTTGTTTGGCGTATCATCCAGATCCAAAAGCACCATGTCAATTAGACGTTGGTCTGTCGCATCATGGCCAATTAGGACGTCTGCAATTTCTTCGTTTACGTTTTGAACTGCTTGAGAAACGCCTTTGCCCATATAAACAGCAGCATCTTTGTCGCGCATTTCTAGCGCTTCATGTTCACCAGTGGACGCACCAGATGGAACAGCAGCACGGCCAAAAGAGCCATCTGCTAACCCAATTTCTACTTCCACAGTAGGATTGCCGCGAGAGTCTAAAATTTGACGCCCATGCACCATTTCAATAGTGGTATTCATTTTTACTCCTGATTTTTTTAGGAGAGGGTCTCCGTCGCAGCTGCTAGCTCCGCTTCTTGTTCAGCTTTTGCTTGGTCAATTGCTTGAAGTTCCTCTTCACTTAAGTTGTATTCTGACTCCCAAGCGGACAGTGGCTTCGCATATAAACGCGACCCATTGCGGCCATGGAGGCTTGATAAAACCAACCCATTGCCTTGCCCATCGGTCATAACAATTGAAAAACTCTGGTCCCCACCAGTGTCTGTAAACGCCGAATATCTGTTGATTGCCACCGCCTGTAAAGACCGTGCCACCGACGTTTTCATTTCCATCGTGCTCCACAACAATTGCGCAACTTGTCCCGCCATCCGTTCTACCTGCTCAATTTCAGGAGTCTGCGGTTGTGCATTGTTTGCATCGTATTGTCGATTGAAGTGTAGCCAAGCCACCCATGCAATTGCCAAGAATACCAATAAGGTCGTCAGCAACCACAAAAAGAAGCCGTTTGCAGCCCAAAATTCAGCCATTTCTAATTCCCCTTTGCTGCGCTAACCTCACTATCTACGTGTCAACTAGTACCAATATTATCTATACCAAGGCGGGGTTAGCGGTGTAGCGGCTGTGCCGAATTGCGGCATCTGCATCGCTACTAATGTATCGCATTATGTAATGTTCTAATAGTGTAGCCTAGAACAAAAAATGGTGCGGTTTTTCCGCACCATTTACCAAATTTATGACCTTATTCCAACAGGAAATTCACCGTATACATCTAATCTGATTTAGATGCGCTTTTTGCTGGCTTGCTTTCGGACTTGGAAGTGCTTCCAGAACTGTCGCTACTAGCGCTTTTTGCACCACTCTCACTAGAACTCGTGCTTGAGTCTTTCGTGACATCGTTGACTTTACCAGCAGTATCGGCTTTGTTTGTTGTTGACAGATTATTTTTCTTAGACTTGCTATCGTTGATGTACCAACCAGAGCCTTTGAAAATAATGCCAGCTGGCGTGATTACTTTCTTTACTGCTTCTTGATCACACTCAGGACAAATTTTGATGGGATCGTCACTGAATTTTTGTATTTTTTCAAATTCATGCTCGCAATTCGCGCAGCGATACACATATACTGGCATTTAATTCTTTTCTCCATACCGCCCTGTAAAAGCGAGATAAACCTAAATCTAGCGCGGAATTATACCAATCATTGGTATGACGTGATGATGGTATCAATCACGTCCCAATAAAAATCTGCTTTTTCAGTTTCTAACACATAGCCTAGCAAGTTAGCTTCAACGCCATCGCCTTCCAAGAAGACGCTGCCCTGTAGCTTATTTGCTTCAGTATTGAAATCTACCCGGAGGCTATTATCTGGTTGGACCCGATTAGAGACTAAAAAGACATCTGGCCCCACCAATTCGCGCATAATCTTCAGAACGTTTTCAACTAGTGTTTCGCGCGGCACGTTTTCGGTTTCAACTGCGCGTCGTACAGCAAAGACGACGGCCGCAGAGTCTGGCGAGCGAAACTGAACGATTGAATCTGAGTCTGCTCCAATCTGTTCCCAGCCAAACGGGATCTCAATGGCCGCTGACTGCGCAACTAGGGCAACCGGACGATACGTCTCGTAAGGGAAAGTTGCAGAGATGACAGCGCTATTAAAGAGCGTTTGGCTAGCAATATCTTGAAGATCTTCTTGCATAAATTTGCTAGAAGGTGTGCGCCAGGTTGAAATTTCTGTAACAAGCTGTTGCACTTTTGAAAATGTAGTCAAGATTTCGACTGTGGCCTCAGTTTCTCCTGCGGACTGACGCAGTACAACTGCGCGAGAAGACGCCGTATTGGTGTCATTCAGCTGATAATTCCCAATAGCACCAAACTGTTGGGCAGAATGCGTCTTTGCAAAACGCGTAAAATCTCTCCCCTCGAGCTCAACACTTGTGTTGTGGAACGCAATGCGGATCGCTGCAGTGCCATCAGGCGCTGTAAATTGGGCCCCATTCTTGAACTCCAACACTTCCCAATTGTCTAACTGGGGGACTTCAAATCCGAAGGTTGTATGGACGTATGGCGTTTCTGAAAAAGAGAGTGGAACAGGCGTTACAGTTGGTGCAGGCAGAGGTGTCTCCGTCGGGACCAAACGTGTTGCTGTTCGTTCAATCACAGAAACGATTTCCGTCTCTGTTGGCTGAACTTCCGGTGCTGATGTTGGTGTATGCGTTGCGATCTCCGCAACCTGTGTTGGAATAACATCTGGATTGGCTGTACACCCTAGCATCAATATGGCTAGGCAGCACAATACAATCCAACGTGCTGAATGTGAAGTTGTAAGTGAAATAGGGCTACCCTAATTTAACGACGCTGCTGTCGGATTTATGTAAAAACCACTCTGCTTAAACATCCCAGAACTGATTTTTACTCAAGAGTTCGTACATCAACGTCAAGCATCTTTCTCAGTTGTTATGACGAAACACTTATGCAATGTCGAGCATTTCGAGCGAGGTTTTAGGCAAGGTAAAACAGAATGCACTCCCACGTTCGGCTCGGTTGTTTACCCATATTGTGCCACCATGTGCTTCAACTGCCAACTTACAAAAGGCAAGTCCTAGCCCGGTTCCCCGGCGGCGTCCTTGACTTCCCACAACTTGCTGGAACCGATCAAAAATGCGTTCGCGATAGTCATCTGGAATACCCGGACCTTCATCCAAAACACTGATCGTAAGGAAGCTAGTGTCCGCAGGATTCCGAGTGTCGTTGTCACTTACCTTGACAATGATTGATTGATCTTCTGGGGTAAATTTCAGCGCATTGTCAAGCAAATTGATTAGCACGCGTTCAATCTTGGCACTGTCAATTGAAGCAATTGGGCCAGGATCACTAAGGTCAGAGAGCAACACAACTTGGTAATCTGTTGCCTGTGGTTGCATCTCTTGCACCACACGATCCACTAATTCATTCAAATCTTCAGCTTCAACTTCCAAATTGACTTCACCAGCACCAAGCTTGGCAACGTCTAAAAGTGAATCTACTAGCCCTAGCAAGCGCTTTGAAGACCGATTAGCCACACTAATCGCTTGATCTACAATAGCATTTTTACCTTCGTCAGGAATGTAATCTTCCAACAATCGCAAGCTGCCAGAAATCCCCGCTAATGGACTGCGCAGATCATGCACAATCATGCTGGAAAGATCTTCGCGAGCCTGTTGCAATTGCTTTTCCTCCGTCACGTCGCGCAGGACAAACAAACACCCTAACGCCGCACCGTCAATATCCAAAACTGGTGTTGTCGTACGTTCAATAAACCGTGGAACGGGCGTGGTAATAGAATAGGTATAACGCTCTAACGTTTCCGCAGTTGAGCTTTCGCAGATCGTGCGGACAACCTCAGACAGTTCCGCGTCTGTGTAGCCTAGCTTCGCTGCAATGCGTCCACCAAGCGCCTTATTGAGCTGTGTAATATTTTCACCAGCAAGATGGTCGCTGGAAATTCCCCACAAAGTTTCAATCTCTGGATTGACGAGCGCAACAATGCCATCCACATCAATCATCATGATTCCTTCACTCGTAGAAGCAAGCACCGCTTCCATTTGGTCGCGCCCTTCCCGAACCTGTTCGAATAGACGTGCATTTTCAATCGAGACCGCAGCTTGGTTTGCCAAAGTCATCAATAGTTGCTGCTCTTGATTTGTGAAACGCTGACGGTTCTTGTCAATCACACTAATCAGGCCAGTGACACGTTCTGAAGACACTAGCGGAAGCGATAATACCGCAGCGGTATTCGTCAAGTCACTATTGCCATTGCTGCTTCCGTTGCCATTGACCGCCGTTCGATATCGGATTTGTTCGACCAGTGGGGCTTGACGCTGCACGGCTGAGTCCAACAGAGGTTGCTTTGACAGTTCCAGTGTTTTTCGTCCAGCAAGTAACGTCTCAGGCAACCCAAGCTCATAGACCATTTCTACACTTTGAGTGCGCGGCAGATATTCGTAGATTGCACAACCTGTCGCACCGAGCGTGTCAACAATCCGTTCAGAAATTGTGCGCAAGACTTGGGTTTTACTAAACGTTTCAGCAATTGCACGCCCACTTTCATAGAGCCAAGTCTGTTCAGCAAGACGATCGTTTGCAGATTGATACAGATTACTGTTCACAATTGCAACGGCAGCTTGCAAAGCAAGCTGTGACACAAAGTGAATATCGTCGGGATTGAAGCCGTTGCGCTGCGGACTACCAAGGGCAATTACCCCGTAGACATCGCCTTGCGCGACAATTGGAATGGCAAGTTCAGAGTTGATTTCGCCAAGAGTCAACCCTTCAAAATCGGTCCGATTGGCCACCAAACTGTGTTCACCTGTCCGGAACGCACGCCCAATAATGCCAAATCCGCTTGAAATCCGACCCTCTGGTGCAAACTGTTCCAGCGCCTCTGGCAAAATACCGTAATCTGCAACAACCCGGAGAGTTTTAGAGTCATCCGTGCTCAATAGCAGCACGCCACAGGCCGCTGCCGATGCGCCCAAAGCCCTGACCAAGACCGTGTCAGCTACTTTGTCTGGGTGTAATGTCGAAACAATCTCGCGCCCAATTGTTTCCAGCGCTTGCAGTTGTTCAACACGCCGCGCTAAAGCTTGGTCAGTTTGGACGTAGTCGCGAGCATTTGCAACCGCAATTCCCGTTTGAGACGAAAAGGTCTCCAACAGGTCAATATCCATTTGCGAGAATTCATTGGGGGTTTCAAAATACACCACCATGATGCCAATCGTAGCGCCTTGAGCAATCAGGGGAAGTTCAACAATTGCACGCACACCTTCTTCTTCTAACAACGCACGATATTCATCCGAAAGTGACACTTGTTCAACGTCTTCAACAAGCTTGGTTTCTGCTGTCAAAAATGTTTCAACGCGTTCAATATCGGTCAATGGCAAGATAATTGACTCTGCCAAGTAACCGTCAGACAGCCCTTCTGCGCGCGCCATATAAAGTTCTTGACGCTTTTGAGAATGTAAGAAAATTGCGACTTTACTGGCATGAGCAACTTGCAGGACACCATCACACACCATTTCAAGCACCTGCTCTGGATTCAAGCTGGTACTCATGAGAGTAGAAATCTCGTTCAAGCGCCCCATCCGGTCCGCTTGCCGCTGCATTTCGCCGTAAAGCTGGGCGTTTTCGACCGCAGTCGCAGCTTGGGTAGCAATAGTAGTCAACACATCGGGAGCCGTTTCTGGTAAAAGCTCCCCTGGTTTATTGCTCAGGATAGAAAGGCAGCCAATGGTCCGCCCGCTCACGGCCAAAGGGACCCCAATCCAAGCTTCAGGATAAGACGACCCAACGTCCATGTCGTGTTCTTCAAGGTAGTTTTTGACGTTGCCGTTGAGGAATAAAGGTGACCCAGACCGGATAACCTTATCTGTCAGTCGCGTAGCAGAAGAACGTGTTTGCCATTGCATGCGATTTCCGTTCTTAACTGCATAAGGAAACGTCACTTGATCTGACTTGGGGTTATATAGCGCGACGTAAAAATTGTCGGCTTTTAACAAATGCGCGACTTGCACATAGATCATCTCAAGCAACGCATCAAGATCCAAACTTGTTCGGAGCGCCCGGCTAATATTGTTGAGTGAAACAAGCTGCTCAAAGTGGCTATGTAAAGCCCAATAATCAATCGTGATGCGATTTAAAACTAGCCCAACAATCAAGGCTGTTATTAGCATTACTAATCTGCCAGCCAATCCGTATTGGTTGGCAACCGAGGCAAAAATTACCGTCGCTAAGACCGGTAAGAACGCCCATCGGAAAATATATTTGATGAAGCGCGCATTTAGTGGGAGTGCATTGACGCCACCTAATTGGCGCTCAAGTTGCTCAAATATGGCAAACGTCAGGGTAAACATGAAGACATACCCCGCCAAGGCAACCAGATCTAGTAGCCCTAAGATATCAAGCGGATGCTGTCCATTCAGAACAATAAAAGAGCCAATTCCCACGGCATGCGGGCCAACGTATTTGAGAATTTCAAATACGATGTAAGCAAATGGAACTGGCAAATTGGTGCTGTAACGATAGTGCAGATTTTTGAGTGCTTGTTGGACCAAATAGCCAAGTAAGATGCCAACTAGCAAGGCACTCAATGCCAGCCACGGATTGATGAGCAAAGAGGTTCCGGCCCCAGCTGCACCAATAATTGCAATCCGGCCAAACCGTGTTTCAGACCGCAATGCGATGAGCCAACTGGTGACCCCTGAAGTCAGGACTGCAAGCCACAGCGTTTCATTTTGGCCGCCGACAAACAGAATCATAAGCAGCGGCAACAGTACTGTACCGATACCACCTAAAATTCCGAGTGTTGTCACTGCTCGTTTCATGCGCAATTGCGTTGCAATCCCTACGTCCTTTGACGCTAAACTACAAATTCTTTTCTGGGCTAGAAATCTCGTAAAATTTGCCCACGTTAGCTCGTAACGTTACGGCAACTGTTTGTTTTGAATCGCTCAATGTTTTTTTATCAACGCAACACCACATATTTTTTGCTACTCGTGGCATTGCTACTGGCTGCCTGTCAATCTGAAGCGGATGGCCCTGCTACCCAAGAAGAGGAAGCAACTATTGTGCCGTCCGTAACGGCTACTTTGACGCAGCCGCCGTTTATCTCAAATAGCATTGTGACAGTGTTGCC
>JAHDIM010000243.1:0-3804 GCA_020630805.1 Anaerolineales bacterium
TTTTTATTTTAATCTAGTGGATTGGCATAGATGAAATTTAGGCTTCTTTTCCGGGGGCCTAACGTAGTAGGACCGCTTTGACCTCACGAGAAAACGCTCAAACTCTATTTTTCAAAATTGACTAACTACTAGCATCTGAATAGCACAGCATACTCAGAACTGAGGCTATTGTTAGAAAAACGTAGAGTGTCTAAACGAATTCTTAACGAATCAGGAGCAGTCTAAATCTGACCTGAATTTTATTTTTAGATAGGTAAAGTATCGTTTGAAGGTAAGGGCGCGGAAGGCCCAAAATTATTTGTAGTATGAACAGGTATATTGCATTTGTCCTGCTAAAGATTTAGTGCGGTATTAGATCGGAAAATAAAATGAACGTTCGCTTGAATTCAAAACACATCTCAATTGATAGCCTCAACTTGTGGCCGAAACAACTCGGTGTTTTATTGCTCACATTGGTGGTTATATTTGGGTTTGTGCCTAGACCAACATTGGCTGCGCCAGTCCATGCGCCCAATACTCAAGACTGTGTAGTGACCCTGACACCAGTTCAGGTTTCAGGCGATTATGCCTATGGTGGTAACACGTATGTCACTGCAAGTGTAAGAGTTGCGTGGGATAACGAAGTTGGCGGAGAATCGATTATTGTTCGATTGCTCGATAGTGGCGGCAATGAGATTGACACGCGAACTATTGGCATGACATATGTCGTAACGGGTTCAAATGGAAACTCAAGCGTCCGTGATATGCCAAATTTACAGGAAGTCGCTTTTGAACTTCCTGCGGACGGCGTTACAGGATATGAGTTTACAGCGGGATTTGAAGGCGGTACATGTGACGCAACGCCCGTTTCTTTTGATACCCCAGTTGGTTACTCTTCTCCCGCTTGTACAGCATCTGACTTAGGCGGGATGGTGTTCAAAGACTACAACATGGATGGCGTTCAAGATGCAGCTGAAACCGTTGGCGTTAGTGGCGTGACGGTCACAATTTATGGCGCCGATGGGTCTGTTGAAACGGTTACAAGTGATCAGTACGGGAATTATTTAGCCTCAGTAGATGCTGGGGCGTATCCAGTTCGGGTGGAATTTACAGACATTCCTGAAGCACCATACCTACAGGCGTCTACGCCTAATGGTACCGGTAGCGGTACGACTGTTCAGTTTGTAGACGCTGCCGCTTGTGATGTGAGTTTAGGGGTTGCGAACCCAGCTGAATTTTGTCAATCTAGCCCGGACATCTTTACATCTTGTTTTGTCAATGGGGATGGTACAACCGCCGCCTCTGGTGGTGAAACAACGTACGCCGGTGATGTTGACGCCTTGGTTAGCTTTTCATATGGTGCTGACGGGGAAAAGGATATGGCGAATATGGAAATGGCAGCACTCATCAATGAGGTCGGTGCCATTTGGGGGTTGGCTTGGGATCCTTACCAGAGCCGAATGTATAGCGCTTCATTTGTAAAACGTCACTCAGGGTTAGGCCCACTTGGCCTCGGTGGTATTTATGTGACTGACTACACCATGGATACCGATGGGCTACCAGGTGCATTTGGCGTTGACGGCTTTGATGCGACTTCATCAACCAGTAACTTTATTGATGTGACAACGCTGACCGATACGGACGGCTCTCCAATTGATGTCGGCTCAATTTCTAGCAATGCCGACCGCGGCCTGTCAACAGATGCGACTGCTACGTCATGGGATGTTGAAGCCTATGACAAGGTTGGGAAAGTTGGCCTTGGCGATATTGATATGTCTGAAGATGGCAGCACGTTATGGGCTGTCAATCTGTTTGAGCGTACGCTCATTGAGATACCAATCCCGTCGGATGGCAGTGCTCCAACTGAAGCAACTTCACATGATATCGATCTGAACATTCACACCTGTAATAACGGTGAACTCCGACCTTGGGCGACGAAGGTCTATCAGGGCAATGTCTTTGTTGGGGCGGTCTGTTCAGCTGAAAATGGTGGCGTTATTGAAGACTTGACGGCAGTAGTTCTACAGTTTGATCCAATTTTAGAAAGTTGGTCTGCTGTCATGGACTTTCCATTGACATACCCTAAAGGCAGTGGGGCAGCGTATAGCGCCACTGCACGCGAATATACAGGTTGGTATCCGTGGGTTTCAGACTATGCATTCATTGATGACAATAGCCTAGCTGTGAGTGCACTGACATGGCCAACGCCATGGTTTACAGACATTGAGTTTGATATTGACGGTAGTATGGTGGTTGGTCTGACCGATCGGACTTCATCTCAATTTGGGAACCGTAACTATCCGCCAGATGTAACAGAGACAGATAACCGTGAAATCCGCATTTTGGCGTCTGGTGATATTCTGCGAGCTTTCAATGCGGGCAACGGCGTTTTTCTGCTTGAAAACAATGCAAAAGCAGGTCCAGCCGTAGGTGCAGATCCGGATAACAACGAAGGCCCTGGTCTTGGGGAGTTCTATCGAGACAATTTCGGCACAGCCCATACTGAACACATGGTAGGTGGGCTTGCCATCTTGCCAGGGTCTGGTGAATCGCTAGGGGCGTCACTTGATCCACATGAAGCCAACTCAAACGGGATTCGTTGGTACAGTAACTCTACTGGTTTGGCGACTAGAAATTACACTGTTTATGATGATGGTGGTGGCAATACGCCAACGTTCAATAAAGCCAACGGGCTTGGGGACGTTGAAATTGCCTGTATGTTGCCAACAGTGCTTGAAATAGGCAACCGCGTTTGGATCGATGCAGATCGTGACGGTATTCAAGATCCAGACGAAACTGCACTCGCGGACATTACCATTCATCTGTATGACAGCCTTGGAAATTTAGTGGCGTCAAAAACCACAGATATAAATGGTGAATACTACTTTGACACATCAGATGGCCTGTTGCCCAATACGGACTATTACATTGTTGTTGAACCAACAGAATTTGACGGCGGTGGCGATGCAGAAGGCTTAGCACCCACGCTCCCGTTGACCGGTAGTGAACTGAATGACAACAATGCTAGCATTCTTAGCTCAGCGACGAGTGTTGGTTTGCCAGTCGCATTAGAAGGGCTGGTCGGGTTCCCTGCTTCTACGGGCAATAACTTAGAAAACGACCATACCCTTGATATTGGGTTTGTGGAAACCTCATTTGACCTTGCGCTGCAAAAAGTACTGTCAAGCCCAGGGCCATTTACACCTGGGGACCCAGCTACGTTCACGATTACCGCCTTCAATCAAGGTACGTTCGACGCGACAGACATTGTTGTGACGGACCATCCACCAGCAGGCTTGAGCTACAGCAGTTCCAATGCCGCGACCGTGACGGAAACCACCAATACAAATGCCGTGGTTGTCACTGACAATACGGACTTGACCTTTACGATTGACGCGCTGGCCGCTGGCGATAGTGTGTCCTTCGATGTCACGATGACCATCGCTAACGATGCGTCTGGCGAACTCATCAACTTTGCAGAAATTAGCAGCGCCGATGATGATGGCGACTCTGGCACTGCTGCCCCAACTGATGTGGACAGCACGCCAGACGGTGAAAACCAAAATACAGACGGTGAAGACGCCAACATGACCGACGATGTGGTCAATGAAGACGGTCTCAACGGCGGTGATGAAGATGATCACGACCCAGCGAGTCTAACGGTCACTGTCTTTGACTTGGCACTCCAAAAAGTGTTGGCAAGCCCAGGGCCATTTGTGCCGGGCGATCCAGCGACCTTTACGATCACGGTCTATAACCAAGGCAATGCGGACGCGACAGACATTGTTGTGACGGACCATCCACCAGCAGGCTTGAGCTACAGCA
>JAHDIM010000243.1:3904-5899 GCA_020630805.1 Anaerolineales bacterium
TGACCGACGATGTGGTCAATGAAGACGGTCTCAACGGCGGTGATGAAGATGATCATGACCCTGCGAGTTTGACCGTAGCTATTCCGACGGCAACGCCAACACCAACTGTGGAAGTGCCGCCGACAGCAACTCCTGCAACGCCTGAGCCCACGGAAACACCAGTTCCGACTGCAACCCCGGAACCAACGGCAACGCCAATCCCAGCAACATATGCAATTGGGAACCAAGTCTGGCAAGATGACAATGACAATGGTGTCATTGATGATGGCGAACCCATGTTGGAAGGCATTTGGGTTGAACTGTGGCAAGACGCCGATGCAGACGGACAGCCAGACGACCTGAATGACGACGGCATCATCGATGATGATGATATGTTGGCAATGGATACCACGGATGCGGACGGTTATTACCTGTTTGATGACTTAGACGCAGGCACTTACTTGGTCAGTATTCCAGCAGTGGAATGGGACGACAACGGCACGCCAGGTCCTTTGGCAAACTATCGTTCATCTGATGGGGATGACCAAACTGACACTGACAGCAATGACAACGGAATTGATCCAACAAATGTTGGCGAAGACGTGTTTTCTGGACCAGTAATACTTGGCGACGGGGAGCCGACAGCGGAAGATCCTGACAATGACCCTAACACGTTGGACGAGAATGAAAACCTGACGGTAGACTTCGGGTTTGTCCCGCTCTATAGCCTCGGTAACCAAGTCTGGGAAGACGCAAACAATAATGGCGTCATCGATGAAGGCGAAGCACCATTGGAAAATATTTGGGTCGAACTGTGGCAAGACGCCGATGGCGACGGCCAACCAGACGACCTGAATGACGATGGCATCATTGATGACGATGATATGTTGGCAATGGACACCACCGATGCTGACGGATATTACCTGTTCGCAGGCTTGGAAGCCGGTGACTACCTGGTCTCCATTCCAGCAGTTGAATGGGACGATGACGGCACACCGGGACCATTGGCTGGCTATGCCTCGTCAACTGGTGACAGTGATGATGACGTTGACAACAATGACAATGGGATCGATCCGACAAACATTGGCGAAGATGTCTTCTCCGGAACAGTGACTTTGGGGGATGGAGAACCGACAGGTGAAGATCCAGATAATGACCCAACCACGTTAGATGCCAACGAAAACTTGACGGTAGACTTTGGCTTCTACTACAACTTTGACCTAGCGCTGAAGAAAGAACTCGTCGATGAAAGCCCTTACGAACCAGGGGACAGCGTCACCTTTACCATTACAGTTGTAAACCAAGGTAGCGTTGACGCGACTAATATTGAAGTCACTGACTATGCGCCAGAAGGACTCACCTTGACGGCGTTTGAAAGTGACAGCACCGATGTAAGCGTGGACTTAGTTAGCGGGTTGGGGACCATCGATGCCTTGGCTGCGGGGGAAACCAAAACCTATACCTTGACCTTCACCATCGATAGCGACTTCCAAGGCACCAGCCTCACCAACTGGGCTGAAATTAGCGCTGCAGATGACGACGATGATCCGAGCAATGATCCACCAGTGGATATTGACAGCACGCCAGACGATGAAAATCAAAATACCGATGGTGAAGAAGACGGCACGTGGGAAGACAACGAACTCGACGGGAATGGGAAGAACGGCGGTGATGAAGATGATCACGACCCTGAAACCATCCCTGTGGGCCAAGTCTTTGACCTTGCGTTGAAGAAGGAAACCGTGTCAACTGGCACTTTTGCCTCTGGTGACGACGTCACCTTCAGTATCACCATTGAAAACCAAGGGTCATTGGATGCTTATAACGTTGCCATTGTTGACTACATCCCGGCTGAATTGACGTATACGTCGAGCAATGCAGACGATGTTGACACAACAACGGATGACAATGCCATTGTCGTCACCGACAGTGGTGTCAATACAGATGGCAATCTTGAACTCGAACTCGACACGCTCGCTGCTGGCGATGATGTTGTCATTGAAGTGACTTTCACGA
>JAHDIM010000244.1 GCA_020630805.1 Anaerolineales bacterium
GTGTGAATGGCACCAGCTGCTTGCGGTGCTTTTGACCCAATCTTGATGGTCCAAGCGCGGGCTTCTTTTTCACCAGCGGTCAGGAACGTTTGCAAACCAAGGGCCGCAAATCCAGAACGAATCAGGCGATTGAGGCCTGGTTCAGACAAGCCGACACTTTCTAAGTATTCGGCAATATCTTCGTCATCCAGCTCGGCCAGCTCTTGCTCCATTTGATTGCAGAGGACAATCACTTCCGCGCCTTCTTTTTCTGCCAGCGCTTTGACGCTGTCCACCATCGCGTTGCCATCGAGCACATCGTCTTCTGAAACGTTGCAGACGTAGATGACGGGCTTCATGGTTAGCAAATTGAAGTCTTTCGGCAATTCGACATCGATCGAACGTGCTGGTTGGCCTTCACTCAACACCTCAATCAGCTTTTCGACGTTTGCGACAACCGCTGCATCCGCTTTGCTGCTTTTGGCTGTTTTACGCAGCTTGATCAAGCGATTTTCTAGCGTTTGTAAATCTGCAAGCGCGAGCTCGGTATTGATCGTTTCAATATCATCCGCAGGATCAATTGCGCCGGCGACGTGAACGACATTTTCATCTTCAAAACAGCGGACAACGTGGGCAATGGCAGAGACTTCACGGATGTTGCCAAGGAACTGATTACCGAGACCTTCACCTTGACTAGCACCTTTGACAAGCCCAGCAATATCCACAAACTCAACCGTTGTCGGGATGATTTCTGGCGCGCGGTCGCCTTTGATATAGAGCTTTTGCAGCGGCTCTAGGCGGGCATCTGGGACGGCTACAACACCGACATTTTTATCAATCGTCGCAAACGGATAGTTCGCCGCTTCGACGTTATTTTTTGTAATTGCGTTAAAAAGCGTGCTCTTGCCCACGTTAGGCAAGCCCACAATTCCAATTCCAAGCATGGAGATTTTTTGACCTTCGTTTTCAGCAGCTTATAAAAGCCGCACTTTTGATTTTTTGCTGATCGGCTGATGGCTGATCGGCTTCATAATTTTAGAGTATTTCAGGGGATTAGAGTCAATCAAGTTCATCAGTAGTGACATAACGCGTCATGTCACTACTGATAACTATGGTTTTACAAATCAGCCGGTCAGCGATCAGCTATCAATTTCCAAATACATCACTGTAAATATCGTAGAACTCATTGATCCGGCGAATATAGCGGCGCGGCTCACTCAACCGAACCACTTCCACGAAGAGGTCTGGATCATTGCCGCTAATGGCGTACCAGCGCTGTGAGTTGCCCGGGCCGGCATTGTAGGCAGCCAAAGCAGCATAGGCATTGTTATCAAACGTGCGCATTTGCTGCCGGAAGTACCACGCCCCAAACTCTACATTGATATAAGGTCGCGTCAAATCACTTTCTTGGTAATTCGGCCAACCGATATTGGCAGCGATGTAATCGCCAGTCGGTGGGATTACCTGCATGAGCCCTTGCGCAGCAGCAGATGACCGCGCAGCCGTTTGAAAGAAACTCTCTTGACGAATGAGAGCATAGAGCAAGACTGGGTCTACTTCCCACTTCTCTGCGGCTGGCACAACCAATTCTTTGAAGTACGGACCAAAGCGCAAATGCGTAAAGAAGTCTGGCGCGCTAAATGTGTCAACCAAGTTGAGGGCATCGAGACTGTTACGCGCAGACCAAATGGCACAGTAGTAGTCACCCAACTCACGGCAAGCAAGCGACAATTGATACAACAGCAGCGCTTCCCCCTGATAGGCAGCCCGCAAAGCACGTAACTCAGCAGACGCCTCAAAACGATGCTGCAAGTTCCAAAGCGTTTCTGCACGTTGCCAGCGCCCATCTGTTCCGACTGTACGACGCCAATCCCCAAGTGAGCCATCGTTTCCAATGCCTAACTGTTGCGCCAGCCATGCTTCAGCAATTGGGCGTTGCGTGGCTTCATCAAAGTCGAAACTGGCATTGATGGGTAACATTGGTGCTTCGCCGCGCAGGAGTTCATCGGCACGACGGGCATAGTAATTCCCCGGTGCAGTTGCAATGGCATTATTCCAAGACGTCTGGGCACCGTTGCCATCCCCAAGAGCATTGGAAACCTTACCCAACCACAAATGTGCGCGGGCACGTTCTTCTGCACTTGCTTGCGCAAAGCCAACGGCTTGACTAAAACGCGCTTGGGCCAACGGCAAATCACCTTGCCGGAAATGTACAATTCCCGCTTGGAAAGCCGACTCAGACGCGCGGTCAGACGCTGGATATTGATCTGCAATGCGGCCCCAGATCTCAGCGGCAACTTGTAAATCATCTAAACGTTCTGACAGGCGGGCCGCATAACTCAGCGCTTCAGGGACCCGCGAGCTGCTTGGCGACACCGCAGCATACTCAAGGTATGTCGGGATTGCGAGCTTGTAATCGATGCCTTCCTGAAATTCACCTAGCTCAACCCAAGCATCCGCATAAAGCGGATCATTGGGGTAGTTTTCAATGACGCGTCGCATTTGAGCTTCATAATTCGCAACGTCACCAAGATCCAAATAGACTTGCGCTAAGTAATATGCTGGCCGGGCATCTGTGTAATCTGGATTAGCATCAATAAACGCTTGAAAGGTCGCGATTGAGTTAGAGAGTTGACCCGCGTTATATTCAATCAGCGCTTTTCGCACAGGGTCGACCGTGCCGCCTTTGCCCAGCAACGCATTCATCGCTGAATAGGTGTCATAGGCTTGAGGATAGTTATCGACCGCGTGCTGGTAGAACTCAATCGCTTTGGTGTCATCGCCAAGCTGTGCGTAAGCACGCCCCCGGAACAAGTCCATCCGAGACAGAGTCAGGACAGAGCTACTTGAAGCAGCAATATCGTTATAAATTGCGATTGCTTGTTCGGCAAAACCAAGCGATAGCAATAAATCTGCACGTTCTTGTTTGAGAGTTAGGCTACCGGTTGCGCGCGGCGCATCAATGGCTTGTTGCTTTGCTGCCGCTGCAGCCTCATCATTGCCAAGTGCCTCTTGAGCCAACGCCATATGTTCATATACATACGAATCAATTACGCCACCATTGAGCGTCAGATACTCTTGGAACAACAGAGTCGCTTTTGTATAGCCCTCAATTGCCAAGTGGGCATCTGCCATTAGGAACGTTACCTCATCCTGAAATCCGCTTCCGGGATAGTTCTGCAAAAACGCCTCAGCTTGCGCAATCGTGCCGAGATAGTCACGGCGGTACATTGATGTTTGTACTAGGCCATATGTCGCGACCTCTCGCTCAGCATCTGATGTCGCCTGATCAATAGCAGTTTGAAACTTAGCTTGTGCTTCGTCCCAGCGGCCCACAAAGAGGTCGTCGTTGCCGCCACCAATCAGACCAGCAATGGACTCTGGTAGCGCTTCAGCGGTTGGCGGTGGCGCAACAACCGCCACTGTCGCCGTTTCAGTTGGTGCGGCATCCGCTACAGTTGGCACCTCTGTTGGGGCAACGTCTGCAACGATTGTTGTTGCAGTCGGAACAATCGTTGGTGGTTCGGTTGGCGTTGCTGGGGTAATGACATTCGCAGAAACAACTAAGTCTGACTGCTCAGGCGCTGTATCTGGATTTTCCACAGCCACTTGGTCATCTGCAATGGGCGCTAAATCTACTTGCGCCTCTTGCTGTTGTTCAATAGTAGGAACTTGCGTGGGCGGCAACGGCGTCACCGAAGGAAGTTCCAAAACAACAGTCGCGGTTGCTGTAAGCGCCGGCTCGGGCGTTTCCGTGGGCAACGCTACAGCTTCTGTTTCCACTGGCGTTACAACTGCCGCAACTTGTGTTTGTAAGTCATCTAAAGACTCAACCGTTGGGGCAGAGCCACAGGCCGTAATAAAAGCAAATAACGCGATAAAAATAGGGGTTGGAAGTCGGCACATGATCGTCATCGTACCATACGGAAAAACAATATAAGTTGAGGGTTGCCCTCCGATGTACCAGAGGATTTTGCTAAGACACGCCCAATGCACGGAAACCCTCTGGCGACTGGCAAAAATGAGCCGTGCCACTTAGAATTTGCCGGGCTTTTATATTAGGCCGCGTTAACCATAGCGCGAACTTAGTAAATAAGCCGGATTAATGTAGAGAATTTGGAGACAATTATGCGAATCGTATTTGCAGGGTCAGTTGCATATGACTACCTGATGACTTTTCCCGGATATTTCAAAGACAATATCCTTGCGGACAACCTTGAACGCCTTAGCCTCAGCTTCCTTGTGGATAGCATGAATAAGTATCGTGGTGGAGTTGCACCAAACATTGCTTATTCACATGCACTCTTGAATGGGAAGGCAACTGTCTTGGCTGCTGTTGGAGCCGACTTTGGCGACTACGGCTCTTGGATGAGAGACCAAAACATTGACACCAGTGGCGTCAAAATCTTCACCGATGTGTTCACCGCCTCCTTCTTCTGCAATACAGATCAAGGCAATAGCCAAATTGCATCCTTCTCTCCTGGGGCAATGTCAAATGCAAATCAATGCAAGATTGCTGACTTAGACTTCACACCAGATCTGGTTGTCATCTCTCCAGATGATCCAGCCGCCATGTTAGACCACGTCCGCGAATGCAAGGCTCTTGGCATTCCTTACGTTTACGACCCCAGCCAACAAATTGTCCGTGTCGATCCAGCCGAACTCAAAGAAGGCGTTGAAGGGGCACATATGCTCATTGTCAACGACTACGAGTTTGAATTGTTAAATGACAAGCTAGGGATCACGGTTGAGTCTGTCACCGAAGCAGGCACGATCTTAGCGATTACTTTGGGCGAAAACGGTGCAGTCGTCTACGCTGACGGTGAAAAACACGAAGCAAAAGCCTTCCCACCAAATGCAATCAAAGATCCAACTGGCGCTGGCGATGCTTGGCGCGGTGGCTTCTTGCGTGGCTACGCCATGGGGTTGCCTTGGACACTGTGCGCAGAAATGGGCGCTTTGACCGCGACTTACGTACTGGAACAGCAAGGCACGCAAAACCACAATTACACCATCAGCGAATATGTACAGCGGTTCCGCACCCAATTCGACGATGGTGGCAAGCTAAATGCTCTCGATAATTCTGCGATCAACGACGTTTTAATTTGAAAGAACACATCCGACGCATTCTGAATCAAGATCGC
Organism: Anaerolineales bacterium; assembly: GCA_020630805.1. GTDB lineage: Bacteria > Chloroflexota > Anaerolineae > Anaerolineales > UBA6668 > JAHDIM01. The sequence continues at coordinate 5,124 of JAHDIM010000244.1, forward strand.
ATCTGGAGTGCCTATGCACTGGGCGATCTGATTGAGCCGCTGTATTCACAATGCAAGTGGATTGTGGGCGAGAATGCACTGATCTTATTGTTTGATCCATTGCAGCCCCCTATCTTATTGACAGTCGGCGCAGCAGATGAGATTGAACAATTGTTGTCGCAAGTGCCAGCAACGACGTATCACATTTCAATTCAGACAGAGATTGCGGCAGCATTAGAAACAACGTTTGTGGTGGAGCCCTTAGCGCTCAATCGCATGGTGCTACTGCCAGAACAGTTTCCGGACATTGATACATCGCAGGCCAAACTACTGTCTCAGGCAGATCTAGGGCCAATCAACACGCTGTTCGCCTTGGGAGAAGCCACTGGAGACATGCCAGACGGCTTCTTAGCCCAGCAACTCGATGACGAACTCACCTTCGGAATTTGGGGTAAAAACGGTGAATTGGCCGCTGTTGCAGGCACACACCTGTACAATCCGCAGGAAAGTGTTGCCGCTGTCGGAAATGTGTACGTACATCCCAACTACAGAGGGCAAGGGTTTGGTAGAATTGCGACCGCGAAAGTCACCAAACAATTGCTACACTTGGGTGTCGAAACAATTGTTTTGAACGTGCGCCAACACAACGTTGTTGCGCAGCGACTTTACGAAAAATTAGGCTATGTCAACTACTGTGAATTTTATGAAGGTAGTTGTTATCCAAAGTAACGAGTAACGAAAACGCTATATAGCGTATTTTCATTGGAACGTCTGAAATCGACGTTA
>JAHDIM010000021.1 GCA_020630805.1 Anaerolineales bacterium
ATTATGACGAACGTATACATTACTGGCATCGGCCAAACACCGGTCGGTGAACATTGGAAAACCTCACTTCGCGAATTAGCATGGCAAGCGATTGAGCCAGCACTGGTCGAAGCGAATTTACATTATCCAGATGCGCTATATGTCGGCAATATGCTGTCTGGCGCGATTTCAAATCAAGAGCATATTGGTGCGTTGATCGCAGACTTCTGTGGGTTTCGCGGCATTGAGGCCACAACTATCAAAGCTGGTCAGGCTTCAGGCGGCGTTGCACTGCGGCAAGCCTACTTAGCCCTCAAGAGCGGGGAGATCAAAACCGCAGTTGTGGTTGGGGTTGAAAAAATGACCGACCGCGCTGGCTCTGAACTCGTGAGCGCAGTTGCCTCCGGTCTAGATGCAGATTACGAAGCGGCGCAAGGTCTAACGCTGCCTGCTGCAGCGGGGTTAATGCTGCAGCGCTACATGTTTGAGAACGGCCTCGAACTGCGTGACATGGCTGGATTTTCAGTCAATGCCCACGCGAACGCACGTAACAATCCAAATGCGATGTTCCGTAATCAACTCAAGGCGGAGCGATTCCCAGCAGCATCTATGGTGGCATCACCTGTCAATATGTTTGATACAGCGCCGGACGCTGATGGAGCCGCAGCACTTGTCTTGGTTGCTGCGGAGGCACCTCCTGAAACGGAGAATGGCTTCAAACCGATTCAAATTACCGGCTCGGCAGTTGCGACAGATGCCGTTGCTTTACATGATCGCCAAGACTTGTTGACGTTCGATGCAGTCCGCCGCTCAACTGAAAAAGCGATGCAGCAAGCCAAGGTGTCACACGCTGATGTTGATTTGTTTGAGTTGCATGACAGCTTTACCGTATTTGCGGCGCTGTCACTCGAGTCGGCCGGGTTTGCGGAAGCTGGTAAAGGTTGGCAATTGGCTGCCAACGGTCAGCTTGGGATTGATGGATCAGTGCCCATTTGTACGCTTGGTGGTGCCAAAGCACGCGGGAATCCGGCTGGGGCAACGGGAATTTACCAAGCGTTGGAAGCTGTGCAGCAATTGCGACACAGCGCTGGCGACAGCCAGGTTGCGAATGCTGCCACTGCGCTTATCCAGTGTATTGGTGGCACTGGTGCCTCGGTAGCAACGCATGTTTTGCAAGCCTGATAGGAATTGATAGGACAAAATCAGTAAACTCTCAACTGTAACTGCTACAAATACAACTCGTAAGCGTACAGTTATTTGAAAAAGGAGCAACCTTATGCAAGTTTCACGTCATTGGCGTTTACAACAACAACGATACGCATTAGTCGGTCAAGTTTGTGCGGACTGCGAAGAAAAGATTTTCCCACCACGCGGTGTTTGCCCAAACTGTGCCAAAGAAACAACGACAGCATTTGAATTCAGTGGCCGCGGTAAAGTGTATTCATTCTCAACAGTCTACACGCCGCCAGCCGGTTTTGAAGGCAGCGCCCCATACACAATTGGATTGGTGCAACTCGAAGAAGGGCCACTCGTGACTGCCCAGTTGACTGACATTGATAACGATCATGTCGAAATTGGGTTAGATGTTGAAATGGTCACCCGCAAGCTTTTGCAAGATGGTGATCGTGGTGTGTTGGTCTACGGCTATAAATTCCGCCCGGTTGTCCCAGTCTGGGAAACCGAACTGGAAGACGAATTGTATGCGTTGGCATAGACGCTGACAGTAAACGAATAATCAATAAATAAAAAAATCCGGCAATTTGCCGGATTTTTTTATTTCTCTAAAACGTCAGGCTGCTGGATGCGCCACTCCCAGAATTTTTCTAATCCTGTTTTGATATCGACTTGTGGCGAATATCCAAATACAGACTGCGCTTTGCTGATGTCGGCATAGGTGATTTTCGGCTCGGACTTCGGCGCTGGAACTTCAATGTAATTGGCACTCTTACCGGCAAGCGCTTCCATGTACTTTACAAAATCTGCCATCAGCACAGGCTCGCCGCGTCCTAGGTTATAGATTTGGTAGCCGTTTGGATGCTCTAAAAGACCAATCACACCGGCAGCAATATCGCCCACATAGGTCCAGTCGCGGTGCATTTGACCGCCATCAAAGAGCTTGATTTCTTTGCCGTGCAGAATACTGTCTGACACGAGATAGGGCATCATGTCTGGGCGTCCATTTGGGCCATAGACACTGAAGAAGCGCACGAATGAGAGATCTAGGTCGTAGTAATTATTGTAAGTGTATCCAAGGAGCTCTGTTGCCCGCTTGGTTGCTGGATAAGGCGCCAGGGGCTCATTAGCAAGATCGTCTTCTACAAACGGGATCACTTTGGTTTTGCCGTAGACAGACGATGTAGACGCAATTACAACATGTTTAGGCCGATGCGTTTTAGCGGCTTCCAAAATGTTCGTCGTCCCAGCCATATTCGTGAGCACATAGTCGGTGGGGCGGGCAACTGAGGCGCGCACGCCTGCTAAGGCTGCTAAATGTACAACATAGTCAGGCTGATGTTGTGCAAAGGCGGACATAATGCTGTTTGTATCGCGAACGTCAATCTGCAACAGTTCGAAAGTCGCCTGTTTTAGGAGTGGCGCAACGTTGCGCTCTTTTGCGACGGGCGAATAGTAATCATCGAAATTATCAATGCCAACTACTGAATAGCCTTGGTCTAATAAAGCTGAACAAGTGTTTGAACCAATGAAGCCAGCAGCACCGGTAACAAAAATTTTAGGCATTAGCGCGTAACCTCAACGCTGAATAAAACAACATGATCTCGAATGGATGTGCCTTCTGCGTTTGCGACTTGTAAACGTTCCCCTGTGGCTTGGTTGTACAAGATTGTCCAAATCTCGTAATGCCCTGGAGCAATTTCTTCAGAGAGAGCAAAGGCAACATTGTGGCGAATCTGATCTCCAGGAGTCCAAGCCGAAGTTGGCCAGAAGCCATTTTGTGGCAATGCATCAATTTGCATTTCAATCTGTGATTGTGGATTTACGAGAAATGTTGCAATCACATAGCTCTCTTCGATTGTTTCAAAAGGTTCCCACACCGTTGAAATATTCAAGATTGTGCCCGGAGCAACAATCCCAGGTGTGGGGTTAGCATCATAACCGATAAGTGCGATGCGCTCGTCGAAGACAAACGTATTATTGAATTCCGCTTCAATTTCCTGATATCTTTCGCGCGTTGTTCTAAACGACGCAATACTTTCATCAATCGGCGTTGCGCTGACTTCTACTAATCGGATATCGTTTGCGAATTCTTTAGCTGATAACAGATGGAAGTTCTCGTGTAACCACCATTCCATCGAATTGATGTTGGCATTGTCAAACTGACTGTTGTTGGCAACAATGGCGATTCGCTCACGGTTATTTTGACCTGCAAAGAGGCCGATATTGCCGGGCACTGCATTGCTTTCATCAAGGTAAGCAATTGAGCCAATCTTATAGACAATAGGTTGGCCGTTCAATTTGTCTGCTGGATTTTCAGCAATTGTATAAACGGGGTTCTTGCCTTTGAAGTAATTCATCATGAACCACATATATTGACGGCCATCCAATGCGACTAGCGTATTGTCGTCAATTTGCGCTTCTAATTCGAGACGCATTGCCTGTAAGTCTAGCCGTTGACCACTGTAGCGACTATCTACATAGATAGTTGTAAGCGTATATGCAGTGACGAATGCGCAAATGCCAATTCCAATTATGGGCAGAATGTAGGCTGAAGTGATGCTTGTTTTTGAGACTTGCCAGCGGAAAAAGAACGCGTTGAAAAATGCAGCCAGACTTAATGCGATTGCGACTGTCCACAGCGGTTGCTCTGCGGCTGCATACCAAGCGAAATCAAAAGGGGCGTCACTAAACAGCAGTTGCAAATGCGCTATGGCTGCCGAGTATTGTGGCTGCCAAATTCCTAATACCCAAGCGGCGCCTTCAACTCCCGTTTGATCTAACATCTGGTAATACTGCAGTGGGTTTACTGCTACAGCACCAATTTGAACAAGGAAGCCGACTGCGGAGAAAGCGCAAATTGCTGTGATAAGGGCTTTGTGTTTAGTTGTGTGGGCATGCTCAATTAGTAAGCTCAATGGCAACATTAGCAGCCCAGTAATGGGCACCATGTATCGGGGACCCCAGTTCAAACCACCAAACCAGACGTCACCGCGTATCAGGGCATAGACAATTACAAATGCAGGGATCAGCAGCAGCGGCCACACAAACTCAAGCTTTCTTTTGGCTTTGATAAATGGGGTGATACAACTCAACAGCACCACTGGAGAGTAAACAAAAAGGCTCTTCCCTGGGCTAAACAGAAATCCTGCAACTGCATTTCCAAACCCAGCATTGTTTTCCACAATGCTTTGAATTCGATTTATGAATTGAAAGCGTGTCTCGGCTGCATTTAAGATGCTTTGGTAATAGTACAGCGCGAGAAACAAACTCAGCCCGATGAGTACAACAACGAGCAATAGTATACGGCGTTGACGCGGCGGTAGATGTAGGCGATCTGTCGTTGCAAATTGTAGTGCGACAATCGGCAGTCCAATAATGACCGCTTCCTTTGACAAAATCCCTAGTACAGAGAATGCAACAACGAGAAGCAAGCTCGTCAGGATTTGATATGGCGATTGATTGAGACTATTTCGTAATCGTAAGACGGCGTATGCAGCGCTACTTAGCATCAAGCCTGCAAGTGGCTCTCGAAAGAAATTTTTACTATAAGGCCAGACAATGGTGGTAAACGCAAAAATTAGCGTTGTGCTTAACGCGGTAAAGCGGCTTACGCGCAGTGCGCATAAGTGTAAATATAAGACCCCACTCCACAGCATACAAATGATGATATTGAACAATAAAGTGGCGTGTGCGTTTCCAATTTCTTGGAATTGCATTGCTGTCCAATAAAGTGGTGCGCTCAATAATGGTTGAATTGGCTCAACATCTGTGTGCCCTGGCCATCGTAAATCTGCAGTGAGGTTTAGATAGGGGGTGTTTCGATTGGAAAAGCTTTCTGTCGTGTCAAATAAAAACAATTCATCATTAGAGATAAATGTTAGCGACGCGGTAAGAAGATAAATGCAGAAGATGAAGCAGCACAGAGTAACGGCTGTTGCTCTATCTTTTTGTGTTATCCACGAAGGGGCTGATGGCATACGTTAGGCAAGTAACTGACGACTACGACTGTTATTGCGTGAAATCCACGCTTGGCGAATTTTCTGAGCAATATCTTCTTTGCTATGCGTTTGTTGTGACGTCAGTCTAAGAAGCGGTAAGCCGCTATCTCTTAGAAGTTGTAGATCTTGTGGTGAACTGTTCAGATCAATTACCGATACATTTGCATTGTTGATGGCTTGCAAAAGCTGCGTCACGTCAAGAATATCTTGGACATTCACTTCAAATCCCCCTGAGAGCACGACTAAATCAAAGCGTTTGAGAAAGCTCTCTAGTAGCTTTTCAGTCGGCAGCGTATTGCTGGCAATAAAGTCTGCTCTTAGGCGCAACGTGGAATTTGCCCACTCAAATCGACGATTGAGATCGACCGGAATGCTAGTTTCAGTATTTAGCAGGCCAGCGATAATCGATTGATCATTCGATGCTATCGAAATTAATGTGTTGGTGAACTGGTCAAAGCTTGACGTATGCGTGGTATCGGCCGGCGTATGGATAAGGACACTGACTTTCGCGGCTGCCGATAAGATACCTTTGAAAGAGTTCTCTGTGTCGTTGCCGCCTGGAATATACAGCACCTTTAGGTTTTGACTGACTTCATCACCTTCGGTCGCGAGAACATACTCCAACAAAATAATGAGTGCAATCGCGATGATCACGAGAAGTCCTAGTGTCCACCAAGCCACTAGCAAGTTAGTTGCGTTCGCAACGAGAATGGCGAGAACGCCTAAGCTCAGTGAAACGAGATATAGATTGAGAACAGCACGTCTGTGGCTAAGTCCCACGCGCACCAGCCGATGAGATGTGTGATCTGTCCCACCACGCCAGATGGGAATACGTCTTCTTGTGCGTGAAATCATCACCAACATGGTGTCGAAAATTGGCAAGCCCAAGACTAAGATGGGCACTAGCCAACTTTGGGCTTGGGTAATGGTCGGGAAACTGATTTTTAGCCCAAGAATCGCCAGAATAAATCCGAGTAGCAGTGCCCCAGTGTCGCCCATAAAAGTGACGGCTGGTTGGAAGTTGTAAGACAGAAATCCTGCACAAGCTCCCAACAACGTTGCGGAGAGAATGGCAATTAGGAATTGATTGTGAAGGACTGCCAAGACCAAGAATGACAATGCTGCGGTTGCTGCGATACCTGCGGCCAACCCATCGATGTTGTCTTGCAGATTGAGGGCGTTGACAATTGCCAGAACCCAAACAATAGTGATGATGGCGTTGAGAATTGGGAAATTCGGGAATAAGTGACTGCTCACGTTACCGAATACGAGAACAGACGCTGCAACACCTTGTCCAAGCAACTTCACTGCCGGACTCAGCGTAAATCGATCATCAATTAGGCCAACACAGGCTATTAGGGTGCCACCGCCAATAATGGCTGCGAGCTGAATTGGCTCTTCACCACGTCCAAAAATCAGCAGCCCAATCACAAACGCGAGCCACATCGCTACGCCACCCATGACAGGGGTGCTTTGCTGATGCAGTTTGTGTGCTTGAGGATTGTCAATAACCCGAAAGCGGCGGGCCAACAGCATTGAAAATGGGGTGAATAAAAACGACACCAATCCAGTCACAATGGCTGTGATAATGGTTTGGGTAATGAGCTCAGTTTGCATACTTTTCTGAAATCAAGGTGTCGTAAAGTGTTTCAACGCTGTCGTAAAGGCGTTGGAGATTATGGCGTTCCAAGACAAAGTTTTGTGCGGCATCGGTAAAGGTTTCCCCTTCTTGTAATGCGAGCAACATATCGCGTGCGAGCGCAGTTGGGTCGTTTGCTGGAACGAGATACCCGGTTTTACCGGGTTTTACAAGATCGGCGACGCCACCAACATCTGTAGACACCACTGGCGTTTTGGCAGCCATGGCTTCAATAATTGAAACGGGTGTACCTTCATTGTCTGAAGACAATACCAATACGTCTAAATCAGCATAGATTTTTGGTAGATCTTGGCGCCAGCCTAAAAATCGTACTTTTGCTGAAATATCTAGTGTATCTGCGTAGTTCTGTAACTCTGCTTCTAACTCACCACCGCCAACAATTAGAAATAGACCCGCGTAGCCATCTTTAATTGCTAGTTTGGCTGCGTCTAGAAATAGCTTGTGGTTCTTGATTGGCACTAACCGCCCTACGATGCCAATGAGTTCTACCTCATCAGTAACGTCAAGCTCTTGACGGAGCGCACCTTGAAATTGGTTACTCTTCCGAAACTTCTCAAGATCTAACCCTAAAGGCAAGACCGATAGTTTGTTAGGCGCTGCTATTTTATAGTGCAATAAGTCGTCCAGAACCTTTTGACTCACGGTTAGAATCGACGTGGTCATCGCACTTAGACCTTGTTCCACGAGCACTATAAATTTTGACCGCAGTGGGCCCCAATATCCATGAAAAACATGCCCATGGAAGGTGTGGACAACAATCGGGACACCTGCCAATTTTGCAGCAATTCTGCCTACTGCTCCGGCTTTAAAGGTGTGTGTGTGGACAATCGTCGGTTTCAGGCGCTTCAGCAGCCGATAGGTGTGCAGAATGCTTTTGACATCTGACCAGATCGAGATTTCACGCTGCATGGTCTCAATTACTAGCGGCTCTACACCTGACTCAGTTGCGATATAACTCATATCGCCTTCGTTTGGACTAATGACGCCTGTTACAAGAGTCGTTTTGTATTTTTCTGAGAGGCCGCTACTAAGCTTTGAGACGTGAATTGTTGGGCCACCAACGTTTAGACGTGCAATCATACGCACGACAAGAATCGGGTCTTGCTGTGGTGTAGCGTTGGTTGAGGCAGAATGAGGTGTAGTCACTGAGGTGACAGAACAACCAGCAAGCAGTTCGTTGGCTTGCTGGTTGCGGATAAGTTGGATAAGCCTACGCGGCTTCGTAGTAGTTTGCGGTTAGCGCAAGGCCTTCAAGTAGATCAATTTTTGATTTGAAATCCATGAGATCTTCTGCTTTTGAAACAGATGCATAAGAGTGCTTAATGTCACCTGCGCGAGGATCTGCATAAATTGGCTTGATATCTGTGCCTAAAATCTCGTTGATCATATCAACAAGTTCATTCAGAGATGTTTGGCGCCCCATAGATGCATTGAAGACCTGCCCTGGTGCATTTGGATGTTCTAAGGCCGTCAGGTTTGCGTCAATGACGTTGGCAATGTAGGTGAAGTCACGGGTTTGTTCGCCGTCACCGAAAATGGTTGGGCGTTCGCCAGCTTGCATCTTCGTGATGAATTTTGGAATGACAGCCGCATAGTCAGACTTTGGATCTTGTCGAGCGCCAAAGACGTTGAAGTAACGTAGCGCGACAGCTTCAAAGCCATAGACCTGATAGAAGGCCATGCAGTATTGCTCAGCGGCGAGTTTGCTAACACCGTATGGTGACATTGGCTGTGGCATCATATCTTCTTTTTTAGCAACGATGGCGTTCGTATCTTGATCTCGAACGGCTTCACCATATACAGAAGAGGATGATGCAAACGTCATCCGTTTTACGCCTGCGTCTTTTGCTGCAACAAGCAAATTGAGAGTGGCATTGATCCCAGCGTCATTATTGGTGAGCGGATCTGCGACTGACCGTGGCACGCTTGGAATAGCAGCTTGGTGCATCACGTAGTCAACATCTTGCACTGCATAACGCGCAAAGTCGAGGTCGACCAAACTGCCTTCTAGTAATTCGATCTTGTCGAGCGAACTTGCTAGATTTTCGCGTTTGCCGGTTGCAAAGTTGTCTGCAACGCGAACGGTTTTGCCTTGTCGTAATAATTCATCAACGATGTTTGAGCCAATAAACCCAGCACCGCCGGTCACCAAATAGCGTGTCATTGTAGTTTTCCGAATAAAACTAATTGTTAAGTTTTTTGCGTGTATTCAGAGGTAGTGACATGATGCATCATGTCACTACCTCTGAATTTGTAATATCACGCACTAAGTTTTTTGAGCCACACCTCAAAACTGAGGAGACACCATAACAAATGGCCGTGGTCTCGTTTGCCACTCATGTGTTCAGCAAGAATTGACTGCACCATTGTGACCTCTAAATAGTTTTTGTTTTTTGCGTCTGCGCCGGTCAATTCGGCTTCCACATATGAGCGTAATGACTGTCGAAACCATTGCCCAATAGGCACACCAAATCCATGTTTGGGCCGATCAATAATATGAGCGGGCACAAATCGCTTGGCTAACCGACGCAATAATAATTTGCTATCTCTGCCTTGCAGCTTATAAACCATAGGCAAATGCGCCGCAAATTCTACCAGATTGTGGTCTAAGAACGGCGAGCGTGCTTCCAATGAAGTTGCCATACTCATTCGATCGGCCTTGATCAGCAAATCATCTGGCAAATAGCTAACCCGATTCACATCTAGTAATGCTGGAACAGGGTCATGTGTTACGGTCGGAAAATAGCTGGCATAGTGCTGCCGAATGTCGCTTGCTGTGTTTTGTTTGCTGAGTTGGGCAGCAAATTCTGGCGAGCAAATCCCGACCCATCCCAAATATTGATCCGAGAGTGACAAGCGCGCTGTTTCCGTAAACTCAGTCGCGCGCCGCGCAAAATTACGATATCCAGTTCCTTGTGGCAGCAGACCAAGTCCACCCTGAATAAGCCGATGCGCAATCTGCGGTACTTTCTGGTATTGCTTTGCAATCCGTGCCGCACGAAACCGATCATACCCAGCAAATAATTCATCACCGCCATCGCCGGTCAAAGCGACTGTAACGTGTTCACGCGTATGTTTGGAAACCAGATAGGTAGGAATTGCAGACGAGTCCCCAAACGGCTGATCCAAGTGCCATGCTAATGATTCAATGAGATCTACCGTGTCTGGCGCAACAATAAACGTGCGGTGTTCCGCGCCTAAATGCTCGGCAACTTCTTTAGCATAGGGCGTTTCATCGTATGACTGATTGTCTTCAAACCCAATAGCAAACGTTTTGATCTTTTCTGAACTGTAATCGCGCATGAGCGCGACGATTAGGCTTGAATCGATTCCACCAGATAAAAATGCCCCGACAGGTACATCGCTGATCATGCGGTATTCGACCGCTTGCCTAAGCTGCTGTTCTAAAGCTGCTTCTTGCGCATCTAAATCGATGTCTGCTGGACGGACTGTTTCATTGGTATTTGCAGGTGGTGTCCACCATTGTTGAATAGAAACGCTGTGATCTGGTGCAATTTTGAGGAAATGCCCCGGCAACAGCATGTTGATGTTGCGGAACATTGTCTCTGGCGCAGGCACGTAGCCGTACGTGAAGAACGACGGAATTACTTCTGTATTGACCCCAGTATCGACATTCGGGTGCGCCAAAATACATTTGATTTCAGAGCCAAAGATCAATTTTTCCGCGTCTTGGTAGTAGTAAAGCGGCTTTTGGCCCAACCGGTCGCGTACTAACAAGAGGTGTTCGGCGTTTGTGTCCCACAGCGCGAAGCCAAACATCCCGTTGAACCGATGCAGACAATCGATGCCCCAAGTGCGATAGGCTTGAATAATGGTTTCAGTATCTGTTTCAGACTGCCAGCGAATGTCTGCTGCTAGCTGTTTACGCAGTTCTTTGAAGTTGTAAATTTCACCGTTATACGCCAACCAAACAGATTTCTCAGAGTCTGCCATGGGCTGATGTCCGGCAGCACTTAGATCAAGAATGGCGAGGCGCGCATTGGCAAGACCAACGTTGGCATTGGTCCAAACGCCGTGATCATCCGGCCCACGATGGTCGATGGTTGCGACCATTTCTTCCACTAAGGTCGCATGAACAGGTTGTTGATCGAAGCGATAGACCCCACAGATTCCGCACATGATTACGCAACCTCCCGATACAAATTTGCATGCGCAGTTGCCATTTTTTCTACAGAGAACTGTGTTTGTAGACGTGCGAATCCTGCCTGCCCATATGTATGTTGCAAGTCAGGTGTTGTCATGAGTCTCTTCATGGCATTCGCAATGCTATCCACGTCACCCGGCGCGACTAATAATCCTGTTTCTTGATGTTGAATAATTTCAGGCAGGGCGCTCACTCGGCTGGCAATGATGGGTTTCTGGGCGTTCATCGCTTCCAATGCAACTAAACCAAAGCCTTCCCATTGCGACGGAATCATTACGATATCCATCAGATGCATAAATTGGGCGGCGTTGGTTTGCCATCCAAGCCAGACAATGCGCTCAGTGAGCCCAAGTTTTTGCGCATGGGCTTTCAGTTCTATAGCTTTGTTGCCGTCCCCCACGATCAAGAGTTGTAGGTCGTGCTCTTCACAAAGTTTGGCAAACGCTTGCAATAAATAGCTGACGCCTTTCTGTTCAATAAGACGCCCGACAAACCCAATGGTTGTCCGATTTGGGTCTAACCCGAATTGCTGTTTTGTGAGGGCAGGCTGCGTTTCACTTGGATGTAAACCGTAATGGATGGTTTGGACCTTGTTGGCAGAAATGCGTTCAATATCGACGACGAAACGTTCTAAGTGATGCGAAATTGCAATAACTTTGCTTGCATAGTTACCAAGCCATTGATTGAGGCGATTGATTGGGAACCGACGACGAAATGGATCATCATTATGCCGAGACTGGATCACGGGTGTTTGTGAAGATCTCGCGGCTAAGGTTCCATGGAGATCTGCATGAATGCCATGTAAATGGACTACATCTGGCTTGAACTTGTCAATGAGTGCCCGTAACTGTCGAATGATTGCTGGATCGAAATGGCGATGCATAGAGAGCAACGTCACTTGAACGTGGTTACTTCTGAAATGATGTACGTACTCACTTAGGTCAGCATCTGCGGGATGAAGCAATGCTAAATGACACTGGATTGCTTGTGCCTGCAATGCGGGTAAAAGATCTCGGAGATGATTTTCGTAACCGGCAACGCCACTCGCTTTTACAACATGGATGACCTTCTTAACTGGTGAATTGCTTAATTGGTGAATTGGTGAATTGTGAATGGGGTTTTGCATAGCCACATCTAAGAGTTACTGCATTCACCGTTCATGAGGATTGTGTGGCTGCGGTCAAAGGTGCTGTATTACGAGACACCAATTGTTGATAGATGCGATAAATCAGCACTGCGCTTGGTAGGTGGAGTAGCAATAGCGCTGGAAAGATATAACGCGGAATAATAAACAATGCCCCGTAGATGGCTAAGTAATAGGCAATGACAAGTCCGACAATGAGCCAAAGTGACTTGCGGGTTCGGTCAAGTAACAACCCCAAAATGCCCAAGCCAAGACTAACAAAGTGGAAAAAGTAGATACTGAGCTTGACTAGAAAATCTGGCTGTTGCAGAACGTAGCCAAGTGAGGCCGCGCCAGATAAAACGTCTCTAACTGCATTGCGGAAGCCAATACCTTGAAACACGCTGCCGGTCACCACGGTGCCATGCGGTTGCAGAATCGACTCTGAAATTTCAATCAGACGATTCAAGATGATTGTCGGCAAATTCGTGCGGACACCTTCCCAAATGGCAGGCATAAAGTTGTAATAGGTCTGCCCGTTTGCGTCAGTATGCTGATATAGGTAGAGTACATTATCCCGTCCATAGGGATCGTCATGATTACTGAGCGCTTCCCAATTCCACTCAGTAGTTGCCATGAACAAGTGCATTTGAACGTCATCACTTAACAGCGGCTTTTCACGGTTCGCAACGAAAATGCCGCCTCCAATAACAACTAGGGCAACAGCAATCAGCAGTACATATCGAATGCGCCAGACAAAGTTTAGTAAGGCTTGCTGGGTAGTCACCCAAAGGCCAATTAGAGTCAGTAAGAGTGGTGCAATTGAAACGAGTGAGGGGATGCCTTGCAGTTCCCAGTCTAGTCGGATGATGGTGCGTAACTCCCAAGGTAGGGTGATGAGGTAATACCCTAAGAGTAGGTACAGGCAATCTCGAATGGCAGCTAAGACGGTGTTAGGTCGACGCCAAAGTAACCAGACACATAATGCAAAAGGCATGAATTGTGCGACAGGGCGGACAAGCGCTGGAAGCCCCAGAAATGCACCAGCAATTAGCAGCGCTGAGACAGAGCGTATTTGAACTGCCAACGTGAACATCCAAATCGCAAGAAACAACATCGCGATGAAAGTAGATTCGGTGTAAATTTCGCTACTTTCAATAATGTAGCGGGTATCAAAGGCCAGTGCTCCCGCTGCTATGAGGCCAACTGGTTTTGAATGGGCGCGTTTCCCAACAAGAAATGCAACAATGACGGTTAGACACGCCAATATGATCTGACTAAACCGGACGCCAAAGATACTGCCGCCCTCGCCGAAGATTGTCCAAGCAAGACCAATAAGATAAGGATAGATGGGCCCAACAATGGTGATTGCTTTGTAACCAGGACCTTGTAGTGAAACGCCATTACCTTCTGCAACGCGTTGGCCGACGGTCATGTAGAACTCGCCATCGCCACCTTCAAGGTTTGGTTCAGGATAAATTACAAGTGCCCACAACAGCCTAAGGCCAATTGCGATGCAAAGCAGGAGGATTAGCGCAAGTTTTGAATTGCGCAGGTCTGTAACATCTTCGCGAATAGCAGACCGAAGCGAGTTAGTCATGTTTCAAGTCTGCAATGTCTTCGCGTAGCTTATCCAATTCGTGTTGGAGGAGACCAATTCTTTGCGCAGAAGTCCGATTTTGGCGTGCAAGCAGCGTGATCAAATGGCTCATGTACAACATGATGATGACGAGACCGACAAATCCAGCGCTAAAAAGAGCGCTTGGTGGATAGCTAATGCCTAACTGCGTGAAAATGAGATTATCGACGAGTGGGCGGGCAAGTGCTAAAACCACAACACCACCAGAAATAATGAGCCACCAAAGTGAGTATCTTTCTGCTAAGGCGCGGCGGCGCACCATTTCCAACACAAGGACAAATAACGCCAGCGCAACTGTCACAATGACGAGAGTCAATCTATCAAAAGCCATTGGTCTAATTCTAGAGGGTGTTATCCAAATACTTTGGGGCGGCGCCGGATCGTCAGGATTGCGATTGCTAACATCACCTTCAGCATGTAATACGCAGAGCGAATTGGCGTAATGGAGCTTTGGCCGCCATAACGTGGATTCATGGTGACCGGAATTTCTTTGACGCGCACATTGGCTTTGTGAAATTGCATCAATGCTTCTGGTTCTGGATAGTCAGACGGATAAATGCGTGAGCACATGGCAATCGCTTTACGATTGCTTGCACGAAAGCCGGACGTTGGGTCGGTATAGGGTTTGCGCGTTAGAAATGAAATATATCTGGCGAGAATGATGATGCCAGCTCGACGCGGTGCAGGCGTGATGTAGCCACGGTCTTCAATATATCTTGATCCAATGACAACATCTGCATTGTCAGACAACAAATGAGGGATTAACTCACAAATCTCATTCGGATTGTGCTGTCCATCACCATCGACTTGGACCATGAAGTCATAGTCATGTTCGTAGGCATAAATAAACCCAGTTTGCATCGCGGCACCAATTCCAAGATTGTAGGGCAAGGTAACCACCATTGCGCCAGCAGCCTTGCCGACTGTAGCTGTATTGTCAGTTGAGCCATCATTAATCACTAAGACGTCAGCATTTGGCACCGCGTGAGAGACATTTCCAATCACGCGGGCAAGGCTTTCTTCTTCGTTTAGGGCTGGGATGACGACTAATAAACGTTTGCCGTCTGGCAAATGATAAGGTTGCGGCAAGCGAAAGGGCTCCAACGCGTAGGGTTATAAACAGTGGTTTGTACGCACAAACGCGCCAAATTTTACCACCGCGCAATGGGCATGTGGTTAGAGCTGGATCGAGACGCGCTGTCCAGTTTTGGCTGACTCAAGTGCTGCAACGGCTGTTGCTGTTGCGAGCAGACCGTCTTTCGCGGTGATGAGTAACGGCGCTTTGCCTTGAATCGCATCCACAAAATTCTCTAAAAGCGCGGCGTGTCCCTTGTCTTGCTTGCGCAATGTTTGAGACTTACCAGATAAACCGCTCAACGTGAGCGATTTGAAATCGTCAAGCACGCCAATGCCACCTCCACCAATGACTTCGAAATACTCTTTCGGGTACGTGGAACTGCCATATCCAGTGTAGATCATCGTGCCGGTAGAGCCGTCAGCATAGGTGACGGTTGCGGTCATTTCGTCTAAATCGTTGTTGAGGGCGCTCGCAATGACAGAAACAGGCTCGCTGTCTACAAACCACATCATTAGGTCAAAGAAGTGGCACCCTTCACCGACAATACGCCCGCCACCCACATCTGGGTCGCGTAGCCAATGGGTTGCAGGTAAATTACCGGCATTCACACGCGCTAGAACTTGCTTCGGGCCACTAATCTTTGAAACGCTGTTTTTCAACGCCATGGCTAACGTGCTAAAGCGCCGATTGAAGCCAATTGTGCATAACACCTGATTGTCTTCGACAGCAGTCACAACGTCTCGGCACTCTGCGATGGTCAGCCCAAGTGGTTTTTCAACAAAGATGTGTTTCCCTGCCTTCGCCGCTTTAATGCACTGATCGGCATGTAAATTGTGACGCGTGCTAATGAGCACGGCCTGCGTTGCAGTGTCACCCAATGCACCAGCATAGTCTGTTGTTGCATTGGGTGCATTCAGGCTTTCTGCGGCTTGACGGGCGCTACCACCACTACTAGTGATAACGTTGGTCGCGACAACTTTGTCTGCCAATTTGTTGAGATTAGGGATGTGCATCAGCTTCGCAAAGTTGCCGGCACCAACTAGCGCAATACCGACTTTACCAGCGTGGTTCGCTTGCGTTACGACATTCGGCTGCCAACTTGTATCGATTGGGTTCCCTGATGCTGCATCTGGATATTGCAGGACAACGCCAATCGCATCGGTTTGGGCGACAGCATCGTAAGCAGTAGGTGCAGTGTCAATTGGTTCGCGATGTGTGATAAGCGGTGTGACATCCATGCGCCCATCTGCAATGAGTTGCATAAATGACAGCATGTTCCGATTTTCGGTCCACCGCACGTAGCCCGCTGGGAAGTCATACCCTTTTTCTTCGTATAGCGGATTGTGCCGACCAGGGCCATACGAGCGAGACATACGCACATCAATTTCTTTGACGTAGAAGTCGCCCCGTTCGAGTTCCATACCCACTGCGCCCACAATGACAATGCGCCCACGTTCGCGGCACATTTTGAAAGCTTGATTCATGGGGGTTGACGACGTTGTTCCGGCGGTCAGGATGACAGCATCTGCGCCAGCATTATTTGTCAATGCTTGCACCGCTTTTACCGGATCGGTTTCGCCAGCATTGATGGTGTGGCGAACACCGACTTCACTAGCTTTGTTTAGCCGGACCTCAGCGAGATCGGTGCAGATCACACGACAGCCATTTGCAAGCAAAATCTGTGCCGTCAACAGTCCGATCAGGCCCGTGCCTACCACTACAATTGTTTCACCAAGTGTTGGCTCACAGCGCCGGACGCCTTGCATGGCAATCGCGCCAATTGTGGTGAACGCTGCACTTTCGTAATCGATGTCAGTTGGCATTTTCGCCACCAAGTTCTGCGGCACTGCCACATACTCAGCATGGTTGGCAAAGCCAAATCCCGCGCAAGCGACGCGATCTCCAACGTTGAAAGTGGTCACGTCCGGCGCGACTTGAATCACTTCACCAGCGACGCTGTATCCGGTTGTAAGCCAACTTTCAGCAACGTCTTTCACTGCGCCTACCGTTGCCCCCACGCCTTGTTGCATCGCAAATTTGAGTGTATTCAACACTAAATGCGGTTCTTTCATGGCGCGGCGAATGAGACTCCCACCGCCTTTGAGCGCTGTAGTTTCGGTGCCGCCAGAAATAACAGAATTGTGAACACGGACAAGGACTTGGCCGGCTTGGCAAGCTGGCGCGGGAACATCCTTCACCAGCAAGCTGCCTTTGCCATCGACAAAGATTTGTTTCATAGGGTCTGAATTTTACCGAGTCTTGTAAAAAGATGGGATTCAATCGTGTGGCTGTGTGATCAAATGTTGTGATTCACCAGAAGTCGAAGGTGCAACCATAGACTATGCCATTGCAAGCTTTTACAACATTTGATTACACACAGTGTCTCGTCATCATGAGACTGACATGGCACTCAATGCAGCTTGGACGGTTTTATCTACTTCTGCTTTCGAGAGCAGACCCTTAGTGGGGACCAATAAATGCATTAATTGATTTGTGACGTTTGCGTAGGTAAACGTCACGTGTTGATGCTCATCGATTGCGTCATACGCAGGCGCATATGGCGCTATTTCGATGGTAATTGTTGCTGGCTGTAGGGCGTAAATAATCAAATTCGGGCTATCTGGATATTGGCTATAAACCCAATTGTCACCAGCAATAACCTCTCCGGGTGCAAAATGAAAATGTGCGCTGTATGGGGTTGTCTCAGCGCTGCGAATTGAGTCTGTGATGCGCAGTGTTCCAGCTGATGTGAATTTCCACTCACGCGTCTGTGTCCAATTTGGTGTCTTTATTCGTCCACATGCACGTGCTTCAAACACTTCAAATTTTTCAATTGTGACCTCATTGTTGAGGCGGAACAACTCTTTCTCCGGAATCTGATTTTGCTCACCATTGCCAACTTGGATGGTGTTATGGGCAGTTGTACTTCGCAATTTGTTACGCAAGTTTGGCTGACCGGTGTAATTGCCGCTGCCCGAATCGACAAGGATGCGTTTATCGCCAACACATAGTTCAAAACTCAAGGCGTCATTGTGTCCATGGCCGCCCCAGCCTGCAGTGCCGGTGTGCCCACCCGTGATGGCAAGCGTCACTTCTACATGCTGCAAGATGGTCCATTTGGCGTTTGGAAATAGGATCTGAGGTTTTGATTGCTTAGTCTTCTCAGCTATTTTTCCAAGTAACCAAACTGCACTTTGCTGTCGTTCAATTGGGATTGGGATTGTCGTTTCATCAAAGAGCGCTGCACCAATGCTAAGGACTCCAAGCGGATCTTGTCGAGTCAACAGGTTGTGTCTATCAGCTTCGAGCGCTAGCCAACGGCCAGAGTCACTGTCACCAAAGACAGGCAATGCGCCATCTGGTAATAGCAAACCAGCGCACGCGGCAAGCATCTGTTGCCCATGATGGCGCAAGGATTTAGATATGGGGTAACCATGAACTTGCATCCACCATAATGTTTGTACCAGCATTTCTGTGTCAAGTAGGTGGTAGGCGCTGCTACCTTCGTAGGCGCAACCGTCTGGCAGAATTTGTTTCTGCAATTCGTTGGTAAGCAGCCGCAATCCGCGTTCTAGCCAAGTCTTCGCTGTTGAGATTGGCTGTAAATACACACCAAGCCAAATGAGGCCACAGGCGTCTGACAGTAGATGATTGGTGCGTGGCCAGGCCAGCTCCAAATGCTGATAGATAAAGTTGGCTTTGGCGATGAGTGTCTGGGTGAACTCAGCTTGAAAGTCGGGCGCGAAGGTACGTAAGCCCCCGCAGAGTTCAATTGCGAATAGCCAGTT
Source organism: Anaerolineales bacterium (assembly GCA_020630805.1). Taxonomy (GTDB): domain Bacteria; phylum Chloroflexota; class Anaerolineae; order Anaerolineales; family UBA6668; genus JAHDIM01. The sequence continues at coordinate 18,607 of JAHDIM010000021.1, forward strand.
TGCACTGCGAATGGAGACTTCCATCGGATTGCGCCAATGGATGCCAGTATCGATTGGATTGTGTGTGATCCAATGCGTAATCTGGCGCGCGACTTCAGCGTTGTACTTGGCGTCTTGCGTGAGGGCATAGGCTTGCGCAAGTGTGACGAGATGATGGCAGCGGGCAAGTTCCCACGGGCGCTTGATGTCACTGCCAGCCGTTGGCGTACTGCCGCTAGCCCAGTCAAAACCGGTGATGAAGTCTTTGCTCCAATTTAGCTCTGTAAGTTCAATATTGGTGTGCCCCAATACGTTATATCGCCCGTTGAGAAGGGCGTTTGCTGTTTGCTGAAGCTGTTCAGTTTGGGCAGGGTAGGTTTTTAGAAACGCTGCGGCATTGTTTGCCAAGACGTTAGCAATCGTCCGGTGTGACGTTTGCCATTCAGTCCGTTCTGCGTGTGTAACAGTAAGGGCATTAGGCTTGAGTCCAAACCGATATTGCAGTTGATGTTGAAAAATCCCTGGCCAAGCCCAAGTTGGGGGCAGTTGGCGTAACCAGCGTGCGGTCATGCAGACTGTTCCGCGAAGATTTCGTCGTACACGGCAAAGGTGCGGGCGGCATTTTTGTACGCATCGAAGCGTTCTTGAGCAAATTCATAAGCATTAGCCCCCATTGTTTTTGTCAGCTCCGGTGATTGCAAAATCTGCACAATTTTTTCAGCCAGATCAGATGGGTCATTAGCATTTGCCAAATAACCCGTCTCGCCATCGATGACTAACTCTTGGGGCCCGCCCAAGTTAGAAGCGACGACTGGCTTGCCCATGGCCGCAGCTTCGATGACGGGGCGAGCGAAATGCGGCACGATGGACGGAAAGACCAGCAGATCGGCTGCGGCTAAGACTGTCGGGATGTCCGACCGAACGCCAATAAAGCGTAAATACCCTTCAGCAATCGCGTCTGATGCAGCTTGCATTACTTTGCGATCGTAGTTGTCGACTTGACCAATTTTGCGGAGCAAGGCTTGCAGCGGTTCGGAGGCGCCAACGCGGGGCTTAGGGCCAGCAATTAGTACGCGCGTGTTAGGAAGCGCGGCTTTGATTTGCGCCAGCGATTCCACAAACGGCAGAGTCCCTTTCGGCTTTGAGGAGCCGCCCAACATCACAATCACATTTTGCGATTCGGTGAGATTGAGTTTCTTACGGGCGGCTTGTTTGTCTAGCGTGCGATCGAACGTTTCAAAATCAACAAAGTTGTGGATGATGCGAATGCGGTCGTTTGGATGCTGCTGGTTGGCGTCATTTTGCGAGATCGCGACCACGCGGTCGGCTTTGTCGCGGACTTGATTTTGTAGCCAACGACGGCGAATGCCAAAGTAACCATGTGCCAATGGTTCACGAATATGCCACACCGTTGGGACGTTTTCAGCATGGGCTGCATATGCACCGGTGACGAGTGTGGACGCATTCAAATGCACCAAGTCAGGTTGATACTTGCGAATGTAACCGCGCATTGCTTTGACCGACGGCCAAAACTTGAGCGATTTCTCCGGCAATTGCCAAGCAAGCGCATTGCCGTACCAAACGAGCTCGGTGTGGCTGAAGTCAGAAATGTCCGGTGTGACTTCGACTTCTAAACCTGCGGCTCGATAGCGATCGACGACAGGGCCGGGACGCGTGACCAGCACAATTGGCTCGTACTTTTCACGATCAAGCTGTTCTAGTAAAAAGAGCAGGCTCAGCGGCGCACCGCCAATTGCACCGCCATGGTGTAAATAGAGAATACGTTTGCGGTTAGCCATCGATAAATTCGCGCTGCCAGAGTTCTAAAAGTGCGAGTGCCCAAACGTGCATGTAAACGCCCCGTCCAGCGTAGAAGTCGGCTTTAGCCTTAGTCACGGTGTTTGGATTGAGTAGACCACGGCGTTTGACGCTTTGCTCTGAGAGCGTGTCTTCAATGACATCGCGTAACTCATTTTTCAGCCAAGACGCAATCGGCATTTCAAAGCCTTGCTTTTTGCGATGCACAATCTCGTCTGGAATGAGGCCATCTAAGGCTTCAACTAAGAGTGATTTTGGCGCTGTGCCAGCGGTTTTGTAGTCGCCCGGCAAGCCAATGACATACTCCACCAGTTCATGATCGATGAGCGGCACGCGCAGTTCGAGCGAATGTGCCATGCTCATGGCATCGCTGTCGCGCAGCAGCGTACGGGCCATGTAGCCTTGCAATTCAAAGCGCGAAATTTGGTTGATCAGATCGGCGTTGGGTTCAACGAAGGCGCGTAAGTGGGCCAGCGGATCGCTATTGCTTGTGATATTCAGCAATGCATTGCGCTGTTGGGCATCAAAGAGCGTGCGGGTTTGGGCGTAGCGGGTCAGCGTGTCTGCGCTGAGATAGTCAGGTAATTTCCGTAAGCCAGCGCGTCCGGTCAAATTGCCTGCAGTTTTGAGTGCTGCGCGTAACGGTGAGCGCGCAACGCTAGGCAACCTTTGCCATGTGCGGGCATAGTCTGCGTGTTGTGACAGGCTGCGAAACTGTGGATACCCCGCAAACAATTCATCCCCACCTAATCCAGAGAGCGCGACTTTTACGTGCTGCGCTGTTGCTTGCGAGACGAGGAACGTGTTGAGACCATCGCCAGAAGGTTGGTCAATGCCGCGTACCATGGCGTCCAAGTTATTGCGCACATCTTGGCCTGAGACGACTACTTCTGTATGGTCTGTATCAAAGCGTTTGGCAGTTTGGCGGGCGTAGCTAAGCTCGTCTAGGCTAGCCCCTTCTTGCGTAAAGCCAATCGAGAAAGTTTTGAGCTGTTGCCCGCTGATTTTCGTCATCAGTGCGACAACCGCAGACGAATCGATGCCGCCAGAGAGAAATGCGCCCACTGGGACATCGGCAATCATGCGCAGACGAATGGAGTCGTGTAACAGCTCACGAATTCTGGCAACGGCATCTGCCCGACTATGCCCATGCGGGTTATTTGCAGTTGGGAGCGCCCAATACCGTTCGACGTGTAATCTGCCCGCTTCGAGACTCAGCATATGACCCGGCGGCAAGGCTGACACACCGACCAATGCGGTGTGGGGTGCAGGAATGGAGTAGTTTGCTAAGTAGAGCGCGAGACTCTTGGTGTTGAATTCAGGCTTTACAAGTCCTGTGCTTAGGATACTTTTGAGTTCAGAGCCAAAGACAATACCGTTACCAACCTGAGCATAGTAAAGCGGCTTAATGCCTAAGCGATCTCGCGCGGCGAAAAGGGTTTGCTGTTTGCGGTCCCAAATGGCAAATGAGAACATGCCGCGGAATTTGTCGACACAAGCTTTACCCCAGCGGATATAGCTTTGCAGAATAACTTCGGTGTCAGAGTCAGAGCGGAACTGAATGCCATCGCTGATGAGCGCGGTGCGGATCTCGCCAAAGTTATAGACCTCGCCGTTGTACGAGATGACAAAGTCTTCGTTTGGACTTTGCATCGGCATATGCCCCGCGGGCGAAAGATCAATAATCGCGAGGCGGGTGCTAACGAAGGTTACGGGAACAGGGACCGCTTGGCTCCAGTGTCCAGCGGCGTCTGGTCCACGATGTTGCAGTGCTGCCTTGCCGCTTGTCGTAACGCTTTCAGTTTGATGCGGTACGCCAACCACGCCTAAATAGCCACACATATTAGGTTGTCACCTCTTGATAAAGCGTTTCCAATTTTGGCACAAGGCGCAGTAGAGCGGTGCTAACCCAAAGTGCAAGCACGATCACAAATGGTAATGCTGGAATAAGATAGCGCACGGTGTTTTGTGCAAAAACATCTGAGGTTACGACAAGAATAATCATGGCAGGGACAGCTCCTAGCATTAGCGTAGTGCGTGACCATCCAATGCGACGGATAAAGAAGGGCAGGATGATCCCAGCAGCAACTAAAACGCCAATCACTAGGAATGGATTTAACAATGTCAACACGCGTGCGATTGAGGTCGGATTATTAGCCGGATTGGTGAGCAATTGCCCGTTTTCAACATAGACATAGCCAAAATAGTAGTTGGTTGGGATCCATGTTTGGAAGGCGTCTGGTTGTAGGCTGACCACTTTGTAAATTGTGACATACCAAAGTTGGGCAAAATATGCGCTGAAGAATGTAACGCTCCAAACGACTAACGCGCTCAGCTTCTTGCTGAATAGCAAGGCTAGTACGACCACGGGTAGCAAAGGGACCTGCTGCAGCCGGAATAGCACAATCAAGGCACAGGCAATGGCGCTGCCGACGAGCATCCAAACTGACTGATGTTTGACATACTGACTTGTAAATAACACGGCGGCCATTGCGAAAAATGTTGTGATACCGTCTGGCACCAATACTAGCCATGCGAGCAAAGGAACGTTTACCATCTGCATTGCTGCAGCATTGGGATGGAAACTAGCAATTCCCCAGAATAAAAGCGGTAGCATAGCCCAAATCGTTGCGCTAAAGATGGCGACGAGTCGATTGTCTGTGAGTGCGTCTGCCATTTTGTAGATTACTGCAACAGAAAAACTGCCGAGCAGAATGCCAACAACGGTCACACCAGTTGGCAGAATGTCTTCCCATCCACTATGCATGCCGAGGCGAATTGCCATAGCCCACAGTGAGGGAAATCCAACTTGAACTGAAAATAAGTTGATGAAATTTCCCGTCGCAATTTGCTCGGCAAAACTGTAGTAGTACCGTTGGTCACCGCCGTGATGGAAATAGAATCCAAGGTGGGAGTCCAACGCGGGATAGCCATTGATGAGCAGAATTACTGAGATTGCACGCAACAGCATGAGCCCAATCACGATTTGTCTAGACCGGCTGTATGGCCAGTGTAGGGCACGTTTTAGGCTGCTCATTATGATTGCAAGCCTTGCCGTAGCGTTTGCCAGACATCGAGTAAAGGTTGGCGTTGAAAGATCCAAATACTCGCGCCAAAGGCAGCGACACAAATCAAGCCTTTGATGATGGCGCTGATCCAAATCTGGCTTGGAATCCAAGGGCTAACGGCAAAGATGATGCCTGCCGTAACGAAGGAGATGAGAATTGGCGCAATGTAGAGCGTCCAGTATTGCTGGTGTAATGTTTTCGTCACTTCACGTTCGCCAGCCATCACGCCAATCACGGTCATAATGCTGATCGTAACCGCTGCACCAGCAGCACCATAAAACCAAACGGCAGGTGGACAGACAATCAGCAGAAAGATGGCCTGTACGAGATTGGTATAGCGTGCCTCTTTCTCTTTCTTGTTTGCGAGTAACAATTGCATTGCGTTCTGATACATGGGACGTCCGACAATGAAGAGCACCATTAGGCGGAAAATGGGCACCATGTCCACCCATTCTTCCCCAAGAAAGATGAGTAGTGCTTCTTCCGTCGCGATCAGCGCAAACGTGCTGGAAAGGGCAATCATGTTCGCCAGTAACCAAGTGACTTGCCGATATAGGTTGCGCAGCGTTTGCATCCCTTCGGCGGCGCCGTTGGAATACAGTGGTAGCGCAATTTGACCAATCATGCCCGCGAAGACATCCATCGGCATTTTACCCGCTGAGTAAGACCGATAGTAAAGCGCTGCGGGCTGGGTTCCCGACGACATCCAAATGGTAGCACCTGAACGTTTGATATTTCCCACAAGCCAGTCATCAAACTGAAATACGATTTTTCCAAGCAAACCGTTGGTCCACATCGTAAACCCAGATTCAATCAGAACTTTTGCTTCGGGGCGTCCCCAACGAAAGCGCGGTAACCAAGGTTGTACAACGAGAATGCCAATACCAGTCACGAGACTTGGAATGGCATATTCAAAGAACACGGCGGTCAGAAACCAACCTTGCCAAGCCAACAACACCGGAACGACAAACCACAATACGCCGGTAATCATTTGCAGCCGCCCGATGACATCATGCTTCATGTGCTTTTCTAACAGAAAGCGGGAGGTTGAGTAGTATGACTCAAATTGCACTAGTGCTAATAGCGCAAGGATCATCCACCACACGCTTCGCTCAGGTGAAATAGACTCTGGCAATAGCAGATAGGCAAGCCCGGTTAGTGGAAAGGCCGCAAATGCAAACGCGTTTTCAAGCCAGAATTGTGTGTGGGACAAAGTCTCACTTTCTTCTGAATTGAGGAATGCTGGCCGGAAGTTGAATCGAAAAAAGGTTAGGTACGTTACCCAAGGCACGGCGACTGCCAAAATACCATAATATTCCGGTGTAATGAGCCGAGCCAAAATGGCAACGCGTCCGAGGCCAACGGCAAATAGCCAGTACTGCGAAATTGCAGTCCAAAGACCGCCGCGCACGGCTTGTTTGGCTAAGTTACTTTCAGAATCTGACACGTTTGGCTAGGCGGCTGACGCTGCTTGTCAGAGCAGACTTTCAAAGAATGCGACGGTTTGATTTGCAATTTGGTCGTGGGTGTAGGTGTCCAACACCCGCTGGCGTCCAGCAGCTGCAATCGATTGGCGTTGTGCTTCGTCAGTCGCCAATGATGTAAAGGCAGTTGCTAATGCATTCGCATCTCCCTCTGGGAAAACCAGTCCGGCATCGGCAATGACGTTTGGGATCTCAGCCGAGCTAGAGCCAATCACGGGGACTTCGCAGGCCATTGCTTCAATGAGCACATGGCCAAATTGTTCCAGCCAAAATGAGGTACTCAATGACGGCAGTACAAATGCATCCATGGCGGTCATCAGGCGTGCTACTTCTGTATGGGGCACGGAAGGGTGCATGTGTACGGACTTGCCCTCTGGCAGATTTGCGCCCCAAGTTTCTAAATCACCGCGCATGGGGCCTGCGCCTAAGATGAACAAATCAAAATTGAATGGCACCGTATCTAGCGCGTCCATTAAGGTTTGGAGTCCTTTTTCAGGCACGAGACGACCAGCGTACCCAATGACAAAATTCTGGAAGCCTAGCTCCGCTTTGACTGCTGCTGGATTGCCGGGGTTGAAGACGACTTCATCCACTCCGAGCTGCGGTAAGACCAACATGGGGCCGTCATACTGATGTCCACGCAGAATATCTGCGGCATCTTGATTGCCCGCAATTGCCCCGTTTGAGTTGCGTAAGTTCCAGCGCTCTAACGCGGCCAACGGTTCACGCGCCTGATACGGTAAGTTCCACCATGTGAAGAACACCGTTTTTGCGCGGGGCGCAAATTTATTTCGCTTGCGTAGAAATTGCGTGTAACTAAACGCGCCCGGCCCATTTTCCACAACGATGATGTCTGGCTGAAACTCTTCTAAATCCAAATCGCGGGAGTAGTACATAAACCGCATTTCATTGCCGGGAAGGGCAACGCGAACGGGGGTTACGGTGTAATTGGCTTGGCGTGGGATGTAAGGGAGCACAGTGCCTAAGACAGGCTCTTTCCAGAGATGCGGCACAATGCAATGCAACGCCTCCACTTCAGGGTGGGCAGCGATGGCAGCAAGCTTTTTCTGATTTTCGTTGACCAGATAGGTGTGACTGGCGTAAAGCAGCTTCACTTTGTGGCTTCTAAGTAAAGGAACCACCCAAACTTGGTGCGAACCCAATGGTCCCAACGGTCTTTCATCGCTCGTGGAATGAGTTTGCCGACGAGATTTCGTTCTACAAATGTGTTGCCCGGAACGTAGGATAAGTCATCCAAGCACGTGAATTCAATGTGGATGTTATTGAAGTCTGCAAACATGTTGCGGGCCTGCCTAGGGGTTAGGTGACGCGCAATATAACCATCGGTGACGTCACGCAGAATTTCTTCGTAAGGCTTTTTGAAGAACTGACCTTTGAGCACGCCTTCCATCAATCCAGCCAGCACCCAGTTACGAATTGAGTGTCGGTTATAGACCATGATTTGTGTCTTGCCACCCGGCTTCAACGTGCGATGGATCTCATGAATGATCTGTTGCATGTTGGCACTGTGATGGATGACTCCCCAAGACCATACTAAGTCAAAGGTATTGTCATCAAATGGCAATTGCTCGGCATCTGCTTGGCGAATGTCAGCCACTAGACCGAGTTGCTTGAAGCGGGTTGTGGTTTGTTCAATGGCAGTTGGGGTAATGTCAACTGCGGAAAGATCTAGGCCATTGCGCGCCAGCGCAGCTGCGGTGGCACCCATGCCGCATCCAATTTCGAGTACGCGTTTGCCTTTAAGGCCTGCGTAATCAATCTGCTCACTAAATGGTGGCTGGTCTGGATAGGTTGGGTGTCCAAAGTGCCGTGAGGACTCAAAAAAGCGTGCATCGATTTCGCGATAGAACGCCTCTGTGCCCCGTTCAACTTGCAGGGTTTCCTGCCAGTCATAGGTCATCGGATTGTTGTCCCACCAAGATTGATTTGCGTTTTGCAGTTCGTCGTGGGGAGTGTCGTAAATGGAAGTCATAGCCTTATTGTGCTTTTACTTCTTGATAGCCCTGTAAAAGCCCGCGAATGTTAGCATAGCTCTCAACAAAGCGGACAACGCTAAACGGAATTATGTCTGCGAACCATCCCCGAGGCGAATGGGACGCTAATCTTGACGCGCGATAGACAATTGGAATTAGCGTTATAAGACCAATTGCACCTAGCAATACATGGGTATACACAGTCTTTGTTAACTGCCAGCCGTGTTGATGTTCATTGAGTGCCCAGACTTGGCTGCTACCGTGTCCGCGCCCTAAGCGGTTGTGATAAAACGTTTTCCAATCTTCCGGCATGACGTGCGTGACCTTGATAGAACGGTCTTGCACTTTCTTGTAGCCTTTGTCGCGGAGATTTTCACCGAACCAGCCGTCTTCGCCAGCTAACATTGGGGCCGCATCTCCTTCGGGAAAGAGACCGGCATCGATCGCAGCCGAACGTCGGCAAGAAAAGCCTTCGCTCCAGTTCATTTCAGTTGTTGTGCCGGGGCCATAATGCTCAATATGCAGGGCTTGCACATAGCGTGGGAGTAGAGCATTGGTATTTTCAACTTCACTCTCAATGACCACAAAATCTGCACCGGCTTCATACAAAGGCGCTAGATCTTTGAGAATGGAGGCTGGTAGAAATACGTCTGCATTCAGAATGAGCACAACTTCACCCTTTGCTTCAACAATGCCTTGGTTACGGGCGGCTGAACGTCCAGTGCCGCGGGTTTGCCGCCGATATTGAATGCGATCATCTTCAAAACTTTGCACAAGTTCAGGCGTGCGATCGGACGATTCATCTACGACTAGAATTTCATACTCGGAATAGTCAAGCGCGAGCAGCTTTTCAAGCGTTGCGACAATATCTGCTTCTTCGTTATAGGTTGGGATGACAATCGAGAAAAACATGCTGTTTAGTCGCGAAAATGCTCCGGGTAGACGTCGCGGAGTGCGTTCAGAATATTCTTTTCAGCGCTTTGTAAGCTGAAATGTTCAATTGCAAACGCTCGGCTATTTTCAGATAGTTGCGCAGCTAGCGATTCATCATCCAATATTTGTAGAATGCGAGTTGCCATTGCGTCAGCGTCTCCAACATCAACCAAGAAGCCGGTTTCACCATCAATAATGACGCTTTCTGGACCGCCACACTTGGTAGAAACGGTTGGTAGTCCGCTGGCCATTGCTTCTAACATGACAATGCCTAACCCTTCTTGGTTAGAAGACAACACAAATGCAGACGCATCACGATATAGCTGCGCCAAATCTGCATCTGGAATTGGGCCTAAGAAGTCTACATAGTCTGCTTGCCCTGAATCTTGGAGTATTTTGCTAATGTAATCGGCAGGTTTATTGCCCGTCAATTTGAGCCGCATGTTGGGATGCGTTTGGCGCACAAGGCCAAGAACGTTGAACAGCGTCAGCGCATCTTTGCGCTCATCGTTGATGCGTGCCGTGAACAGTAGAAATGGTTGTCGCGGTTCATCTGATGGATGGAAATAGTCAGTATCGACGGGATAAATAGCCACCCGTGTTTTGTCAGATGCAAAAGGATACAGCTTTTGAATTTGCTGGGCGGTGTGCCCGCCGTTGCTCAAAATGAGAGCTGCTTTTTCAAAAATGTGCGCCTCTTGCTGGTCAAGCTGCTCACGATTGCGGCCAGATTGCATGCGTTTCGCCCATTCGTTGCCACGGGCGGCACGCCCCGCTAATTCTTCCTGATAGAGCGTTCCAATCCAGACCAGAAATGGTTTTGACTGTTTGGTTGCTGGCCAGCCAACATGATTACTCCCTGAAATGACAAAATGAATGTCGTGATTTGCAAACGCGCGGCGTGCGATAAACGCTGGCAGCATGTTTGTGATCCAAATTGGGAGCGGGTAATGCGGCACAGCGGTGCCTTTGAAGTTTGTACTGGTCAGGTTCTTGGCTTTGTAAGGCAGGGGGGTCTTGAGGAAATACAAAAGTTTTCCCCAACGCGACCCTGTTGGCACTTGCTCGGTTGCAGTAAATAGAATATCGATCTCATGACCGTAGCGGTCTAAGATGTTTTTGGCGATGCGAACCTTGGCGGGAACACCGCCATGTTCCACCGGCTCGATCGAGTAAATGCAAGCTTTTGCCATAGTTATAAAGAGTGCAGCGTGTCTAGCACGGTCTGCATGCGGGCCTGATAGGTATTTTGGCCACGCGAAATGATATCAAATCCGCGCTGCGCGATGGCAGTGCGTTCCTGATCATTTTTCAAAAAGTATGTGATCTTGTCTGCTAACTCTTCACCTGAGCTAAAAAATGCGGCACCTTTATTCTCACCAAATAGCGCAACTTGTTCATCTGTGCGGCTGGTGAGCATAAATGCGCCACAGGCTGGTGCTTCATAGGTACGCATATTATGCGCGGGACCGTTCTGGTTGCGGATAAAGTTGAGTGCAATTTTCGCACTACTCAGTAGCGGGGCGAGTTTGTCCCCTTCAGCCACGCCTTTTACCGCTTTTTTCAGCGGGCTATCACCTGCTAAGCGGTGCCAGTGGTTGCCCCAAAGTTCAAGTTGAGTTGGATCAACGTGATTAAGCAAGTCTTCACGTGGCGCTTCCCAAGTCCCGGCGAAAATCACGTCTCTTGTTTGAGCGTGTTGAGTGGGCCGATGTTGGATTGGATCATAGGCAAAGGGTAAATACGATGTGTGTTTTGCGCCTGCCCTATAAAACTTTTCAATTAGAAAATTGCCCCAAGTGAAATGTGCGTCATAAAGCGGAATAGAAGCCAGTAGAGCGGTGCTGCTGTTGTGCGGCTCCCAAGGGCTGTCTGCATTCCAATTGGCAAGTTTCGCTTTACTGACGTCTTTGATTTGAGCTAATGTTTCAACATCAAATTGGCGTCCGCCCAAAATTAGGACGATGTCAGGCTTGATTTGCTGCACCCGGCGTGGCAAATTTGCATTGACCCAACGCTGCTCGATCCAGTGTGAAATGTCTGGTAACAAAGGTGTCGAAGAAGCGCGCCAATGTGCAAGCGGGAAACCAGCCATGTCAAAGGTGTCGACATGTACGTCTAATCCCTGCAAACCACGCAGGCAAAAATCACCGAGTTGGCCGGGGGTCATTTCCCCAACAAGTAATACGCGGGTCATGAGGATTGCAGACTAAGCCAAGATTTGATCGTAGTAGTTGATCAAATTGCGCTCATAGTTTTGCCAAGTGAATTGCTGCACAAAGTCGTGAGCGCTGCGGCCCATGGCGATCCGTTCTTCGGGATTTTCATACAGATACAAAATATTTTCTTTTAGCGCTTCAACATCACCAGCGGGCACGATAAATCCATCTTGACCGCAGCGAATATCTGCGCCAGTATGGTCGGTAATGATGAGCGGAATGCCGCAAGCTGCGGCTTCATAAACGACCATGCCAAAGCCATCATGCATCGATGGCATGACAAAAACTGAGGCTTGTTGGAAATGTTTCCCTAATTCTGTTTGCGGCACAAAAGCAATGTGCTTGAACACGTCTTCATATTGCGGGAGAAACTTACTTGCTTCTGGATATGCATTGCCTACTAGCACCAACTCACTGTTCGGTAAGTTGAGTTGCTTGAAGGCTTCTAACAAATATGGAATGCCCTTTTGCAAGCTAATGCCGCCCGCATACATGACACGAAAGACATCATCCTCTTTCGGCCCAAGTCCAAAACGCGTAGGATCAAACCCTAAGGTGTTGGGCAGCATTTTCTCTGGGCTGACGCCGTGCGCAATGAGCGAGCGTTTGACAAAATCAGAGCAGACCATCACGTAATCAGATTCAGCGAATTCGGTTTCCATCTTTTGATGTAACCGTGTATATGCTGAGGGGAATTCCAGTCCAAAGCGGGCATATTCTTCGGCCAAAATCTGATGTTGATGTGCTGGATGTGCTGCACAACGGTCGCAGATAACAGTTGCGCCTTGCTGTTGAGCAACGCGTAATGAATACAATCCCTGATGGTTGAAGAAATGAAAGATATCAATGTCTTTGGGCAGGCGACGGGAGGCCATCCGATCGTACCAATTGTCGCCATAGTGGTAGACGTTAGCGCGGAAGAGATCGTTTGGCACAAAAGATGCTGCCATAGACAGATAGCCCGGCGGTCGAATTTGCGTGACAAACTGTAAGGGAATGCCTTTTTCATAGCGGCTGAAATTCGTCGTAATAAATTGTTTGAGATATCCCGCATTTACAGCGCCGCGTGCCATTGGATAACTATGAAACACACCAGCGCTAGATACGACCACATTCGGGTTTGTCATGGGTTGTATTCTAATCGGGAATTGAACGAAGCGGAATGTCTTGTGCAAAACGTTGCCAATCAGCAGGCTTGAATGTTGTATATTTAGAACTGACATTCGTAAAGAATTGCATGTCCGAAGAACACCCAACTCCTCCCAATCTGAGCGAACGCGAGCTTGAACTGTTGCGGTTGCTTGCCACCGGTGCAAGTAACAAAGAATTAGCAGAAAAGCTGGTGATCAGCCCAAATACCGTCAAAGTTCACTTACGCAACATCTATAGCAAGTTGGAGGTGTCTTCACGCACCGAGGCGACCTTATATGCGATTCGAACGGGGCTTGTGCGCGTCAAGCGTAATTTGCAGACAGGCGAATTGTCGGCTGAGGTAGTGGCACAGCCAACTGAGGTTGCAGTTGAAGAGCCTGCCTCTGGCGTCGATGCTCCTGAACTAGCAGAATCGCTAAACCCTATTACATTTGATGCCCCTAACGCACAAACGCCAATTTCGACTCCAGCATCTGAAAAGTCCGCCTCGCGCAATTGGCTTATTCCAACACTCATTGGGATTTTGGCTGTACTAGGGCTTGCAGCATTTGCATTTTTGCGAACTCCTACTCCCGCTGAACAACCTCCAGTGTCAATCTCAGATATTGAGCGTTGGGAGAAATTATTTACGTCTCCAGTGACGTTGAACGCAGTGATCAATGGGTATCAAGACAGCATCTATTTGTTAGACGATGTTGAGGTCAGCCGTTTGAATGCAGAGTTGACAGACTGGGAGGCTCTAACAACAACGCCAGTTGATGTGGATTCGCCGCCTTTTGGATTTGCAGGGAGCCTTTTTACTTTCTCAGACAAGGCAAGTCAGTATACGCTTTCCGATGATGCTTGGGCGGCGCTTAGTTCTCCACCCATGCCTTTCACTGGATACGACACGGTCGTCACCGAAGGCAGTGCCCTTATTTTTGATCCGCAAGGGGTTTACAGTTACTTGCCACAAACTGATACTTGGGAAACGGTGGCAAATTTTCCGGTTGTGGCTACGAAGGTGGATGTGGCGAATACTCTTAGCAAAGTCTATGCGCTGCCAAGCCAGCCTGAGGCGGTTACGGATTTGCAGGTGTTTAGCCTTTCGAATCGTAATTTTGGCGAGACACTGTCATTGCCTGAAGCTGTTCGGAACGGTGCGATTGCCAGCATCATTGACAATGTCTATGTAGTCGGTGAAACCACTGCGGGTACTATCAAACTTTGGCAATATCAAGAAGGCACTGAAACTTGGGCCGCGCTAGATACCCCTAACTTTGCGTCGGTGCCCGCCATGACCTCTTCCGGCTCTCGCCTCTATTTCCTCGACACCGCCACTGGTGATGTCTACGCATTTGATGCGGTTTTCACCGTAATGGTGCCAATAATCGGCGGTTAACCCGAAAGTATTACAGGTAAAAAACCGGTTTTGTGAGGGTTAGTAGACAATTAACCCCTTTTGAGTATTGAGACTCATGCCGAAATTTCATACGGTAATAACGTGTAATAAGTAATTGCACGTAACACGGTATGTAATGAGGCGAGCCCACTGCTGCACAAACAGGTAGGTGCGCGGCAAACTCGTCTGTAATAAATCTCAAAGCTAAGGAAATAGTTGATGATGAAAAAAGTGGTAGTTTCTCTCCTCACAGTGATGGCGGCATTATTTATGTTCGCTGGCTCTGGCTCAGTGCAAGCGCAGTCTGCAACGAATGCGACTTGGACCTCAGCAATCATTTATCAAAATACAAGTAATAGCAACGGCAACTTGAGCGTGACGTTCTATGACAGTTCAGGCACCGCTTACAGCGTTGCATCATTGCCAGTAACGGCTTTCAAAAGTGGCACGATCCAAGTTGGGACGGTTGCGACTAGCCCAGGGTTGCCAGCTGGCTTCAAGGGTAGTGCAGTTGTCTCTTCTGATGTAAACGTCGCGGTTACCTATCTGCAATTCGATAGCAGTGCAGCCTACGGTCGGATGATCTACAACGGCTTTACCGCTGACCAAGGGTCTTTGAACTTCTCACTGCCAACGGTACTGAAGCAAAAATTCGGTACGACCTCACGCGTTGGGGTTCAAAACATTGGCAACACCAGCACGAGCGTGCAATTGCGTTTCTTCGAAGCAGGCTCATCTACGCCATCTTTTACAGATACGCAAACTATTCCAGCGAAGGCGTCTTACATCTTCTCTTTGAATGATTACTCAAATACAGATATCCCAGCTGGGTTCTCTGGTTCATTGGAAGTTGTCTCAGATAGCCAACCGGTCGTTGCAGCATCACAAGAAACCAGCGATGCAGGCCGCGCAGCGTATGCATTTGAAGGTGTC
>JAHDIM010000245.1 GCA_020630805.1 Anaerolineales bacterium
TACCTCTAGATGCCATATAAGGCGCAGGTCGAAAGCCATCTTGCTCGCTTAGAAAATAAAAGTCCATTTCCGAAGTTTTGAAGGAGTACGCTGGCGCATCATCGCCCCAACCGCCAATGGCAAAGACCTTGCCACCAACTTTCCAAACGTGGGCATTGCCCCACTGTTGGACATAAGTCGTTGCTGGAAGTGCCGCACAAAAGGTATTGAATTCATCGTAAGTCATAAGGGTGTTCTTTCAAGGAAATTTTTCAGTAGCGTGTTGAAGACTGCCAGCGACTCTAAGCTTGGCAAATGGCCAACGTGATCAATCACCTGCAATTCAGCATTAGGCAAGCGTGCTTCCATGTCGTCTGACTCTGACACTGGCGTAAAGACGTCGTCCGTGCCAACGACAATCAACGTTGGCACCTTGACCTTGGACAGTGCAGTTGAATGAGCAATTGAAGAATTATCGCATTATGATTTGTTGAAATTTGCGGGTAAACTTTACAAACATTAGCGACCTTTTTGTTTTCTGAATTATGATTTTTACGCTCAAAGACTTACAGCTACACTACGAAATCCGAGGTGCCGGGACACCACTTCTCATGCTCCACGGCCAGCCGACCGACCGACGCGTGATGATCAGCGCTTTTGAGCCCATCTTTGCAGAGCGTACAGGTTGGCAACGGATCTATGTTGATTTGCCAGGCATGGGGGCGACAACGGGTGGCAGTTGGATTGATAGCAATGAGAAAGTCGTGGAGGTGTTGCTCCAATTTATGGACACAGCCTTTAGCGAGCAGACCTTTGCCGTCGCTGGGTTTTCCTATGGTGGCTATCTAACGCGAGGGATTTTGCACCAGCGGGCCACGCAGACTGTGGGCGCATTGTTGCTGGTGCCATCGATGAATCCGTATGCCAAGCGCGTCTTGCCTGAAACGATCACGTACTTTGGAAATGACACCGAAGCATTCGAGCAGTTCCCTGCGCCATTCAATGACATGTTCAAAAACCTCACCGTAGTGCACGAGGCTGAGATCATTGCAAAGAATGCGGAATTTCTAGCTGCGATCCAAACAGCAGATCAAGCGATGCTGGGTCAAATTACAGCAAACTATGAATTGCCATATTTGTTGGAGGCGTCGCCTGCCGACTATCAGCGTCCGATGTTGATTTTGACAGGCCGACAAGACTCAGTCACCGGGTTTACCACAGCGACCGATTGGCAAAAGCAATTTCCACGCGCCACATTCGCGACATTGGATCGCGCGGGGCATGGTCTACATTTGGAGCAAACCGCATTATTCCGGGCGCTTGTCCACGACTGGCTAGACCGCGTCGAAGAAGATATGGCTTAGCCCAAGCTACCCGCTTAGCGCTTGCTGCTGCAACACAACAGCCGCAATCCGTTCGACACCAGCCAGCAACACCGACCTAGGACAAGCAACGTTGATGCGGATCCAACCGTCTCCGTCGGCCACAAACATCTCACCGCCTTCTACAATCACGCCAGCCTGCTCTAAGAACAGCCGCGTCAAATTGGTATTGATTGGGAAATAAGCACTCAAATCGATCCAAGCCAAATACGTCGCGTCTGGAATATCAAATTTCGACTTTGGTAATTGTTCTGCCAGCGCAACTTTTAGCGCAGTTAGATTCTGATCGAGATAATGCTTCAAGGCATCTAACCATTGCGCCCCATTTGTATACACCCCTTGGGCTGCCGCCAAACTGATCGGATTGACAAACGGTTCGGTGCGGTCTTTCCATTTTGCCCGCATTTCAGGACACGAAATAATAATGTTGGCAATCATCAATCCTGCTAGATTGAAAGTTTTGCTAGGTGCCATGCACGTCACAATTTGCAGCGAGTCTGGATACAAGCTAGCTAAAGGAATATGTTGTTTGCCAGTCCGAACCAAGTCACAATGGATCTCGTCCGACACAATAATCACGTCGTTTTCAAAGCAAATCTCAGCCATGCCCCGCAGTTCAGTTTCAGTCCACAAGCGGCCTGTTGGATTATGAGGATGACACAAGAAGAACAGCTTGACGGCGGGATCAGACACTTTTGCTCGCAGGTCATCTAGATCTACAGTGAACACGCCATCGCGCTGTACTAAAGGGCTTTTGAGGAGCACACGCTGGTTGTAATCCACTGCGTGTTTGAAGTAACCATAGGCCGGAGTCAGCGTGACAATTTTTTCGTCTGGGGCGCAAATGACGTCTACTAAGTCAAAAAGCGCAGGGATGACTCCTAATGAAAGCTGTAATGCAGCTTGATCAAACGACCAGTCATATTGTTTGCGCGTCCAACCGGAAAATGCATTGTAGTAATCGTCGCCAAATAGCGCGGTGTACCCAAGGATCGGATGCCGTAAGCGCGCTTGAATAGCGTCATGCGCCGCCGGTGCAGAGGCAAAGGCCATGTCAGCGACCCAAAGTGAGATCAAGTCTTCTTCCGGATGCGAAAGCTGAATCGCCGGCGCGTCAGGGGGAAATAGATATCCAACATACCCATCTTTCGCCAGCGCATTCGTTTGGCTCCGATCGATGATCGCGTCAAAGTTATAGTGATCAGTCATAGTCTTTTTAGATCCTGAGTTTTGCAGGGTTCGTTCTCACTATGCTTCATACACAATCTTCCCATCCAGCATTGTGAACAGCACCTTTGTGTCCAGAATAGCATCCTCAGAAACCGTCATCAGATCTTGCGACAGCAACACCAAGTCGGCTAGCTTACCGACTTCGATTGAGCCCTTGGACTGTTCTTCAAAGGCCGCATACGCGCCACCAAGCGTGTAGGAGCGCACGGCTTCTTCGCGCGTCATGCACTGATCTACATCCCAGCCTTGCGCCAGAGTGTCATTCTGATGCTTACGCGTCACCGAGGCATAGATTCCCGTAATTGGATCTAACCGCTCCAATGGTGTGTCAGAGCTCCCGCTAATCGCCACACCATGATCAATCAAATCTCGCCAACGACTGGCGCGTTTTTGCCGCCGTGCTTGCCCCAGCCTTTCATCCAAAAAGACCATATCAGACGTAAAGTGCGCGGCTTGCAATACAGCCACCACACCTAGATCTGCAAAGCGCGGCACATCATCTGGATGCAGGGTTTGGGCATGCTCAAGCCGAAATCGCAAATCCGTCGCTGTTGGATTTGCTGCTAACAGCGCTTCATAAACATTGAGCACGTCATGCGCCGCCTGATCGCCAATTGCATGGATGCTGATGTGAAACCCTTGTTTGACGGCTTCTAATCCGCGCCGCAGCATTTCACCCGTTGAAAGCGTTGCTAAGCCTTTATTACCTGGCGCATCCGCATAATCATCCATGAGAGACGCCCCACGAGAGCCAAGCGCCCCATCGGCAAACATCTTGATGCCACGCACAGTCAGCAATCCAAATGGATCAATTTGCGGCCCTTTGGCATAGTTAGTCGCTAACAAATCCGCGTCGTTACTATTGAGGAAACAATACTGTCGTGGAAACAAGGCCCCATCTTGGGCAAGTTTTTGAAACAAAGCCAAGTCGCGCTTTTCTGTCCGCATTTCGTGAAAAGAAGTGATGCCAAGCCGTAAACATTCGTCTCTTGCAATCTCAAAAAAGCGCTGAAATTGCGCATCTGTGGCAGCCGGAATATGCGGAGCTAGAACGCTAAAAGCATTGTCAACGAGGATGCCAGTCGGGACGCCGTTCGCATCGCGGATAAATGCACCACCCTCTGGATCTGGCGTGTCTACGTTGATTCCAGCTACGTCTAACGCGGCCTGATTGAGCCACCATGAGTGTCCATCGCGGCGCACCAAAACGACTGGATTATCGGGCGCGACGGCAGTGAGCGAACGCGCATCCGGAAACGCACCACCCCATAAGGACTGATCCCAATTGTTTCCAAAAATCCATTCACCCGCGCTGACCGTCTGTACTTTATCTGCAACCAGTTGCGCAACATTAGCAACGCTATCAACCTCAGTCAGGTCTATCTGCGTCCGTACTTCGCCAAGCCACATGAAGTGCCCATGCGACTCAATAAAGCCCGGTAAAAGCATATTGCCGCCTAAGTCAATACATGTCGTAGCAGGTCCGCAAATTGACTGAATAGTGGCATCATCACCAATTGCAACAATCCGATTACCCCGAATCGCTAGCGCAGATGCTATCGAATTCGCAGCATCTAACGTGTATATTTTTCCATTGTGTAACGCAATGTCAGGTGTATGTTTCATGCAGTGTCCTCCCGCGACTGTTCAGCGTGAAAACAAAGTCTAAACCATGTTTTACCAGCGTCAAACAAACCATATTCCAAATGGCACGTTCTAAGAGCATGTGCTACATTTGGCGGCAATGCACTCTCCGGTTACAAGTGTTAAAAGGAATAAACAACACCATGATTAGTACTCCACATCCCTTACGCTTGCTCGGGCTATTTGCGCATCCAGACGACGAAGTATTTTGTGTTGGCGGCACATTTGCAAAGTACGCTGCAACCGGAGCGGAAACAATGATCGTTTCGTTTACAAAAGGCGAAGCAGGTCAAATCCGTGATGCCGCTATTGCGACGCGGCGGACGTTGGGCTCGGTTCGCGCCAATGAACTTGATCTGTCGTGCGAGGCGCTCAACATTGCACACGTTCGCTGCTTAGACTTCGGCGATGGCAAGCTTAGCAACTTAGACATTGAGCTTCTCATTGAGGCTGCTGTTGAACTCATTCGGGAGTTCAAACCAGACCTCGTATTCACCTTTGATGAAACAGGTGCTTATGGACACCCTGATCACATTACGATGTGTCATGTGAGTAAAGCCGCTTGCGAGCGAGCTGGGGTCGTAACAGCTCACCCATCTGCGGGACGTCCATATGCCCCAACTGGGCTGTACTATGCCGTATTTCCACAAAATGACCGCTTGCTTCTCAGGCTAATTGTCCAATGGCTAGAGTCACTTAACACTCGTTTTCGCGGTACAGATGAATTCACACATGCCTTAATGTTGTTTGCAGACGAGTCTGGCATGCTGGGGTATGCAGCAGATCATATTGAAATTGAGTGGTATCCACGTGGATTTTTCGTCATTGAACAGGGAGAGCCTGCCGTTAGTCTCTATCTGATTTTGTCAGGGTCAATTGACATTTACGTAGAGCAGCAAGACGGCGAAATGCAATACATTGAAACGCATGGGCCAGGCACATTCATTGGCGAGTCAGGCATTGCTTACAATGCACCGCGGAAC
Source organism: Anaerolineales bacterium (assembly GCA_020630805.1). Taxonomy (GTDB): domain Bacteria; phylum Chloroflexota; class Anaerolineae; order Anaerolineales; family UBA6668; genus JAHDIM01. The sequence continues at coordinate 5,219 of JAHDIM010000245.1, forward strand.
GCACATTGTATTGCCGCCGAAAAGACGACTTGTTTAGTGTTCTCACCGGGCGCGCCCACCAATTTTGCTGGTCGCGGCGAAGAGGCGCAATTTACCACCGAAAGCCCCCAAGTTGGACCTAGTGCAACTGTTGATCCAGCGTTGGTCACACTCGATGTGAACGCTTACATTGGGCAAAAGGTGCAAGCCCTGTCACAGCATCATTCGCAGTATCCCATTACGCCTGACTTGTTTCCAAGGTCTATCTTGCAAGAAGTGATGGGCAGTGAGCACTTCACGTTGGCGTGGTCTACTGATGCGAATAAAGCAGACGCTGCTTTACGCGCAATTGAGCACACTATTGCAGTTGAACTTACATAGCGCGAATTCCATATAAACTTCGCTGCTTGCATAATTTCCCCAATTCTTATTACCCCAGTGCGTCCAAGTAGGCTGGGCCTGTCGTCCAAAGATAAGGCTCAGCCGCTAGCCGGGCGTGATTACACTCGCAACCCAGCTTCGACAAGCTCAGCCTACCTAATAACCTCAGGTCTGGATAAGGAGTCTTTCACATCAAAACTCTAAAATAGCCTGAAAGAGGCTTAGGTTTCCCATCCACGCAGACTTAAGCACTCAAGTGCTGGAACAACGCACTCTCCTCCTGCTACCGTATGAACAATCT
>JAHDIM010000246.1 GCA_020630805.1 Anaerolineales bacterium
TGCGCCCGTTTATAACTCCGCCAAATTGCCAGCACGCCAACTGCCAGGAGCGCAAGAGCCCAGAACAAAACATCGGTTAGTTGCTCATAGCCGAAATATGTGAGCGCAGCTAACCCCGAACTAAAGAAAATACACACAAAGAAAAATAGGCGATCTGCATCATGCAGACGCATTTCAGCGAACATTTTCTGGCGGTCCACCGGAATGCGTTTCGCGCCAATTACAGAAAAGAACATTGGAATGCCGATTGCCAAACGCCACGCCGTAGCAGGCACATTGATGCCAAGCATGCTTAATGCGATGGAGACAAGATATAACGCGCCCAACATGCCGGCAAACCCACTCAGTGCGCCGGTCACCTTGAGTGTTTTCATCGTATGCACGGCATCCTTTGAGGAAATATCAAAAGTTTGTTGATCATCCGCAATTGTAATGAGGCCAATCACCATTGGAACAGCTACGCCTGCCAGTGCAAAGTCTAAACAGATGCGCAACAATCGGTCGTCTGAAGTTGCCTGCCACAAGAACAGATCATCCATAAAAAATGCGGCAAATAGCCAAGCCGCAATAATGGACACCACATAAAGCGCATGTGCTTGGATATAGTCAAATACTTTTGAGAAAGCAAAAATAAATCGCCCCGCAAATGTATGGTCAGTATGAGAGTCATTGGAAACTAAGCCGAGGCGATCTACAGTCCATTTTAGAGAACCCCACAGACCAGTTTGGTAAACAACTGGCCCATGGTAAGTCGTGTGATGAATCGTTGTCTGTTTGTTACCGGCAACATAATCCCCTGCAATTTGGGTATTTTGTTTCGAGCCAGCAACATAGTCGCCGCTAATTTCGTTTGAAACTTTGTCGCCCTCAACATAGTCCCCATTGATTTGGGTAATCGTAGTCATATCCTTATCTTCTGCTGCGTTGTGATCTGTAATTGAAGGATCGTCTGTTGGTAACCAAGCTGGTGCTAGCAGGCTGACTTCGGCATCGTCTAGCGCGCGAAATTCACCAAGCTTCAAAAAGTCGTCAGCGCGTTCACGTAGACCAATACCTCCACCGTCAATAAAGATTTGGAGTAAGTTCAACAGCAACTTGCGATCTTTGTTTTGGATCCTAGTCAAGTCACGTTCCCAATTTGAGACGGTGTCAACAGAGACAAATAACTGCTCCGCAAGCTTTTCTTGCGTCAATGGGTCACCATTGGCCGTGACGCTCTGCATTCTATAGTGCTTTAGCTGCTTTCCAAATGTCGTTTTCACAATTTGCGGGTAATTCGGAACAATTTACGGGTGATCCGCAAATCGTTCGGTTCAAGAGTCTGGATCAAATTCCTATCATAAGGGCACGTTGAGTTTGACACCGTGATAGACCAAAACTGGTGACACGCTCAACAAAATCCGGTTGGGTTGCCCAGTACTCCTAGGGCGTAGACGGTCTTCTGCGTAGCGCTGGTACCCACGGTGGCCCTCCTTTTTAGGAGGTGCTCTTATGCCAGGTGGTGGTGTTGGTGGTTGCTAATCTAGCGACCTGAATACATGCAAAGCAAGCCGAGCTAGACGGCTTGCTTTGATCTTACCTCTTGTGTGCAAGTTTCTGATCAATTAGCGATGACAGATGTAAATAAGCTGCTTGAATAGAGTGATAACTACTGATTTCAGGATGTGTTGCTCTCACACGTTCTGCGTGTTTTCGTGCAAGTTCATACTCTTCATCTAAATAATGAATGTAACTCTGTGAGCACTTAGCGATGAGCCGAGTCTCCACAGAGATCGCTTGTGCGTCTTGTAGGGCGGCTGTCTGGGCATAGTAATGTTTGGCCAGCGCACAACATCGCTTATACCGCAGCGACTTCTGATTAGCCTCTTCACTCGCTGTGTACTCATCAAAGTAGGCATCTCCGAGCCAACTGCTAGCCCGTAAAGCGTCCTCAGTATGCTCATGCGATTCATAAAACCGCTTACATGGTTTAATGGACCGAACTGCTGCTAGATGTTTTTTTTGTCCAATCAGTAAAATTCCTAAACTGACCTTACAGCTATTGGCCCATTCTGGTATTCCGTTGCGGTCAGCAATATCGATGCCCTCAGTTAAGACTGAGATGGCTGAATCAACACGGCCTTGAGTGCTCAATGCATAGCTGAGTCCAATTGCAGCGCGAATCCATGTTTCTGGGGCTTCGTCAGGTTGCAGCAGGGCATGACACTTTTCAAATGCATCAATTGCTAAGGCTGTGTCTCCCTTTTGTCTGGAATAGTACCCATATTGTCGGTACAACTCAGCTTTGGTGACATGGTCTTGACAGACGTCTATCGCTTGCTTGACGAGGTGTAGCCACTGTTGCTCTTCGCCGTTCTTCCAAACCATTTCAAACGCACTTTTCAACAGGCTTGTCACCACTTGGTGTGTGTCTTCATTGTCTAGGCCAAGCAGCGTAATATTGCGTAAAGTTGCAACTTCGTTTGCATAATCAAAAAAAGCGCGTTCGTCACGTAAGGTTCGCTGAGTCCAAATGCGAATGGCTCGCTTTAGTGCTTTTACAAAAAGCGCTTTTTCATCTGTTTCCTTTTGATTTTCAATATAGCTAGGCCATTGAATAATGTCTCGGAGCAGAAACGTGTTGGTCAACGAGTGTGTACTGTACCTTGGCGTAGCAGACGTTCCCCGATTTTCAACTAAGGAATATCCGATTAGTTCCTCCAGGGCAGGCTGTTGATGCTTTGGCTTCAAATTTCCAAAAGCGGATAGATCTGCCAAGGAACCACCGTTATCAGCAACAATTGGCATGGCACGGAGTAAAGTCTTGGCGTTCGGAGATAACAGTTCTTCCCAGAGCTTTTGATAGATATGCGAGTAAAGATTATGCACATCTTTTGAATACCAGCGCTCAAGGTCTTCCAAGAGGTTAGAGATGGCAGTCCCTTGTGCGACCATTGACGAAACTAATTTCAATGCCAAAGGGTGTCCACCAACCTTGTCATAGATCAGTTCTGCGTGTTGATGGAAAGGGTGTGTGTCAACATCGTTGGGCGTTACACGCTTGAAGTGTCCAATTAATAAGGATTGGGCAGCATCAAACGAGAGTTCTCCAATTGGGACATGAGCAATGTTGTGACTCGCGAATGAAGTCGGATACACGCGCGACGTTAGAATGAACTTACTGTGCTCATTAGCAAAGTCATGAATACATTGTGCTAAGTCTTCGTAATTGTTATGTTCTTCCAGATTGTCGACAACAATGAGGTAGGGACGGGTGTGTAACGCATTCCGAACGGCACTGTATTTTTCCTCTTTTCGCCTGTATTCCCCTGGTTTACTAAAAGCTGGCAGCAGACTATTGACTAGTTGGTCAACGTGCGAATTGTCATTTGACGCTCGTGATGAGAGACGGATCCAGAATATATCGTCATAAATGAATGCATGGATTGCATCGCGTGCGATTCTGTCTGCAACGGTAGATTTCCCGATCCCTCCTAACCCTTTGAGACAAATTGCATTGGTGTTTGTTGAAGACAGCAACGTATTACAAGCCTCAATAACATCCTGTGCGCCAACAACTTTGTCATATAAAGGTGTCCCCAATTTTGCAAGCTGTTTGGCTTGTTTGGTTGTCCGAAACTCTGTTTCTAAATGCCATGTATGTTGCGCCAATGCCTCGATTGCTTTTTTTCGCACGCTATTCAGAACAAAGCGGCTACTATAGCCAAGCGCCTCGGCTGCAGCATCGGTTTTTACTTGATCCCAATATAGTTTTTTTAGAACAATTGGATATTGTGCGTCGTACGTGTGAAGTTGATCAACTAGGGCTGTAAGTACATTGTGTTCAGCAATCTCCTTACTAGTTGCATCCTCAGCATTTATTAGAGCATCTAGTGCCGAAAAACCTTGTCCCATAACGGCCAATGGGATTGCCATATGACGATTTTTAAGAGAGGCTTCGAAAAGCGTCTTAAGATCTTCAATGGTTGGAATGTGATTTGGTTCAGACATGGTGTAGCGATACCTTTACTCAAGTAAATGATTGCCATTCGCCTGTATTTTAGGTCAAATTTTTCAAAAAAAGGATAACAAATTGAGACATTTTTGCTTGATTTAAAAGGCTCCAGCCTGACTTAACTGAAGTAGTTATTGAAGCTTTGTAATTAAGAAATTCAACCGCTTAACGCAACTTAAAAACAAAGTGAATCATGAATTGATGCGGTGTTGATAACCGAAAATCTTGAGCAAAGCATCAATACCCAACCTGCACTATAATTCTCACAATACGAATAATTTGATGTTGGTGAGCAGTGGCCCGGATGCAATGCTCACAATGGGGAAAGCCTGTGAAAGTCAGGCGCTGACGCGCAACGGTAAGTCAAACGTGGTTTGATAAGTCCGATTACCCGCCAACAGAAATAAAAGTTGCTCTTGACGCGCCTGGAGAGCAGAGCCCTGAGTCATCCAAGCGCGATGGCTTTATTTTTTTAATGCGTAATACGTAAGGTGTAATGTGTTTTGTGCCTTCGTTACAAATCAGTCAGCATCTGTATCTTGACCAAGTTAGCAACGTCAGTACGCATTACACCTTACGTATTATTTTCATGAACTATCCGTTTTCAGCATTAGTCGGCCAAGACACGATGCGTTTGGCACTATTGCTAAATGCTATCAACCCAAGCATTGGTGGTGTGCTGATTCGCGGTGAGAAGGGAACGGCAAAGTCAACAGCAGTGCGAGCATTAGCCGCAGTGCTGCCAGAAATTGAAGTAGCGGCACCTGGTCGTTATCCTTTTTCGCCCGCTGATTTACCCAACGATGCTGCGCCGCACAAAAGCGAAGCAACTGAATTTCAGCAGGTACCTCTAGTGAATCTGCCGCTTGGTGTTACTGAAGATCGGCTGTTAGGGACCATCAACTTAGAGGCTGCGCTCCAAGAGGGGCGCAAGACTTTTGAGCCAGGTCTGTTAGCACAAGTACATCAAGGTGTGCTCTACATTGATGAAGTCAACCTGCTCAATGATCACGTCGTAGATGTCTTGCTAGACGTAGTCGCGATGGGTGTCAATCGCGTCGAGCGCGAAGGCGTGTCCGCCAGTCATCCCGCCCGCTTTATTTTGATCGGCACAATGAACCCTGAAGAAGGCGATTTGCGCCCACAACTGCTGGATCGGTTTGGACTGTCTGTAGAAGTCGCAGGCTCACGTGACAAAGCCATTCGGACAGAAATTGTGCGCCGCAGATTGGAATTCGAAGCCGACAAGGTCTTCTTTCAATCGAAATATGCGGTGCAAGAAACCGCGCTCAAGATGCAAATTACGGCGGCCCGCGCTTTGTTGCCACAGGTGACTTTGCCAGATGCGCTGCTAGAAATGATCTCTGAAATTGCAATTGCTTACGATGTAGACGGCATGCGCGCAGATCTAGTCATCCACAAAACTGCCACCACGCTGGCTGCGTGGGAAGGCATGCGCACGGTCACGCCGGATCATATCCGCAAAGCCGCAGAGCTAGCCTTGCCGCATCGGCAGCGTCGCCAACCGTTAGACGACAGCGGTCTCGACCCACAACAGTTAGACGACATCACCGACCGTTACGAAAACGAACAACCGCGTGAACCTGAAAGCGCCCCCACGGAGGGCGATTGACGCGGAAGTAGAGAATAGAGAGACAGAGAAAGAGGGTAGAGACGCGCCCGCCGGGCCGTCTCGGTCTCCGGATAACAACGTCGCCAACATCGGTAACACCTACAAAACCCGCCGCATCGCCGCCGATAAAATCCGCCAACAACAGCCAGTGACAGGCCGTCGCACGCGTGCTAGTGGCACAGCGAACGGTGCCTATATTCGATCTGAGCTACCGACGCAAAAAGTGACCAG
>JAHDIM010000247.1:0-4363 GCA_020630805.1 Anaerolineales bacterium
ATTTGGCCGCCATAGTTACTTCAATGCGCTAGACAGCATGGTGCGCCATTTGCGCAGCGGATAATGAAGCACATCCCAAAGCCAGCGGCAGGTGAATATGCACCCTACACCTTGATGTACATTGACCTCGTTCCAAACGATGGTCAAGTGCTCCAGCATCTGCAAACCAGCTTGGCGGACATCACGGACTTTGTGCGCAGTTGTCCAGCCGACCGTCTGGACGTACCGCATGCGCCGGGAGAGTGGACCATCAAAGAAATCTTGGTCCATATCATCGATGATGAGCGCATCTACTGTTACCGCGCGCTGCGCTATGCCCGCGGTGACAGCACTGAACTGCCCGGCTTTGAACAAGACGATTACGTGCCCTACTCCAACGCCAATGCCCGCAGCCTAGACAGCATTTTGGACGAGCTAACCGCCGTGCGCCACGCAACCATCGCCTTCTTCAACAGTGTGGATGATGACGCCCTGCTGCGGCGCGGCGTGGGCAGTGGCAACATCATGAGTGTGCGAGCGGCCGCCTACCATATTGCTGGACATGAGATGCATCACTTGCAGAGCATCAAACAAAATTACTTCCCAGACTTCGCCTAACAATGGCACACACCCAAGCCTATAGCATTTGTTCAACGTCGCGTAGTGGCACTACCCTGCTGTGCGATCTACTAACGGACACCAATGTTGCGGGCGCCCCAGACTCCTTCTTCAGGTTGCAATCGATGCAGTCATGGTGGGCATCACATTTCGGCATCGATGCGTCGCACTGGCCGACACCATCCGCCTTTGATGCCCAATATCTCCAAGCCGCGTTACAGCAAGGCACCGGAGCGACCAACACATTTGGCATGCGCCTCATGTGGGATCAGGTTGACAATTTAGTCCAGCAATTGCGCCACCTTTATGGCGCTCAGGGCAAGCCGCGACAACAGCTTGAGCACGCTTTCGGATCGCTAAAATTTATCCATCTTACGCGGCAAGACAAGGTGGCCCAAGCCATCTCCCGCATTAGAGCCGAAGCGTCTGGCCTGTGGCACTTAAATGCCGATGGCAGCGAGCGTGAACGTGTCAAAACGGGCGAAACGCCACAATACAACGCCCAACGGATTGCTACCCAACGTCACGCTTATCACGCCGCAGATGCCGCTTGGCAGACATGGTTTGCAAACCAGCAGATTGTGCCGCTTGAAGTGACCTATGAAGCACTTAGTACAGATCCTATTGCCGTCGTGCGTAGCATCTTACGATTTTTAGCGCTGGATGCAGCCGCAGCCAACGCCCTTGCCCCCCGAACTATGAAACTTGCCGACGCTATCAGCGTCACCTGGGCGACGCGTTTCAGAGCAGAATACCAACACCATGACTGAGTCAGACGCTTTTCAACAACTCAACCAAGGGTATAACGCAGTCTTTCGCCCCAATCAACTGAGCTTAGGCATTGTTGTCCCAATTGAAACATATACGCACAGCCCCGTGCCCACCATGGACCGTCATCTAGAACGCGCCAAGTTGGTTGAAGACCTTGGCTTTGCCGCACTCTGGATTCGAGATGTACCGTTCAACGTCCCCAGCTTTGGCGATGCCGGACAGCCGTTTGATCCTTTTGTGTATCTGGGCATGCTGGCAACGGTCACCAATCGGGTAGCACTCTGTACCGGCAGCATCATCTTGCCACTGCGGCATCCAGCGCACGTCGCCAAGGCGGCCGCGACTGCAGACGTGCTGTCGGGCGGCAGGCTCATTTTGGGCGTGGCCTCTGGCGACCGACCTGATGAATATCCAGCGCTGAACGTGTCCTTTTCGGAGCGCGATGTGCGCTTTCGCGAAAGCTTCGCCTACATTAGACAGATGAGTCAAGACTGGCCCAGATTTGACAACGCATTTGGCGCACCGCGGGTCCCAATGGATATGTTGCCCAAGCCGACTGGCGGCAAAATCCCAATGTTAGTGACGGGCAGCAGTCGCCAAACGCAAGACTGGATCGCAACGCATAGCGATGGCTGGATGACCTACCCACGCAACACCGCCATGCAGGCCAATGTCATCAATGAGTTTCGCCGACGTGTCGCCGATGCGGGCCAACCACCAAAACCAATCATGCAACCGCTCCACATCGACCTCGTCGCAGATGATGACGCGCGTCCCCAACCTATTCACCTTGGTATGCGGCTGGGGATCAATGTATTGCGCGCATATTTGAAATCAATTGAAGCGATTGGAGTCAATCATGTGGGCATCAATCTGCGGTTCAATCAGGCAGACACGGAAGCGACATTGGAACGGCTAGCAACTGAAATCTTGCCAGCGTTTGATTAGGTGGGCCGAATGCTAGATATGCAAAGAGTGCCTAGTGGTTTGCCAATCTTGAATATTAGGGTTTGAATATTTGCTCTTGAAATCAAGCAGAGGAGCCACCTTGGCTCCGGGCACAGTTGCAGCCATATTCGCCGGAGCCTGGGAGGCTCCTCTGCCTAAGGGCAGCAGAAAAGAAACCTAGTTTTTATCTATGACAAACCACTAGGCTTTTTCTGTCTGAAATACCTTCCCGAAAGTCAGGAAGGTTTCGACGATAGCTGAGTTGTGAGTGTAACAAAATTCCACCCAAAGTCTTACCCAAATCTCAGTAATTAGACCCACCACAAAATCACAGTCATTCGCTATAGTTACGCGCGTTGTAAATCTCGCATTTACACTGATGCAACCATCGCAGCCATCAATCGTTCGCTGCATCTCATTAGGGAAGACCCGTGACAAAACTCAATACTCAAAAATTACACAAACTCCTGCTTTGCATCCTAATTCTGATGCTAACCGCCGTTGCACTTAGTGCGTGTGGCGCTGAAGAGGACTACATCGAAGACTATGAAGACGACGTTGCCGAAGAAGTCGTTGAATTAGACGAAGCAGAAGCAGAGCAAGAGATTGAGGTCGAAGAAGACCCAACCGAAGTTCCTGCGCCAACCGCTGACCCAACCGAAGTTCCAGAGATCGATGAAGAAACGTCAGAATCTGAGGACATAGAAGACTCAGAAGAAACTGAAACGGAAGCCGAAGAGGCAGAAGCGGAAGCCATCGATGAGGCTGACAACGACGCTTACTTCGCCGCACTGGAAGCGTGGCAAGCCGCAGAAACCCCGCCGCTGGAAATCATCACGCAATATGGCGATGAAACCAAACATGACTTCATCACCAATGATATTTGGGCGGTCTGGTGGCCAAAAGATGAAGACTTAGAAGACACCGCCATCATGATTGGGCAAATGCTAGCCGAGGTGCGTTACCATCTCCGCACTGAATATGACATGCAAGATCCACCAAACGTGGCAGATGGCAGCTACCTCAACGTCTACATCCATGATGATGAGTCCACTGAGGACGGCTTTGCCGAAGAAGACTGGGGAAACAGCGTCGGCAAAAACGACTTGGATCTGAGCTACATGACCCTGTCGTTTGAGGCCAAAGAAGACCCAGTCACCATTTTGCATGAAGGGTTTCATGTCTTCCAAGACGGCCCCAATGAAGGCTATCAAGACGACATCGATGGCACGTGGTTCTTTGAGGCCAGTGCCAATTGGTACGCCGCCATTTTGCTGGGAGACAGTAACAATGACGCCTTCTATGAAGCGCTGTCCATTGAGGCCGTGCCGCATGAAAGTATGTGGTTCAATGGCGGCAATACCAGTCAATATGATCCAGAAGAATTGTCTTGGCAACGCAGTTTGCGCATGTATGCCATGGGGTCGTTCTTAGTCTATTTGACGGAAGTCCGCGACGTTGCGCCTAACCTCATTACACAAGGCTTTTCTCTGCCAGAAACCATTCTGCCGCAAGAATTTCTTTATCGGGAAGTGCCAAATTTACGCACCTACTTTGGCGACTGGGCCGGACAAAATGTCGCTGAATTCGCGTACATCAGTCGTGGTCAATATGAAGAAGCCATCACCCAATTCGATCAAGCTGGCGATGACTTTGACACCAATCCACTGGTAGCTGACTTGCCAAGCGCGGGCACAAACGGCGAATGGTTCCGCCCAGCGCCTGAACAAACCCCGGAAGACTGGTCTTACAACGTCATCCGCGTTGCAGGTGGGGTAGAGGGCGCCTATTCCTTTGTCTTCAACGGTGATGCAACAGGCTCGAACGGCGCACCCGCCTTCTTCGAAACCCGCGTCGTGGTTGGCGATGGTGACGATGGCTATACCTTCCACGAATTCCCATTAGACAACGGTTTAGCAGGATCACTCACGGTAGAAGTCACCGCCGCCGATGACAATATCTACTTAGTTGTGGCCGCTGTGCCAGAAAACTTCACGGGGTCGCAAATTTACGCCTATGAGGTTCTGGTTGAACAAGGGACAGATGC
>JAHDIM010000247.1:4463-5857 GCA_020630805.1 Anaerolineales bacterium
ACCGAAGCCCTTACAGCAGAGCAACAAGCGTTGCTTGCTATTCCTGAATTGACCATTCAGTCTACTTACGGTGACGAGAGCATACACGGCGTGGTGACAGACGGAATTTTTGCCGTGTGGTATCCGCTTGCCTGGGACATTGAAGCGGAAGCAAAAGAAGTCGGGGCGCTACTAACTGAAGTCCGTCAAGATGTGCGCACCAGCTTTGGTATGGCAGACCCACCAAATTTAGCCTTGGGGCATTACGTGAACGTCTACATTCATGACACCGAAGATGACAGCGACGGTTTCCCAGGTGAAGAAGAAGACTGGGGTAATGCAGTCGGCGGCAACGACTTTGGCGGTCTGGACATGGAGTTGGCCGAATACACCGACCCGTTGGTGATTATTCATGAAGGGTTCCACGTGTTCCAAGAAACCGAAAACCCCGGCTATTGGTACGAAGGCGATGGCGCTTGGTTCAGTGAAGCCACGGCCAACTGGTACGCCAGCCGCTGGTTGGGTGCAGCCGCAGACGAAGCCTTTATTGAAGCTGGGGCCATCTTTGCGGCCCCGCACGAAAGCCTGTGGCGCAGTTGGGACAACAGCAGCGAATATGATCCAGAGTCATGGCAGCGCACCATCCATCAATATGCCATGAGCTCATTTCTCATCTTCTTAACCGAGCTACGCGGCATCGATGCACAGCTAATTGCTGACGGATACAACTTGACAGACGAAATCCTGCCGCAAGCGCTGTTATATACCAGCATTCCAAATCTGCGCGAGTTGTTCGGTGACTGGGCCGGGCAAAACGTCGCCGACTTTGCGTACATCAATCGCACGCAGTTTGAAAAAGCACAAGAAGAACTCGAATGGTCTGGCGATGAAGACGACATCAATCCGCATGTAGTATCGCTCCCAAGTTCAGGGACAGACGGAGAATGGTTCCGGCCAGATCCAGACCTAAGCCCTGAAGATTGGTCATACAATGTCATTCAGGTAGAAGGCGGCACAGACGGAGCATATTCTTTTGTCTTCGCAGGCGATGAAGCCGGATCAGACGGCGCAGCGGCCTTCTTCGAAGTGCGGGTGGTCGTTGGCGATGGTGACGATGGTTACAAATATCACACCTTCCCGCTGGATGAAGGCGTAGAAGGCTCACTGACTGTGGAAGTCACTGAAGCGGATGATTACTTGTACCTGATTGTGGCTGCCGTGCCAGAACACTTTGAAGGCTCGCAGATTTATTCCTACGAGGTCTTGATTACCCAAGAATAAAGAAGTTCGGACGCAGATTTATGGGATTGCACGGATGCGCTGTGCAATCCCATAGTTATTACCCTACGTAGTGACATGTCCCATGTACATCAAGCTAAGCAATTCTGCTAGCCGAAACAACAGCATTTACGTCA
>JAHDIM010000248.1 GCA_020630805.1 Anaerolineales bacterium
GGAATTTCACGATCTTGGTCACGATAGACTGCGCTTTCCATGTAGGTCCAGCCATCTAAGGTGTGTGGTGCATCAATGTCAAAGCGTTCGCGTAGCTTGGCTTGCGGTGCCGTCATTGGATACAGTCCGGCGATCAACACCAGTGAGGCTAAGCCAACCCACCAGAATGGTTTGAGGACGCTATTCCATTGGCGTAATGTTGGTAGCAGCATTGCGAATGCCGCTGCGGCAGCGACGACAAACACAGCCCAGACTTGCAAATAGAACTTGAAGACGGTGTTCATACGGCCAATGTCACCAGACAAGCGCACAATTTCAACCACGAAGGTCAGCACGGCGGCTAATCCAATCAGAGTGAAGATCACGCGGCGCTCTGGCGTTTGCTTTGGATGCAGTAACAAGAACGCAGCCCAACCCGCCAATGGCAATGAAATGATTGCAGACGCTGCGTCGTATTCGTACCAGCTATAGGCTGCGGCGCCTAACAGTATTTGAATGAAGATTACGCCACCAATCCAACCAAATGGATTGATGTTCAAGCGCGGGAAGTTTTCCCAGTCGATGCTGCGGAAGCTGTCGCGCAAGCGGAAGGATTCAAAGCCCATGAAGGTCATCAGGATGAACAGGAACAGACCGTGGTTCTTGAAGTAAGAGCCAATTGAAGTGCGGGAGCCATCCCAAATTTCAATTTCGCTGTAGCCCAAGCCGTACCAATCGTAGTACGGCTGGAACAGGGCGCGACTGAGACCGACGAGCAGCACAACGCGCCAACCAACGCCAACAAGTAAGGCTAGCGAAAGCTCCTGATGTTTGCGCCACTCGGCAAAGAGCACCGCAGCGACCCCGAGCGCTAAGTAGGCGGGGTAGTCCCAAGTATTGGTTGGATAAATCACGCCGGTAGCAAGACCGCCAAGCAGCCAATACACAATGGCGCTTGGAAGTTTGCGTTCGCGCTTGTTATCGAGCGCAGTGGCAATAGCCCATGCCATCGCAAGCAAGGCCAACGGCATGGCAACCATATGCGCGTGCAAGTCACCATAGATAAAGGTAAAGGCTGGGAATTCTGTGATGACACCCGCTTCGCCTTCGTCTGGCGGAATGTTGCGGGTGGCGTGCCAGAACCATTCGCTGTTACGCACTGAAAGCTCTTCTTGATTGTTGATGCTTTCACGCAGCGTTTGCCATGCTAAGCCCAGCGAACTGCGTTCAGGGAAGTATTGTTCCCCTGTTTCTTCGTCAGTGACCATCACTTGCGTTTCGCGTTGGCTGACGTTTTCGTAAGCGTCTTTGAAGACATCGAACTGGGCTAGGTTGCCGAGCACGACCATTAGGAAGATGCCGAGAATCCCAGCGAGATAGGCCGGGTTGAAGCGACGTGGTTTAGCGTCTTCTGCTGCGCTTTCAGCCAGCAGTTGGCGTTGATGGCTATAGGCCGCCAAGTTGTAAGCGCCGCAAAATGCGCCCATCCCCGTGATGGCAAAAACCAGCGGAATAGCAAGGTTGTATGCAATGCTTGGCAACAGTCCCAACATGCGGGTCAAGGTGCCAACCAAGACAAAGCTGTAGTAGTAATAGTTGATGTAACCGCCAGAGAACCAAGGGTCATAAGGCGGGAATGATGTTGAGCGCAAGACTGCGTTGAAGTAGGCAAAGTCCATTGGCTTTTCACCACCATAGAACGGATGCCACAAGTCCGGATTGCGCATGCGATACCATACGCCGAGGCCAAAGAGCGCCATGTACAGCACTTCAACGGTTAGCATGTAACGCCAGTTGGCTTTGACCCAGTCGGTCATCTCTTCACGATTGTTCCAATAGAACCAGCCACTAACTGCAGCGATCACAACTAAGAAGAACCACGAGGAACGCCCACCAAAGCTAATCAGATCTAGGCTGGCAAACAGCCACGCGAGCCATGAGAGCAAGAGTAGACCAACAGTTTTCGTCACTGCATAGCCGCGTCCTGGAAGCCCCCGTAAGGCCACGTAGGTCATTGGGAATGCTGCTAACCCCAGCACAATGACCAGCGCCCACCAACCGAAGATCGCACTGTTTTCACTGCGATTGAATGGATTGCCCGGATTGAATAATCCGCTGCTGCCGCCTTGTCCGCTGAGGCGGTCGGCTGGTAATAGCAGTGCCGTTGGGGCTGCGGTGTAGTCACGCGCGCTAATTTGAACGGCGCGTTCTAAGTCTGCTTTTTCAAGAATGGCGCGGACGTTGTCAGCATCAAAGTTGTCTTGCTTTTCGTAGATTAGGACGCGTGGATGGTCATACACCGTAAACGACTCTTCGGCACTTTGGTCGTCAAAGGTGATCGGGCCGAAGGTTGGGGCGTTGACCACTTCATGGACTAGCGTGTAGCCAAGCTCACCGGCAAAGAGTGCATCGTAATATTCGGTCAGAATTGGGAAGCGCAGCGGCATCTTTGTGTAGGCATCGTATTGCCGATTGGTGCCGATCACCATGTAGTCTGACTCGTTCAGAACGTTAACAATCCGATCGACCTTGTCTTGATTGGCATCGGTGTGCAGTTCAAGATTTTTATCGATGTACATCCCAGAGAACGGATCGTATTGTTGCGTCCGCGCTGGCAAGCCAAGATCCCAGTTGGTTTCTTTGGCAATGGCTGCGCCAGCAATACTGACCGGAGCCCCATTAGGTGCGCTGCTAATGACGTGATAGGTTTGGCCTCGTTCAATGGTGAACGGTTTGTCTAAATCTATCAACAGCGATCCTTGCTGGATGTTGGTGTGTTCTGAGAAATCTGTTGTGACCACTCCAGAGGTTTCAATCTCATTTACGTCAGCCGCAACAGCGAGACCAATCTGGAACGTTTCAGGGGCGCTGTCTTCTTCTGGATCTCCTAACCAGCCGGTGCGGATGCTGGTGACAGTCCCCGTAGCTTGCGCCCGGAAAGACTGAATGTAAGGCTGCCCATCCCAATACACAAAGTCGTATGGAAGGGCGACAGGCTGTGAATAGGGGCCATCTTCCGTTTCAATTTGGAGATTGATCGGTGCAGGAACGTTTTCAAAGATCCAGTTAGAGGCTTCTAGATGGGTGTGGGTGCGGGTGTACACGCGGGTGAAGGCAAACGCCCACACGAAGGTTGCTACCGTGACAAACACCATTGCGCCCAACGCAAGGTTTTTGCGGAGCCCATCGCTGATATTCAGTTTTGGCAGTTTACGCAACCAGAATTGGATCCAGAGCTGAAGGGCGCCAGCTTCTCCTGGCAGCGTTGCATTGTCGCGGTCACGCCAGCCCCGGTAAACCTCGAAGAGGAACCACGCTGCCAACAAACACATAATCGGATAAATTGGCAGGAAGTAGCGAATAAATTTGAACCATTGGCTGCCCATCCACACAAAGTAGATGGCGGTGAATGGCACCAAGATGATGTGCTTTTCCCAGCGCCCGGTCGCAATTTGCCAGCCCGCAAGCAAGAAGCCTAGCATCGCGACAATCCCAAGCGGCCAACCCATGCCAACCCGCATCATTTGAATAAGCGGATGAGACAGTCCGGTGAAGGCCCAGTGGTGAGCCGGTGGCCAGTCTTGTGAGCCATCGACTTGGCCAGACACTTCTTCAATGTTGGCCAGCCACGTTTCGTTGAAACTGAAGTCAAAAATTGAGGTGCCAGAGAAGGCGTACGGTTGGCCAACGCGGAAGGTCAGCACGGTGACCACTGCGGCGAGCGCCACAAATACGCTGAGCTTCATGCCAGTCAAGAAGACGTTGCGCGTCTTGCCTTCGGCTTTGTATAACGTCCACACATAGGACGCGGCTGCAAATGCAGCTAACAATCCCCACGGTGCCACGTTGATGCGTGAGGCCATCCCCGCGCCTAACGCGAGACCTAAGCCTATATAGTTGCCAACATGTTCACTGGTGAGTGAACGCGCGGCAAAGTACACGACCAGCGTAACAAAGAAGCTGGCGAAGTTATCGACAGTGAAATAATGCGCTTGCTGAATGGGCGCGACTGCCATTGCCATAAAGGCCGCGGCAAGCAGGCCGATCTTCCAATCAAACATGCGCCGTCCGATGAGGAAAATCAGTAGGACGTTGAATAAATCGAATAAACCAGACAGGAAGCGACCAACGAGATGGACACCGTCGTAGCTCGTATTGAAGCCAAAGAAAAAGCCGGGATTATCCCCCGTGCCGGTCCAAAATCCGCCGGCACTGGCTTCGAGCCATTCTGCTAAATACCGGACAAAGAACAGCGGCGTAAATCCATACGAGAAGAAATTGAAATTGTTGTTGTATGGATTGAGGGTGGAAATTTCTGGATCTAAGAAATCGCTCACGCTATCGACAGACGAAATGGCAGAGGTCACCATGGTCAGGAAGCGTTCGTCAGGGTGAACGTGAAGGCGATTGTCCCAATCTAGCCCGACCCAGCGGAAGTAGCCGCCCATCACAAGGATGAGGGCAAGGACGATCCAAGGGAACCAGGGTTGGCTGACAAAGTCAGTCCACATGGCTGCTGGTGTTGCTGCCGGCGGTGTTGCTTTCGGGTCTTCGACATCAACAATCGAGCCCGATGCGTTCACTTGCTCTTCGACAACAGTCGCTTGTGCAACCACAGGTTGCTTTTTGGCTTGTTTTTTCTTTTTCTTTGCCATAAGAATTTCGTTACAAAATTTGGATGCGCTATGCAATCCACTTGCAAAAATTACGCCATGCATTGGGCGCTATTTCTAGTTTCGCAGAGCGAAAAATAAATTTGAATGAACAATTGCTGCGAAACACGTACCGATACAGAGTGGGGCTGTAATGTTTCAAAAGTTACCCAGTCTCACTATATTACGAATCCATACAAACGCGGCAATAAATTAGGTTAAGAAAATGTTCAGGTAAGATTGGCATTCGCTAAGTTAGCTGGTTGGGTGGTTTGCTAGTTGGCTAGTGTAAGGTTCCATGAACAAACCAGCCAACTAACACACTAACAAACTATGATCATCACTCCCCAACGCCGCATTATTGGCTCATTGTTCTTGGCACAAGGGCTTTTTTCAGCAACGTTTCTTACAATTTTCAGTACGCTCTCTATTTTGGCAGCAGACCTCAGTGGAGATGAAGGCAAAGCGGGTTGGGGGTCTACTGCGAACCTCATTGGTCGCGCTGTTGCGGGATATCCCATCGGTCTATTGATGGATCGGTTAGGCCGCCGGACGGGCCTGTTGACAGGTTGGATGTTTGCCTTGGCAGGCATCGGGGTGGGATTTCTCGCGGTTCAACGCGGGATTTTTGCATTGTTGCTACTCAGCATGTTTCTAATTGGGATCAACCGCGCCGCGAGCGAACAGAGTAAATTTATTGCGGCTGAAGTGACTCCAGAAGGCAACCGCTCCAAAATCATCGGCATTATTGTGTTTGCCGGTACAGTTGGCTCTATCCTAGATTATTTCTTGGCCGAAAGCATCCATGACTTAGGAACTCGGCTGGGGATGTCAGACTTCGAAGCGACCTGGGTGCTCAGCGCAGGGTTGGCCACCCTAGCGTTTTTAGTGCTAGTGTTTTTCTTGCGGCCAGAACCTAGCACACTACGGATTGAAACCGACTCTGACAAAGCAGCAGACGAAGCAGCGGCAGCGGCTGGACGACAACCTCTCACGAAGTTGATGTCTAACCCAGCCGTTGTGCTGGCAATTTCTGCCATGGCTGTTGGCCAGCTCGTAATGACGTTGCTGATGGTCATTACACCGCTTCACATGCGTGCTAACGCGTATGGACAAGGCGATATTTTGCAGATCTTAGTGGGGCACACGCTGGGGATGTTCGGCTTTGCGTTTGTAACAGGCTGGCTCGTGCAACGCTTTGGCCCCAT
>JAHDIM010000249.1 GCA_020630805.1 Anaerolineales bacterium
TTATTCGTAGGCGAGGACTTCACGGACAGCGAGTTGCGCTGCGTTTTGCGCCGGGAACAGGCTTGCCGTGAGACTGACGATCACAATGATCACGAGCCAAACCAGCAGGATGGGCGTTGAAAAGACATGGTCCAAGTTCGAACGGACAAATATCCAGCCCGCAGCATTTCCCAGCACAATGCTCAAGGGGCGTGCGATCAGCACTGCCACGCCCCACGACAGTAACCCGATCACCAACGCTTCGACCATTACGACTTGATAGACTGCTTTTGTAGACGCCCCAACCGAGCGCATCATGCCAATTTCACGCGCGCGCTCCATTACGTTGATGCTGATCATCGCCATCAGCGCCAATGCCCCAACCGCCGCAATCAGCACAGCCATCATCACGAGGAAGGCAATAATCACGACCAGATGGTTTTCTAAAATCACGCGTCGCGTCGCCCCTGCTTCTAGATCCTTGACGTTGATGTTGGCGTCAGCCAAGGCCGCATCGATTGTTGGTTGAAGCGCCGCGAGGAAAGCAGCATCACTCTGTTGAGTTTTGATGCGCACCATGGTTGTTGTGTCAGCTCGGTCCGTCAGCGCATTGAACGCAGGCAAACTCACATATGCCGACGCTGGGTTGCCCAGCCCGCGCCGAGGCGTGCCAATTTCGCGAATAACGCCCACCACCTCCCAGTCCATCGGCTCGCCATTGATGCGCAACAACACGGTATCACCAACCTCAACTTGCACATGGTCGTCGTAATACATGTTGTGATTGATGACCAAGGCATTCGTGTCACCCGGCTGAAGCCACCGCCCAGCAATTAGCGGATAGTCAATGAGGTCGGTGTCTGGCGGCACCGCAGACAGATTGAAACGATCGCCGTCCGTTCCATCCGGCAGTGCTTCTACGACAACAGCGTTGTTCCATGCTTCAACATACGTAATTTCAGGGATGTCAGCTAGGGCAGCAGTAATCTGTTCTGTGGGATAAGGCGCTGTCAGGTCTAGCTCAAAATCGTAATCACGCGCATCAAATGCAATAGCAATAGTATTTAGCCAAGATTGATTGACATTGATCGCGCTCATAAACGTTGCCCCTCCAATCGCCAAAATAAGCACGATTAGGGTCAGGCGCAAGCGGCGCCGAAACGTGTTGCGAATGGCGAGCAAAATTGGGCGTTGCACACCTTTAGTCCGCATGATGAGCCGATCAATGACACTACTGCCAAATTGCGTGCGGCCAACGTTAAAATCACCAAGTGCGTCGCGCACGCTGACACGCGTACCAATCCGAATAGGGATAATTGCAGCTAGCAATGGCACGGTAAGCCCCACGATGACTTGCACTGCAAAGACCCACAGTGGAATTGAATTGTCAGTGATGTCAAAGTTGAGCAGCGTGGCAGTAAAGGTTGCAATCCCGTTCCCGGCAGAAACAGACAGTGGCATGCCTAGCAACAGCGCCACTGCTCCAAGCACCACCACCATGGCCAAATAGCCTGTTGTGATCTGTGACCCACGGCCACCAATCGCTTTCATCGCGCCAATTTGCCGCGTTTGCTGCTTGATAAGTGCACTAACAATGGTGGCGACCAGCACCCCACTTAGTAAAAGCGCCAACCAGCCAAAGGCTTGAATGAGAAACAGCAGCGAATCCATTTGGTCAGTATGCGGATGGCGGCCTGGCGTTGGGACGGTCACGGCAGTCACTGCGTAACCAGCATCCTCTGCAATAAGGCGGACCTGCTCAGCAATGTCGCGGTTGCGCTGTTCGTTGAGAGGATCAGCTGCAACCAGTAAATGCACTTGATTGAATTGCGCATCTGCATCCATCAATGCAAAGGTTTCACGCGTGATGTAACCGTACTCGCGGCTTTCTTGCCAACCCGGTGAGCGCGCCGGATCATGCACGATGCCGCTAAACGTCAGCGATGCTTCTGTACCATCTGGCATTTGCAAGGTTACTGTATCGCCTTGCGAAACATTTTGAATATTGACCGATGAGCGCTCTAGTAAGATCTCACCCGTTGCTGGCGGCCAGTTGCCTGACTCGCTGGTGAAGGTTGCCACCTGCATTGTTGCAAAGTCATCAATGACAAATAGCACCGATGGCAACCAATTCTTGCCATCGAATTGCATGCGCGGTTGCAATTGGCGACGCAGTTCCACCGCGCCAATTTCTGGCAAGGCCAAGAGCATGTCAGCCAAATTTGCATCAGCGTCAGCGGTATATAGCCAGATTGAAGCTGGCGTGGTCTGCATAAAATTGGCGTCAATCTCTCGGTTCAGTATGGCGTAGGCACTGAGAATGGATCCCACACCAAACAAGCCAATGGCAATTGCCAAGATTGCCATCAGACTACGCAGTTCGTTGACCCACAGATCCGCCCAGACCTTGCGCAAACGCAACCAGCTAAACATAGGCCACCTCACGCGGCACGCGATCAGTGATGAGCGAGTCGGCGACGACGATGCCATCTGCCAGATGCACCGTCCGTGACACCCACTCAGTGACCGTCCGCTCATGGGTCACCATAAGGATCGTCTGTCCGCCCGCAGCCAGCTCCTGAAACAGCGACAGCGTGGCATCTGCCATTTGCGAATCTAAATTCCCGGTCGGTTCGTCTGCGACGACCACAGGCGGATCGTTAGCAAGGGCACGTGCAATCGCAACCCGCTGCTGCTGTCCGCCGGAGAGTAACGTTGGCACCTTATCCGCTTGATCTAGCACCCCGACCCGCTCTAGTAACATGAGCGCCCGTTCGCGCCGTTCACGGGTCGGATAGGTGTTGCAAAAGTCCATGGGTAGCATCACGTTTTCAGCGACGCTCAGCGTTGGCAGCAGTTGAAAAAACTGAAAGACCAAGCCAATGTTAGTGCCGCGCCAAATTGCGCTTTGGTTCTGGCTCAGCTTGTCGACAGCCACACCATCGACCGTAATTGCGCCAGATGTGGGCGTATCGATGGCCGTGATCATGTTCAACAAGGTTGACTTACCGCTGCCAGACTTACCCGTAATTGCCACAAACTCTCCGGCCTCGACTTGTAAATCAATCTCGTTGATGGCAGTGAATGTTCCTGCTGGAGTGGAATATTGTTTTGTGACGCGCTGTAGTTCAATTAGATATGGCGATTCGGTATCTTTTGGCTGGGCAATTGATGCAGCACTGTTACGATGAAACAGCTTATGCATTGTCCACCTCCGGAGCGTTGGTGTTGGATGCTCGAAATTTGCTGGCGATCCAGCCACCACCGAATAAAAACAGACCGCCAAAGGCCACCACGTGGGCAATCAGTAATCCGGTGATGCCTAGTGCAAGCAGTGAGGTTTGCTGGCTAAGTAGAATGACACCTAAGCCGATTAGAAATGCGGCCAGCGTCAGAATTGCGAAATGTGTGCGCCAAAACACACGTTTGGAAGAGTTCATGAGGTTGCTCCTTACGAATTGCAATGAACAGGTTCGTTGTTCAGAGAATACGGAAGGTTGACCGGCAATGCACTACGCAACCCTCTTGAAACGTTCATAACTGGACACTTGATGCAAATTGTCCAGAAACAATCTGGGGGTAGGCTTGTTACACTAGAGGTATGCCGGAATCAAAACTTGACCGCCGCGTTCAGCGCACGCGCGCCCTGCTCAATGAGGCGCTTATTCAATTGATCTTTGAAAAGGGGTATGACGCTGTCACCATTGAAGACATCACGGAGCGCGCCAATGTAGGGCGCTCAACGTTTTATTTACACTATCAAGGCAAAGATGATTTGCTTTTGGACCATCATGATGCGTTTGTGACGCACATGCAATTGGGGATCTTTACGCCAGCGGAATTGTTAGGGGAGGCGCCACAACAAGCAATGATCGATTTCTTGACACAGGTCATTGAAGCCAAAGCTGTATATGAAGCCTTTACGCGCGGGCGCGATGCAGATATCGTCATGCGCAACGTTCGCGAATATGCGATGCAAAACTTACTGACCTCAATTGAAGCGGCATTGCCAGACATCTCGCCCAAAACACCAGCCGATGTTTTAGTGCGCTACATCATCAATGCGCAGCTAGCAATGTTAGATTGGTGGATTATGACGCGGACAGGCTATTCCGCTACAGAGGCGGCAACGATGCTACACACAATGCAGTTGGCGCTCATCAGAGACGCTTATGATCTCAACGCTGGACTCGCAGCGTAACCATCGCGATGTGATCTGGGGTTTGCCACGCTTGCGCAATCTCAAAGCCGTGCTTTTTATAGAGCGCAATGGCGGGGATATTGCCTTTTGCAGTGGAGACAGTGACGGACTGTTCAGGATAAGTCTCTAAGACATGGCGCAATAGCGCTGAGCCATATCCGCGCCGAAACATTGTGGGCAACACCACCAAACTGGCAACATTGACTTCATGTTTGGAGACAAGTTCTACTTCAATAACTGCAGCCAATTTACCATCGCTGCGGACGCCAAAAAACTCAGCGTCCGCAGTTTGGATCTCTAATACAGTTCGTTGGAGCGGAAAGAAGTCTCGTATCTGAAGCAGGTCTGCTTCTACTTGATATGCCAGCAACTGTACATCTAGGATATGCTGTGCCTGATCATGAGTGGTTGAATTGAGACGGGAAATCTCAATTAGCGTTTCTTTCACGATCAATTTCTCAATCTAGGTTCACCACAATTCCGACAGACTTGTCTTATTCTTGTCTGAAAATAATCTCCGCACTTATGGCATGGCTCGCCATATGTTGGAGCATAGTGTTTTCTATACAAATGAAACGCATCATCACCTCTAAAACCAGTCAATTCTTCAAATTTGTCCAGTGCAGGCGCGTAAAGTTTTGCTGCTTCTTGAACGCTAGCGCCAGTTTCTACCCTATACTTCTTGATGCTCCGAACACAATCCATGTAGACAATGCGATATTCAGAGAATTCTTCTTTGGTCAGCACAGGTACTCGCCCACCACAGATCTTACAGAAAATCTTTCCCATTACACGTATTAAATCGACAATTACGTTCCGCGTTTTTCAGCTTCAATGCGGATAAATTCTGGCAAGTAATTTGGGGTACAGCCTCGTGGCACTGGCTCGTCTTCATATAAGCCGACGTCTTTGCCGAGCGTCACCAAACGGTCACGATATTGGGCATCAAACACCCCTATCTGCCCCGCCGTAAAGTTCATGGCCCACTGCACTTCAGGAGCTTCAGATGCCAACTCACTTTCGAGGGTCGTGACTAAGTCTGGTGTGTTTTCAAACCCGAGTTTTCCCATCCACCGCAAACGCGCTTGGTGATACCAAAACAAACGTCGTTGAAGCGGCTGTTCCGCGTTTTGCCAGCTCTCAAGCAATGCGATGGTCTTCTTAGATTTCATCAGCTGATTAGCGAGTAGCCAATCGATAATGCGGATCCGTTGGTCCATGTTTTGCGCATCAAGGTCTGCCATAAGGCCATCTAATACCTCTTGCGTGAGCTGATTTTTATCCATAATCAGCACAGCCAGCATGCGAGGTGAAAACTTTTCACTCGCCCAAAGCTCCATTGCTAAGTCATGGTCACGCTTGATGGCCTTCGCATGCTTTTTGATGTCACCCATTTTGACGTTGTCAGAGTCAAGTTCGGTGAGTAAGTCTGCTGCAGTTGTCATTTTGAGAGCCTCCTTTTGATCGCGTCTCCTTAGATCTCGATCACACAAAAAGTTCAACTTTTGCGATTAAGTGCCAACGCCTTGACTACTAAAAGTTAAACTCTCGAGTAGTCGACACCTATAGTGCACGTGAACAATTACTTATACGTCTTCATTATATGCGCTTCCATGACAGCCAACCCTTCA